>NC_014100.1:2172623-2482998 GCF_000092285.1 Caulobacter segnis ATCC 21756 | reverse complement strand
GGATCGGCGCCAGGGCGTAGAGGTGCTTGTCGTCCGCGATGCGACGCAGCTTCAGCGCCAGGCAGAAGCCCAGGTTCGGGATGAACGGGAACGGGTGGGCGGGGTCGATCGCCAGCGGCGTCAGCACGGGGAAGATCTGGTTGGTGAAGATCTCCTCGGCCCGTTCCTTGTCCTCGCCCTCGATGTCCTTGGCGTCGAGCAGCTTCAGCCCCTCGTCCCACAGCTCGGTGCGGACCTGGCGCCAGATCTTCTGCTGCTCGGCCATCAGCTCGGCGGCCGAGGCGTTGATGCGCGTCAGCTGCTCGCCGGGGGTCAGGCCATCCTGGCTGACCACCCGCACGCCCTCGCGCACCTGGCCTTTCAGGCCGGCCACGCGGACCATGTAGAATTCGTCGAGGTTGTTGGCCGAGATCGACAGGAACCGCAGCCGCTCCAGCAGCGGATGTCGCGGATTGCCGCTCTCCTCCAGCACCCGCTGGTTGAAGGCCAGCCACGACAGTTCGCGATTGAAGAACCGCTCGGGCGAGGCCATCAGCTCGCCGTCCAGCACCAGGCTGGCGGTTTCGTCCGTCTGCGGAGTATTGGCGGCGGCCAGGGTCATCGTCGAGGCGTCGGTCATGAGATCACTATAGGCGAACTTTGTTCCGCCATGGTGAACGAGGCAAGTGACGGGAAGAAGACAGGGGAACGAGCGCCGGCTTTTCCATCATAAACACCCGTCATTCCCGCCCTTGTGGCGGGAACCCCTGGTTCAGCTGACACGTGAGCCGTAAGCGGACCGCTTGCGGTCCGCCCCTCCCGCACTTGCGGCGGATAGAGGGGTTCCCGCCACAAGGGCGGGAATGACGGAGGCTAACTATGGAGGAGGCGGAGTTTCTACCCCTCCTCATCCCCCTCGAAATCCCCCAGCACCTCGCGGGCCAGCGCCTTGTTCAGCTCGCGCCGCATCTGGGCCGCGGCTTCGTCCAGCAGGTCCGCCGCCGCGATCGCCTCGGCGGCCGAGCGGGGGAGGCGCAGCAGGAGGTAGGGATAGAGGTCCGGATCGGGCTTCAGCAGCCGGTGTTCGAAGGCCCGCCGCAGCACCGCTTCCAGCACCACGTCGTCGGGCGCCTCGATCGAGGCCACGCACAGCGCGTTGAGCCGCGAGCGCAGGTCCGGCACGTTCGCCGCCCAGCCCACCGGGGCCGCGCGCCCGGTCAGCAGCACGGTCCCGCCGTCGACCCCGGCCATGTTGAGGATGTGGAACAGCGCCTCGTCCGATAGCGCGGTCCCCTCGGCGCGCCGGTCGGCGTCCTCGACCAGGATCGCCTTGCCGCGCAGGGCGGGGAGGTCGGGCGCGTCGTCGCCGGTCGCCTCGACCACCACGGCGTCATGCGCCGCCGCCCAGGCCCTGGCCAGATGCGTCTTGCCCACCCCCGCCGGCCCGATCAGCGCCAGCCGCCCCTCGGGCCAGGCCGGCCAGGCCTCGACCCGCGCCACGGCGTCGGCGTTGCTCGGCGAGACGGCGAAGTCCTCGCGAGCATAGGTCGGCGCGGCGGTCAGCGGCAGTCGGAACTGGGTGGACAACGCAAGGTCCCAGCGTGGTGAACGTCAGGACCAGGATATAGGGCGGTATGGCCCCGCTGGGGAGGTGGCGGGGGTCGGGAGGCTGGGGATGGAGGGGCGGGAGGTGTGGATGGGGTTGCGAGATGCATCTTGCTACCTAAGCACTACTCGCACACTCTACGCGGGTTACCTGGGAGGGCCTGTGTTCGATTTCTTCCGCTGGGCGATGGATCCAGCCAATGCAGTTAAGGTGAGTGGCTGGAGCTTCCTTGCAGGAATTCTAGGCACGCTCCTCGCTATCATTGGCTTTCCAATTACCGGTTGGCAGTTATGGCGCACGGCAAACGCCACCAAGGCCGCAGCGAACGCAGTTGCTGCGATCAAGTCCCGCGTTGCAACTTACGACGCAGTTTTCGAGGTTTCCCGGGCCTCCTCTGCGCTCCGCGAGACGGACCGGCATTTGAAGCGCCATAGCTGGGCCGAGGCAGTTGAGAGTTATAGCGATGCTCGACATGCGCTTGTTCGTCTGACCGAATTGCCGTCGAACCTAACCGCAGATCGCATCCAGGCGCTGAGTGATGTTCTATCCGAAGTTGCGCAGTTCTCTGAGACTATTGAGCTTTCGCTGCAAAAGCAGAAGAGTCCGGGTAATGTTTCCATAATGATAAATTCCAATAGAAGATTCTCGGAAGTTCTGGCGAGAACAAGTATTGCGCTGGAAAGGGATGTGTAATGACTGCCTCGACCGTCGACAAGTATGCTTTTCTTGTTGAGAAGCTATATGAATTAACTTTGGGTTCTAAGGTTGAGTGGTCCGTCACTGAGGCGGGGGGGCGATATGTTGCTAAAATTGGGAACCGTAGGGTTGCTATAGAGTCCGAATATAGGGGTAATGGTGACCCCGATATCGTTTTGTCTATAGTTGACGATAGCGATAAAACTATCGACTCTTTTACTGATGTAGATCTTGTGGATTCTATTCCGAGGGTGGAGGGATATAAGAATTATTATATGCTTATGTCGGATCTTCTGAGGCGGGTTGCTCGCCGAGCGACGGGGGCTGAAGATGCGCTAGATGCGATTTTGACAGATCTGGGAGCAGAGCAGGGGGAAGTTCCACCTAGGCGTCTCAAGCCAAGGGACGCGTTGGAATTTTAACCTAGTAAGGGCGTCGCAGGTCTGTTTAAGCCATCGCCGTCGGTTCAGATGTTCAGCTTACTAGAACGCCGGGTGCCCCCGCGCGGTCCCGTCCTTAAATCTCTTGGAGGCTGCAGCGTGCAGGACTGACCAAGTCAGTCAAGGACCGCCCTCCGGGCGGCCGCGCGGCGGCGACGCGGAGCGTCGTCCCCCGGGACCGGCTTCGCCGGCCCGAGGGCATGCCTTTAGTGACTTGGACAGCCCTGCGATCGTCTCGCCGTGAGATGTAAGGATGGCTCCTTCTCGGGCGAGAAGGGGGCGGCACACAGATCCCTATACCCGCCGTCATTCCCGCCCTTGTGGCGGGAACCCCTCTATCGGCCGCAAGGGCGAGTGGGGCGGACCGCTGGCGGTCCGCTGGCGCTTCACGTGTCAGCTGAACCAGGGGCTCCCGCCACAAGGGCGGGAATGACGGGGCTTGTTGGTTGGGGGAGGGAGAAGGACCCTCTCACCCCAACGTCCACCGCGCCGCCAGCAGCGCGAACCCCACCAGGATCACCGGGCCGAACACCCGGAAGGTGTGGCGGGTGCAGCGTTCGGGGAAGAAGGTGTCCCAGGCGCCGTCCGGGGTCGCGCCGTACTTCACCGCCATCGCCGTCATCGGGCACTTGAAGCCGTAGGCGGCGAAGACCACGCTCTCGACCGCCACCAGGCCGCCGGCGACCCACAGCCAGGGGCCGGTCGCGCCGGTGATCCCGGCCGCCAGCACCACCAGCGACGCGCCGGCCATCACCACATAGATCACCGTGTGCGCGGCGCGCACCAGGGTCAGGCGCTGGGCGTTGGTCATGGGGAAACACTAAGCCCTTCTCCCCCCGCGGGAGAAGGTGGACCGCGCAGCGGGACGGATGAGGGGTTTCTCGGCGGCGCGACCCCTCATCCGGCGCTTCGCGCCACCTTCTCCCGCAAGGGGAGAAGGGTTATCTCAACCTCATGCCCCTTTCCCCCGACATCCTGGCCTGGCGCGACGAGGTCCTCCGGCCGCCGGGGGCGCTGAACGGCCTGGCGCGGGCGACGCAGCGGCGGATCAACCGGATGATCCCCGAGAAGGTCCACGCCGCCATCACCACGGCGATCGAGGGCATGACGCGGGGCATGCTGACGGGCTCGGACTTCATGACCGGCGCGCCTCAGATCGGCCTGACGCTGGAGGAGCGACGGGCGCGGGCGGCCAAGGCGATCGACGGCTGGAAGAAGACGGCGGCCGTCGAGGGCGGGGTGACCGGGGCCGGGGGCTTCCTGGCGGCGGCGGCCGACTTCCCGCTGCTGATGAGCTTCAAGATCAAGCTGTTGTTCGAGATCGCCGCCATCTTCGGCCACGACGGGCGGGCGCTGAGCGAGCGATTGTTCATCCTGCACATCTTCGAGCTGGCGTTCTCGGACGCCGAACACCGCGCGCGGGTGATGGAGGCGATGCAGGACTGGGACGCCAAGACCCATCCGGCCCACCTCGACGACTTCGACTGGCGCGCCTTCCAGCAGCAGTACCGCGACCACATCGACCTGGCGAAACTGGCCCAGTTCCTACCCGTGGTCGGCGCGCCGCTGGGGGCGATCGTCAATTGGCGGCTCGTGGAGCGGCTGGGGCATACGGCGGTGATGGCGTATCGGATGCGGGCCGAGCAGGGGGCTTAGTTTCAAGATCCTCCCCCGCGATGCGGGGGAGGTGGCCCAGAGGGCCGGAGGGGGCGAACGCGGCCGCCTTCCAGCTAGCCCCCTCCGTCGCTCCGCGACACCTCCCCCGCATCGCGGGGGAGGATCTTTTACGAGCGTTCGTGGCGCTCTATCATCCGCGTATCCGGAATCGAACCCAACGATTTCAACAACTTCCCACTTTTACACCCCGCTCCATCATCCGCGTTGAAACCGCCCTTATGCTTTACCCACCTCGTCGCGAGGAAAGGGCGCATGGCCAGCGACCATTTGCGGCGACGGGGGGCGATCGAGCGGGGACAGGTTCGAGGGGGATACTCGGGACGGTCCGGGGATGAGCTTGCTGGGCTCACCCGCCCGCCGTCGGCGTGGTTGGAGGCAAAAGGGCGTGTTTGGCTGAAAGCCCGTCCTCTCCGACCGCTGGGTCTCTCGGAAACGGGAGGCCTGGGTCCCGGTAAGGCCTGAACAGGGCCACCCGACGGGACGCTGGCGGATAACGGTCGCGCGGAGCGTCGGGCTTCGTCGAAACGGTATTTATTAAATTCTTCCGGACGGATGTCCGGCGCTCCGCGTCCCTTTCCATCCCTTCAGCGGGCGGCCGCGTGAAGCGGCGGGGGCGTGCTTGGAAGAGAGCGCCCCCTCCGTCTCGTCGCGTTCCGCGCCGATCCACCTCCCCCGCAAGCGGGGGAGGATGACGGTTTCCTCCTCACCCGTGAAACGGGGGAGGTGGCGCGCGGCGCAGCCGCGTGACGGAGGGGGCGCTTACTGCCCTACAGATCCAGATCCGCCGTCGCGAACTCGGCGTTTTCCTGGATGAACCTGAACCGCAGCTCCGGCTTGCGGCCCATCAGGGTCTCGACCAGTTCCTCGACGCTTTCCTCGTGGCGGGGCAGGGTGACGCGGGCCAGGGTGCGCTTCTTGGGGTCCATGGTGGTCTCCTTCAGCTGGGCGGCCATCATCTCGCCCAGGCCCTTGAAGCGGCCGATCTCGGGCTTCTTGCCCTTGAAGACCGTGGCCAGCAGCTCGTCCTTGTGGGCGTCGTCGCGGGCGTATTCGGACTTGCCGCCGTGGGCGATGCGATACAGCGGCGGCAGGGCCAGGAACAGGTGCCCCTGGCGGATCACGTCCGGCATGGTGCGGTAGAAGAAGGTGATCAGCAGGGAGGCGATGTGGGCGCCGTCGACGTCGGCGTCGGTCATGATGATGATCCGCTCGTAGCGCAGATCCTCTTCACGGTACTTCGATCCGCCCTGGGCCCCCAGGGCCAGCATCAGGTCCGACAGCTCCTTGTTGGCGGTGAACTTCTCGCCGGACGCGGAGGCGACGTTCAGGATCTTGCCGCGCAGGGGCAGGATCGCCTGGTACTTGCGGTCGCGGGCCTGCTTGGCCGAGCCGCCGGCGCTGTCGCCCTCGACGATGAACAGCTCGGCGCCGTCGACCGCGCTCCCGGCGCAGTCGGCCAGCTTGCCGGGCAGGCGCAGCTTGCGGGTCGCCGAGGCGCGGGAGACTTCCTTGTCCTTGCGGCGCTTGAGGCGCTCCTCGGCCCGCTCGATGACGAACTCCAGCAGGGCCTGGGCGTTCTTCGGGCTGGAGCTGAGCCACAGGTCGAACGGGTCGCGCAGGGCCTGCTCGACGAAGCGCTGGGCCTCGCTGGTGGAGAGCTTCTCCTTGGTCTGGCCCTGGAACTCGGGGTTCTTGATGAACACCGAGATCAGCGCCCCGGCCTGGGCGACGACGTCGTCGGCGGTGATGATGCCGCCGCGCTTCTCGCCCTTGAGCTCGGCATAGGCCTTGAGGCCCCGGGTCAGGGCGGCGCGGAAGCCGCTCTCGTGGGTGCCGCCCTCGGGCGTCGGGACGGTGTTGCAGTACGACTGCATGAAGCCGTCGTGCTCGCCGAAGCCCTGGGGCGTCCAGGTGACGGCCCACTCGACGGCGCCGGCCTCGCCCTGACGCTCGATGCGGCCCGAGAAGCTCTCGGGCGTGATCGTGGTCAGGCCCTTGGTCCGCTCGGCCAGGAAGTCGGCCAGGCCGTTGGGGAAGTGGAACGTGGCTTCGGGCGGGGTCTGGTCGTGGATCCGCGAGGGATCGCAGGACCATTTGATCTGCACGCCACGGAACAGGTACGCCTTCGACCGCGCCATGCGGTACAGGCGCGCAGGCTTGAAGTTGGTCCCCTCGCCGAAGATCTCGTCGTCGGGCTTGAAGCGCACCATGGTGCCCTTCTTCTTCGACGGCGCGACCTGCTGGATCGGCCCCAGGGGCTTGCCGCGGGCGAAGACCTGTAGGTGCTCGAAGCCGTCGCGCCAGACGGTGACCTCGACGCGCTCGGACAGGGCGTTGACGACGCTGGCGCCGACGCCGTGCAGGCCGCCGGAGGTCTCGTAGGCCTTGCCCGTGAACTTACCGCCGGCGTGCAGGACGGTCATGATGACCTCCAGCGCCGACTTGCCGGGGTACTTCGGGTGCGGGTCCACGGGCATGCCGCGGCCGTCGTCCTTGACCGACAGGAAGCCGTCGGCGTCGAGCTTGACCTCGATGGTCTTGGCGAAGCCGGCCACGGCCTCGTCCATCGAGTTGTCGAGCACTTCGGCGAACAGGTGGTGCAGGGCCCGCTCGTCAGTGCCGCCGATGTACATGCCCGGCCGCTTGCGGACCGGCTCCAGGCCTTCCAGCACCTCGATGTCGGCGGCCGAGTACTCGCCGGGGGCCGAAGGCTTGGCGGCGGGCGCGGGCTTGGACGAAGGCGGGGGCGGCGGGATCGGACGCGGCGTCGCCTCGACGCGCGGCTCCACGCTGCTCAGCAGCGGCGCGGCCGGAACCGGGGCGAGGGCGTCGTCGTCGCCAAACAGGGAGGGGGTCTTATCGGAGGAGGACATTGGGGGAAGTCTAGGCGATTCGAACGCGGGGGCCTCGTATGGCGGGCCCGGCTTCCCCTGAAAAGAGAAAATGAAATCCTCTCCCCGTGGGAGAGGTGTCGCCGCAACGCGACGGAGGGGGAGGGACAGGCCTTGCCGAACTTCCCCCTCCGTCCGTTTCACGGACGCCTCCCCCGTTAGGGGGAGGATTTCCAGGCTCAGCGATAGGCCGGCGGATAGCCGCTCTGGTCGCTGGCGACGTAGCGGGCCTTCAACTGCTCGTGGCGGCCGTCCTTGGGCTGCTCGACGCCGCCGACCAGAACCGTGGTGGGCCAGCTGGTGGTCTCCAGCGGGTCGCCGTTCCAGACCACGACGTCGGCCAGCTTGCCGACCTCGAGCGAGCCGACCTTGCCGTCCTGGCCCCAGATCTTGGCCGGAACCAGGGTCACCCCGGCCAGGGCGGCCGCGTAGGGCAGGCCGTTGGCGACCGCGAGGCCGGCGTTCAGCCGCTCCTGGCGCAGATTGTTGAAGTCCCGTGAGCCGTTGATCGCCACCGACACGCCGGCGGCGTGCAGGCGGGCGGCGTTGTCGAGACGCGAACCCAGGGCCTCGAAGCTGTCCGGCAGGTCGGCCTGAGGATCGAGGATGACCGGAACCTTGGCCTTGGCGATCTCGGGCGCGACCATCCAGCCTTCCTCGACGCCTTCGAGGACGATCTTGATCTTCTCCTCGGCCGCCAGCTTCAGCGCCTGACGGATGTCGGCGGCGCGGGAGACGCGGATCAGCAGCGGGATCTTGCCCTGCACGACGGGGATCAGGGCCTGGAGGTCCAGGCGCGAGAGGCCGAAGTCGCGGGTGGCGCCTTGCTCGAACGCCGCGCGGCGGGCGGCGAACGCGCGGGCGTCTTCCAAGGCCGAGCGGATCAGCACAAGGTCCGCGCCGCGCGAGCCGCCGGCGGCCCGGGCGCCGCTTTCGCCCAGCGAGACGGTGACGGCGAGCTTTGAAGCCTCGACGATGTCGGTCGCGCCGGCCTTCAGGCGGATGAACGCGGCCTGGCCGCCGAACAGCGGCGGATCGCCGTCGCCGCTCTTGCCGGCGGTCATCTCCTCCACCACGCCGTCGTCGGCGTGCTCGTGTGCCCCGCCGCCGGTTCCGGTCAGCACCGGCGTCACCGCCGAGCTGGTGATCCCCCCGTCGCGGGCCAGCCCGATGAAGGTCGAGGCCGGGTTGATCGCGTAGCTGATGTCGAAGGCGGCGGAGAGCGCGTTGCCGGTGCCGTCGTCACGGGTTTCACGCACGCCGCTGACTTCGGACGCGGCGAGGTTCGAGGACGGGGCGATGAAGCCTGGGGTGACGACGCCGCCCTTGGCGTCGATCACCTTGGCGCCGGCGGGGACCGTGACGCTGGCGCCAAGGGCGGCGATCTTGCCGTCCTTGATCACCAGGGTTCCGTTCGGGATCGCGGCGCTGGAGACCGGCTCGATCCGGGCGTTGACGATGGCGACCGTCTGGGCCGCCGCGGGGAGGGCCAGGGCGCAGGCGGCGCTGGCGAGAAGCAGAGACCGGATCATCAGTTGAACGCTCCTTGGCCGGGTTGGCCGAGCTCGAAATCGGACTTGGGCTGGAAGCGCGCGTCCTTGCGGTCGTAGATCAGCGCGCCGTCGATGAAGACCTTCTCGGCTTGCGCGTAGACGCTGAACGGGTCGCGGCTCCAGACGACGATGTCGGCGGCCTTGCCGGGCTCAAGGCTGCCCGTCTTGTCCCCGATGCCCATGGCCTTGGCCGGATTGGCCGTGATCCACTTGATCGCCTCCGCGCGCGGGATGTCGACGCCCAGCTTGGCGCCGGCGGCCATGGCGATGGCGGCTTCCTGGTTCAGCCGCTGGGTCATGATCGGATCGTCCGAGTGGATCACGACGCAGGCGCCGTTCTTGGCCAGGATGGCGGCGTTGGCGTCGATGCCGTCCAGGCTTTCCATCTTGAAGCCGGTCCACGAGGCCCAGGTGGCGGAACAGATGCCTTCCTTGGCCAGCAGGGGCGCGATCTTGTAGCTCTCGATCGCGTGGTGGAACATCGTGATCTTGTAGCCAAACTCCTTGGCGATATCGATCATCACCGCTTCTTCGTCGGCCCGGTAGCAGTGGTTCTGCACCAGGATTTCACCCTTGAGCACGCCGGCCAGGGTTTCCATCTGCAGGTCGCGCTTGGGCGCATCGGCCTTCTCGCCCTTTTGCTGCTTGGCGCGGAAGTCGTCCCACTTACGGGCGTAGTCGGCCGCGTCGATCCAGGCCTTGCGATAGCCGAAGACGTTGCCCATCGCCGTCGAGGGCGAGCGGCCCTTGCCGCCATAGACACGCTTCGGATTTTCGCCGCAGGCCATTTTCAGGCCGTAGGGCGCGTCGGGGAACTTCATGGCCTGCATGGTCAGGGACGGCACATTTTTCAGCGTCACAGAGCGACCGCCGAACAGGTTGGCCGAGCCGGGGAGGATCTGCAGGGTCGTCACGCCGCCGGCGCGGGCGCGGTTGAAGCCCGGATCCTGCGGCCAGACCGAGTGCTCGGCCCAGACCTGGGCGGTGTTCGGGTCGGTGGCCTCGTTGCCGTCGGAGCGCGCCGAGACGCCCGGCGAAGGGTAGACGCCCAGATGGCTGTGGGCGTCGATGACGCCTGGCGTGATCCACTTGCCGGTCACGTCGACCTTGACGACGTCCGCGGGGATCGGCGTGTCCGGTCCGCCGACGGCGACGATCTTGCCGCCCGAGGCGACAACCACGCCGTTCTCGATCTGCTGGCCGGTGGCGGTCAGCACAGTCGCGCCGACGAAGGCGGTGGGGCGAGACGGAAAGGGCTTGTAGGTCGAGGGGAAGCCGGTGGAGGCCTGGCCGTCCAGCCCCTTGGGCAGCGGCTTGATCTCAGCCTTCTCAGCGGGCTTGGCGCCGGCTTGGCTGGACTTTGCGGGACTGCCAGTCCCGGTGGTCGCGCAGGCCGAAAGCCCCAGCGCGAGCAGGCTCGCGGCGGTCGCCGCGTAACGCCATCTGATCATGAAAAACCCCGACTCTCGAAGAGGAGGGAAGGACAAACGAAAAGGCGCCGCTTATCAAGCCGGACAGTGTTCGATGAAGCGTGTCTTCGGCAAAAAACGTGCACACGCGCAGCGCCGTGCGGCTGCCGCTCGTTATGCTGGCTGCTGACAGGATAGGGCTCGCGCCGGGCCATATCCATTGAGCGACAAGGGGGACTGACGATGGGGATCACAATGGCCAGACGCGGGGCGCTAGCGGGCGGCTTGGCCGCCGCGGCCCTTTCCGGCGCGGCCAAATCGCAGGAAAGGAAGCCCATGTACGGATTGATCGGCCAGATGCTGGCCACGCCAGGCAAACGGGACGAGCTGCTCGCGATCCTCGCCGAGGGGACGGGCGGAATGCCGGGGTGTCTGAGCTATGTGATCGCGAAGGATCCAGCCAATGCCGACGCCCTCTGGATCACCGAGGTCTGGACGACGAAGGAGGCTCACGCCGCATCCCTGAAGCTGCCGGCGGTGCAAGCGGCGATCACCAAGGCCCGGCCGATCATCGCGGGCTTTCCTCAGCACTTCGAAACCGAGCCGGTGACCGGGCAGGGGCTCGGGGCCTGATCAAGAAAAAAGGCCGCGGATCGCTCCGCGGCCTTCCTCTTCTGAGGTGTCTTCGACCTTAGAAGTGAGCGTCGATCGAGACGCCGACCACGCGCGGTTCGTTGACGAACGCGGTCAGGTTGTTGAAGTCGATCGCGCCCTTGATGTTGCTTTCGTTGGTGATGTTGCGGGCGAAGGCCGCCACTTCCCAGCCGTCCTGCTTGTTGGCGTAGCCCAGCTTCAGGCCGCCCTCGAAGTCGCCCTTCGTGTAGAACTCCTTCGATTGGTACAGGAAGATGTTGGTGTAGCCCTGCACCTTCCAGTCCGTGTAGGCGAACAGTTCACCTGAAGCGATCGGGTAGCTGTAGCGCGCGGTGAAGTCGAACGTGTACTTCGGCGCGTTCGGGAACGGGTTGCCGTTCACCAGGGCCTGGCCAGCGGCGTTCAGCGAGTCCGTGACGGTGCAGGCGGCGCAAGGCGCGACGGCCAGCGAGCTGTCCTTGATCTTGGTGTGGGCGTAGCTGTAGCCGGCCGTGACGACGAAGTTCGGGGTGACCACGAACTCGCTGTCCAGTTCCAGGCCGTAGGCTTCGCCCTTCTTGGCGTTGATCAGGCGGTTGGAGTTCGAACCGCCGCCGACGGCGCTGAACTGCGGGTCATCGATCGTGTAGGTGAACACTGCGCCGTTGAGGCGGACGCGACGCTCGAACAGCTCGCTTTTCAGACCCAACTCGTAGGACATGATCGTTTCGGACTTGGCGGCCGAAGCCGGCGAGCCGAAGGCGATGTCGCGACCCTGGATCGACGGGCCTCGGAAGCCTGAGGCCGCCTTGGCGTAGACGCTGACGTTTTCATCGATCTTGTAGAAGGCCGACAGGTCCCACGTCACCTTGGAGTCAGAGACCGACACCGACGGCGCGGCGTTGCCCGACACGACGTTCATGTCCTTGTCGTCATCGGTATAGCGCAGGCCGCCCGTCAGGGTCAGCTGGTCGTTCAGCGCGTACGAAGCCTGACCGAACACGGCCCAAGCCTTGTTCTTCTGGCGCAGGGTGGTGGCGGGGATGAAGAACGGGTCGGTGCGAATGTCGTACTTGGTGTCGAAGTAGAAGCCACCGACCTGCCAGGTCATCGGCCCGTCGGTGTCGCTGGCCAGGCGGATTTCCTGCGTCCATTGGAACAGGTTCTTGATGCCGTCACGGGTGTTCGACTGGAACGGGATGAAGCCAGGCCCGGTGGGGTTGCCGCCGTCGATGTCGCCCAGGCTGGAACCGTGGGTGTTCTCGTAAGCCGTGATCGAGGTCAGCTTGGCGCCGTCGAAGTCGTACTGGATGTTGGCCGAAGCGCCGTAGCCCTTGTACTTCTGCGGGTTGTTGGCGGTGTTGTCGAAGGCGACCTTGTCGCGCTCGTAGTTGCTGTTCAGCTTGTTCGAGCCCTTGGTCAGCACGTTGGCGCGGAACACCGCGGCGGTGCCGTCCAGGTCGCGGGCGTGGACATTGAACAGGGCCGACAGCTTTTCGGTCGGCGTGACCAGCACCTGCAGGCGGCCGGCCTTTTCATTGAAGCCGCCCAGGGCGTTGTTCTTCTTGGTGTAGGTGTTGTCGATCCAGTCGTCGCGGTGCTGGAACAGGACCGAGGCGCGGGCCGCGACCTTGCCCTCGACAAGGGCGCCGCCGACGCCGCCGTCGAAGGTGAAGGTGTTGAAGCTGCCGTAGGTGGCCGTCGCGCGGCCCTTCATCTCCTCGGTCGGCTTGATGGTGTCGAACTTGACGATGCCGGCGGTCGTGTTGCGGCCGAACAGGGTGCCTTGCGGACCGCGCAGGACTTCGACGTGGTCGAGGTCATAGAGCGGCGAGCTCTTCAGAACGACGTTCTCGAGGACGACTTCGTCCTGGATGATCGAGACGGGTTGCGAGGCGGCCAGATCGAAATCGGCGTTGCCCAGGCCGCGGATATAGAAGCGCGGCGCGGCGCGGCCGTTCGACGATTCGGCGTAGAGGCCGGGAGCCTTGGCCGACAGGGCCAGAATGTCCTCGCCGGCGGCGAAGGTCGATTGCAGCTTCTCGCCGCCGATCGCGGCCACAGACACCGGAACGTCCTGCAGGTTTTCGCTGCGTTTCTGAGCGGTGATGATCACTTCGCCGACCTTGGTGTCCTGGGCGAAGGCTGCCGGCGCGGCGGCCATCGCCGAGGCCAGGGCCGTCAGGCCGCACGACACAGTCAGGGCGCGACGAAGGGAGCTGTTGAGCTTGGGCATGGAGAGATCCTGTTGTGATCTAGGGGCGCCGGGCCGCTCGTTCTGACTGGAGCGTTGGCGGCGATTCCGTTTGCGCTGCGATAGGCCAAGTTTCGGCCTCGCGGATATCTCTCGCTATGCGATTTGGGCTGAAAGGGGCCGATTACGTCCGTTATGTTGCGAAGTTGCGACATTTTTGTTCAGTCGCTGCCTGTAAGTAATAAATCATTCCCAGTTTTGGTCGGCGCTCTTCTTGCGTCGCGCAACGAAAAAGGGCCGGAGATCGCTCTCCGGCCCTTCGTTCGTCCTAAGGCTTACGCGCTTAGCACTTGTAGTACATGTCGAACTCGACGGGGTGCGGGTGCAGTTGCAGACGCATCACTTCTTCCATCTTCAGCTCGATGTAGCTGTCGATGAAATCGTCGTCCATGACGCCGCCGGCCTTCAGGAAGGCGCGGTCCTTGTCCAGGTTCTCCAGGGCTTCGCGCAGCGAGCCGCAGACTTCCGGGATCTTCTTCTGCTCGCGGGGGGGCAGGTCGTAGAGGTTCTTGTCGGCCGGAGCGCCCGGATCGATCTTGTTGATGATGCCGTCCAGGCCAGCCATCAGCAGGGCGACGAAGGTCAGGTACGGGTTGCCCATCGGATCGGGGAAGCGGGCTTCCAGGCGCTTGGCCTTCGGGCTGTCGACGTGCGGGATGCGGATCGACGCCGAGCGGTTGCGCGAGCTGTAGGCCAGCTTCACCGGGGCTTCGTAGCCGGGCACGAGGCGCTTGTACGAGTTCGTCGTCGAGTTCGAGAACGCGTTGATGGCCTTGGCGTGCTTGATGATGCCGCCGATGTACCACAGGCATTCCTGCGACAGGCCGGCGTACTTGTCGCCGGCGAACAGCGGCTTGCCGTCCTGCCAGATCGACTGGTGCACGTGCATGCCCGAGCCATTGTCGGCGAACATCGGCTTGGCCATGAAGGTGGCCGTCTTGCCGTAGGCGGCCGCGACGTTGTGGATGACGTACTTATAGAGCTGCATCCGGTCGGCCATGGTGACCATGGTGTCGAACTTCAGGCCGAGTTCATGCTGGGCCGGAGCCACCTCGTGGTGGTGCTTTTCCGGCTTCATGCCCAGCTCGCCCATGACGGCCAGCATTTCGCCGCGCAGGTCCTGGCAGCTGTCGACCGGGTTCACCGGGAAGTAGCCGCCCTTCGGGCCCGGGCGGTGGCCCATGTTGCCTTCCGGATATTCCTTGCCCGAGTTCACCGGCAGTTCGGTGGAGTCGTAGGAGTAGCCGGTGTTGTTCGGCGAGGTCGACCAGCGCACGTCGTCGAAGATGAAGAACTCGGCTTCCGGGCCGAAGTAGACGGTGTCGCCCACGCCGGCCGACTTCAGGTAGTTCAGGGCGGCCTTGGCGATCGAGCGCGGGTCGCGATTGTAGGGGGTGCCGCTGTCGGGGTTCACGACGTCACAAAACAGCGCCAGCGTGGTCTGCTGATAGAACGGATCGATGATCGCGCTCGACAGGTCGGGGCGCAGCTTCATGTCCGACTCGTTGATGGCCTTCCAGCCGGCGATCGACGAACCGTCGAACATGGTGCCGTCGTTCAGGAAGTCATCGTCGACCAGGTCGATGTCGAACGTGACGTGTTGCATCTTGCCGCGCACGTCGGTGAAGCGGACGTCGACGTACTTGACGTCCTTTTCCTTGATCAGGTTCAGGATATCCTTGGCGGTGGTCATTCCGTATCCCCTTTGTAGAACTCTCGTAGGTGTTGTCGGTCAGGCCTAGACAGCGGCCGGACCGTTTTCTCCGGTTCGGATGCGGATCACTTCCGCGATCTCCGAGACGAAAATCTTGCCGTCGCCGATACGGCCCGTACGGGCGGCGCGGGTGATGGCTTCCAGCGCGGGATCGAGCTGGCTGTCCTCGACGACCACCTCCACCTTGATCTTGGGGAGGAAGTCCACGACGTACTCGGCGCCGCGATAGAGCTCGGTGTGGCCCTTCTGACGGCCATAGCCCTTGGCTTCGAGCACGGTCATGCCTTGGACGCCCATGTCCTGCAGGGCCTCCTTCACCTCATCCAGCTTGAACGGCTTGATGATGGCTTCGATCTTCTTCATCGGTTCCACTTTCGGGCCCGTCGGCGGCGAACCGCCTTCTCTGAGCGCGCAACCATCACGGCGCCCCCTGGCCCGCAAGCGAGCGGCGGCCACAAAACTGACCGAACGATTGACTTCCGGGCGCCTGTTTAAAATTTACGCTATTGGCGCCGCTTTTTGGTGCATCGACAGAATGTCGGCCAAATGGCCTTGCGACGCCCGGTTTCACGCCTAGGATCGCCCCCAACGATCGTTTGAATGGGGGTGGATATGCGCGACGACACGCCGGTTTTGATCGGCGCGGGCCAATTCACGTATCGCGGAGATGCGGGAAATTCGCCGTCTCCTCTGGAATTGCTGAAAGTTGCGGCGGAACGCGCCGCTCTGGATGCAGGGTTGAAGGGGTCCGTTCTTGCCGATCTCGACGCTTTAGCGGTCGTTGCGTTCAGCATCGACGCTCCAGGAGGGCTGTCCAAGCTACCGCTTCCGCGATTGTCCGATCCGCCGGCGTCCCTGGCGCGAGCGCTTTCCGCCAAGCCGGCTTGGAGCGTTTACACCGAAACCGGAGGCAACAGCCCTCAGCAGGCGGTCAATGTCGTCTGCGAACGGATCGCCCAAGGGGAGGCGCAACTGGCCTTGGTGAGCGGCGCGGAGTTTCTCGGTTCGCTGATGAAGCGGATGAAGGGCGGACTCGGCTTTGAGGGGTGGGCGAACGACATTGACAGCACGCCGCAACGGATCGGCGATCCGCGTCCTGGAGTGACCCCGCAGGAGGCGGCGCACGGTCTCGGCTATCCGGTCAACACCTATCCACTGTTCGAGAATGCGCTGCGCGCGCGGGACGGCCGGTCGATCGAGGAGCACCAAAAGGCGCTGGGCGAGTTCTTCGCGCCGTTCACGAAGGTTGCGGCCGCCAATCCCTATGCCTGGTTTCCGGTAGAGCGCTCGGCCGAGGAGCTGGTCACCGTCACCGACCGCAATCGCATGGTCGGCTTTCCATATCCCAAATACCTGAACGCCATCATGGAGGTGGACCAGTCCGCCGCGGTCCTGATCTCCAGCGTCCGCAAGGCGCGGGAGCTGGGAATTCCCGAGGAGAGGTGGGTCTTCCTGCATGGCTGCGCCGACGCCTCGGACCTCTGGTATCCCCTGGAGCGGCAGGACTATCATTCCAGTCCCGCCATGCGGCTGACAGGGGAGCGGGCTTTTGAGATGGCCGGGATCACGGCGGCTGACCTGTCCCTGATCGATCTCTATTCCTGCTTCCCTTCGGCGGTGCGGATCGGAGCCGAGGAGCTGGGCCTGGCCCTGGACGATCCAAGAGGTCTGACCGTGACCGGCGGCTTGCCGTACTTCGGCGGCCCTGGGAACAACTATGCGCTCCACGCCATCGCAGAGATGGTGACGCGCCTGCGCCAGCGGCCGGGCGCCTACGGGCTTTCGACCGCCAACGGATGGTTCCTGACCAAGCAGTCGGTGGGGATCTATTCGACCAAGCCGATCGAGGGGCGCTGGGAGCGTCAGTCGCCGTCGGTCCTCCAGGCCAAGATCGACGCCTTGCCTCATCCCGACATCGTCGAAAAGCCGCAAGGCCAGGCGCGGATCGAGACCTATACCGTCGTGCACGGACGCGAGGGCGTGCGGCTGGGGATCGTCATCGGCCGCGACGCCCAGGATCGTCGCTTCGTGGCCCAGACGCCGGACGATCCGGCGGTCTTGCGCGACCTGGAAAGTCGAGAAGGGGTCGGCCGCATGGGGACGGTCGGCGCTCACCCCGACGGCGTCCGCAATCTCTTTACGCCGGACTGACGCATGAAGAGCATTCACGTCATCCGTCACGGGCGGCCCGCCTCCACCTGGGGCGGGGCCGACGATGATCCTGGCCTCGACGCGGTCGGATTGGAGCAGGCGAGGGCGGTCGCCTGCGAGATCTTGGCGCTGCCCGCCGCATCGAGACCTGATCGTGTCGTGTCGTCACCGCTGCGGCGCTGCCGAGAGACTGCCGCGCCGTTGGCCGAGGCCCTCGGCGTGGAGGTCGAGATCGATCCCCGCGTCGGCGAGATCCCGACGCCCCAGGCGCTGTCAGCCAACGAACGTCCGGAATGGCTTCGGGGGGCTTTTTCGGGCCGATGGGCCGAGATCAGGGGCGATCTGGACTATGCGGCTTGGGCGCGAGGCGTGGCGTACGCACTTTTGAGCTACGACGGCGCAGCCGTGTTCAGCCATTTCGTCGCCTTGAACGCCGCTGTCGCGACGGCGACGGGCCAGGAGCAGGTCGTCGTCTTTCGTCCAGACCACTGTTCGCGCACGGTCTTCCAGGCGGAGGGCGACCGCTTGATCCTGGTGGAGAAAGGGCGCGAAGCTCAGAGCCAAGTGCTTTGAAGGAGTCGCCGTGGCGCGAGAGATCCTGACTGTCGCCCAGATGACCGCGGCCGACCGCGCCGCCGTGGCTGACGGGACGCCGATCCAGGTCCTGATGGAGCGGGCCGGCGAGGCGGTCGCCAACGCGGTCCGCGCGCGATATGGCCGCCAGCCTGTCGTGATCTGGTGCGGTCCGGGCGACAATGGCGGCGACGGTTATGTCGCCGCGCGACATCTCAAACGCCGAGGTTGGCCCGTCGTTGTCGAAGCGGCCTATTCTCCAACGACGGAGGCCGCGCGCTGGGCCGCTTCGCGCTGGAAGGGTGAGGTTCGGCCTCTGTCTTCGCGGCCCGCGCCAGGACACCTTTATATAGACGCGCTGTTCGGCGCTGGGCTGTCACGCCCACTGGAGGCCGAGGTCGCGGAGCTTGCGCGGACCGCGCGGGCGGCCGCCTTGCGCATCGTCGCGGTCGACACGCCCTCCGGCGTTCACGGCGACACCGGTCGCGCATTCGGGGACGTGGCCTTCCACGCAGAGATGACGGTGACCTTCCATCGCCGGAAGCTCGCCCATGTCCTGTCCGAAGGGCGGGGGGCATGCGGCGAGGTGGTGGTGGCGGACATTGGGCTTGGACCGGTCGGGGCGGCGGATTTGTTCGAGAATGACCCCGAGCTCTGGCTGGGACGATTCCCCTGGCCCGCCTTCGACGCGCACAAGCACAGCCGTGGACGGTTGAAGGTCGTCAGCGGCGAAGCCTGGACCACCGGCGCCGCCCGGCTGGCGGCGCGGGGGGGCCTGCGCTTGGGCGCGGGGGCCGTGACCGTGCTGTCTCCCCCGGGCGCGCTGGCCGTGAACGCCGCCCATTTGGAGGCGGTGATGCTGGCGCCGTTCGAATCCGACGCCGATCTCGCCATCGCCGCCGAAGACGCGGACGCGGTGATCATCGGCCCCGCGGCGGGCGTGGGCGAGGCGACGGCGCGGAACCTCCAGGCCCTGGCCCGCACAGGCGCGGCCCTGATCGTGGACGCCGACGCGCTGACGAGCTTCCGTCATGACTTGGAGGCCCTGTTCGCCTGTCTCGACCGTGACGACGTTCTGACGCCGCATCCCGGCGAGTTCGAGCGCGTCTTTCCCGGACTTCTGGCCAAATCCCCCGAGCGGATCACGGCCGCGCGCGAGGCGGCCCGGCGGGCCGGAGCGGTGGTGCTGCTCAAGGGGCCCGACACCGTCGTCGCCGCGCCGGACGGCAGGGCTTCGGTGCTGCTGAACGGGACGCCTTGGCTGGCGACCGCCGGTTCCGGCGACGTGCTTGCGGGGTTCATCGGCGGCCTGATCGCGCAAGGCATGGAGAGCTTCGAGGCCGCGTGCGCAGGCGCGTGGATCCATGCTGCTTGCGGCGCGCGCCATGGGCCGGGCCTGATCGCCGAGGATCTCCCGGGCCTCGCGCCCTCCGTGCTGACCGAGCTGCACGCGAAACGTTGAGCGGACTTGCGCGGCGCGCTCCAAGTCCGTAATCCCCGTCGCACGCGGATGTGGCGAAACTGGTAGACGCACTGGATTTAGGTTCCAGCGCCGAGAGGCGTGGAGGTTCGAGTCCTCTCATCCGCACCAGACATCTTGCGGGACGCTGCTTGCATCCCGCGAGTTTTGACCTATCGCGCTCTTGGATGCTCGCGCACGTCGTGACATAAGGGCGCTCTTTCGCCGCCCCGGCCTCGCGGGCGGCGTCGATCTTTTGGACCCCAGGGCGGAGATCGGGCGCTTGGCGCCTCGACCCGAGAATTAAGAATGTCGATGCAGATCGTTGAAAAGTCGGGCGAAGGCCTCAGCCGCGTTTTTGGCGTCACGGTGCCCGCGAGTGAACTGGCTACGCGCCTGGATGCGCGGATCGCCGAAGTCGCTCCGCAGATGAACGTGAAGGGCTTCCGTCCCGGTAAGGTGCCGACCGCGCACGTCCGCCGCATGTACGGCAAGGCCCTGATGGGCGAAGTCGTCGAGCAGGCGCTGAACGAGACCACCCAAAAGGTCCTCGAAGAGAACAAGCTGCGTCCGGCTGGTCAGCCCGAGCTGAACCCGTCGTCGGACATGGAAAAGGTCATCGCCGGCGGTGAAGACCTGGCCTTCGAACTGGCCGTCGAGGTGATGCCGGAGTTCGACCCTATCGATCCGGCTTCGATCGAGCTGGTGAAGCCGGTCTACAAGGTCACTGACGCCGAGGTCGACGAGGCCTTGGACGAGCTGGCCAAGCAGGCCCGCACCTACGAGCCGCGCACTGGCAAGAGCGTGAAGGCCAAGGACGGCGATCAACTGCTGATCGACTTCGTCGGCACGATCGACGGTGTCGAATTCGCCGGCGGCAAGGCCGAGGGCGCCGAGCTGGTCCTGGGTTCGGGCCAATTCATCCCGGGCTTCGAAGATCAACTGGTCGGCGCCAAGGCCGGCGACGATGTCGTCGTGAAGGTGAAGTTCCCGGAAGAATACCAAGCCAAGGAACTGGCCGGTAAGGACGCCGAGTTCGCCACCAAGGTTCAGGAAGTCCGCGCCCCGGTCGACGGCAAGGCCGACGACGAGCTGGCCAAGCGCCTGGGCCTGTCGGACCTGGCCGCCCTGAAGGAGCTGCTGCGCTCGAACCTGTCGGGCCGCTACGACAACTCCTCGCGCTTCAAGTTGAAGCGCGCCCTGCTGGACGTCCTCGACACCAAGCACGACTTCCCGCTGCCGCCGCGCATGGTGGACGCCGAGTTCGCCGGCATCTGGCAACAGGTCGAGGCCGACAAGGCCCGCGGCGGCCTGCCGCCGGAAGACGCCGAGAAGTCGGAAGACCAACTGCAATCGGAGTACCGCAAGATCGCCGAGCGCCGCGTGCGCCTGGGTCTTGTGCTCGCCGAGATCGGCCGCAAGAACGACGTGGTTGTCACCGACCAGGAACTGACCGACGCCATCATGCGCGAAGCTCGCCAGTACGGCGCGCAAGCCCAGCAGGTGTTCGACATGTACCGTCAGCGCGCCGACCTTCAGGCCGCCCTGCGCGCCCCGATCTACGAAGACAAGGTCGTGGACCTGATCTTCGGCAAGGCCAAGGTCGAGGAAAAGGAAGTCTCCAAGGACGAGCTCCTGGAAGAAGACGACCTGCCGGAAGGCTACGGCGGCTAAGCGCCGTCAGAGGCTACGAAACGAGGCGCGGCTCGAAAGGGCCGCGCCTTTTTCATGTCCGCAGGTTTCCGCCCGCGCCTTGCAACCTGTTAAGCGCCACGCGATATGCGTTGTCGACGGCGCGCGGGAGCTGATTCGGTTCCGCGCGGCCAAGACACACGAAAAGGGTGATACCCCATGATGTACGATCCGGTTTCGACGGCGATGAACCTCGTGCCGATGGTGGTCGAGCAGACCAGCCGCGGCGAGCGCGCGTTCGACATCTTCTCGCGGCTGCTGAAGGAGCGGATCATCTTCCTGACCGGCCCCGTCGAGGACGGCATGGCCAGCCTGATCTGCGCGCAGCTTCTCTTCCTGGAGTCGGAAAACCCCAAGAAGGAGATCGCCATGTACATCAACTCGCCGGGCGGCGTGGTGACGGCCGGTCTCGCGATCTACGACACCATGCAATATATCAAGAGCCCGGTCTCGACGGTGTGCATGGGCATGGCCGCCTCGATGGGCAGCCTGCTGCTCGCCGCCGGCGCGGCTGGCCAGCGCATCTCGCTGCCGAACGCCCGCATCATGGTTCACCAGCCGTCGGGCGGTTTCCGCGGCCAGGCCTCGGACATCGAGCGCCACGCCGAGGACATCATCAAGACCAAGCGTCGCCTGAACGAAATCTACGTCAAGCACTGCGGCCGCACCTATGAAGAGGTCGAGCGCACCCTCGACCGCGACCACTTCATGAGCGCGGACGAAGCCAAGGCCTGGGGCCTCGTGGATCACGTCTATGACAGCCGCGAAGCCGCCGAGGCCGGCGCCGAATAGGGCGCGGCGTCAGCCAAAAGAAGAGCCGCCGGTCAGCGATCGGCGGCTTTTTTGTTGTCCGGAGGGTGCGGCTAATCCGCTCAGGTGACGGGCTTGCCGCGGAAGATCCGGTAGCCCTTCTCGTCGGCGATCGCGAGCATCTCAGTGTCGCCGGAGGTGTCGCCATAGGCGGCGGTCAGGTGAACGTCCGGCCCAAAGACCTCGCGCAACCGGATGACCTTCTCCTTGGCCCGGCAGTTGGCCCCGTCGAGCCCGCCGAGGATGCGGCCATCCTCCGAACACGTCAGTCGCGTGCCGATCAGGACGTCCGCGCCGAGGCCGCGGGCAAAGGGCGCGACGGTGATTTCCGGCGACGCCGTGACGATGGCGATCCGCGCGCCCTTGGCCCGCCAGGCGCGCCAGACGGCCACCGCGTCGGGACGCAAAAGGGAAGGGGCGAAGGCCTGCGCGAACGCCCGCGCGTCCGCCTCGATCTCGGCGACGGTCGCGCCTTTCAGGAACTCGCGAACCGCGGCGGCCTTGAGCTTTCCGCGATTGCGATCGAACACGTAGGTCAGCAAGGCGGGCGTCAGGCGCAGCACGCCGCGCGTCCAGCGCCGACGGCCGGCGCGCCACTTCAGGAAGGCGTTGAAGCTGTCCTTGACCGTCAGGGTGCCGTCGAAATCGAAGGCCACGAGCGCGCGCTCATGACCCATTTCGCCGGTCATCGGGCGCGAGGCGCTCAACCCCTTCGACATCAACGAACGCTTGGCCATCAACCTTCCATGCCGTCGCGCGGGGCGCTCCGGTTCCACACGATTCCACCTCCCGTAATAAGGGCTTCGGCCGGTGGCGGTAAGGGCCAACACGCGCGACGCTTGCGCCCGAGCGCCAATCGCCCAATTTAGATGGCGAGGTCATGACACGATCTGGCGCGTTGAAGCGTTTGAGGCGGGAAAGGCGCCGGCAAGGCTTGTGAAGCGCGCCCGGATCGGGGAATGTCAAGGATTAGACAACTCCCGGCGTATATCCTGGCTGCTTCGGTGGCGGCTTATGCGCTCGGAGGGGCGTCTCGGCGTTAAGCCGTATGTCGCCATAGTGTGAGAAGCGATCATGACGAAAGCCGCGAGCGGCGACACTAAAAGCACTCTCTACTGTTCTTTCTGCGGAAAGAGCCAACATGAGGTGCGCAAGCTCATCGCGGGACCGACGGTGTTCATTTGTGATGAATGCGTCGAGCTCTGCATGGACATCATCCGCGAAGAGCACAAGATCGCCTTCGTGAAGTCCAAGGACGGCGTGCCCACGCCGCGCGAAATCTGCGAAGTCCTGGACGATTACGTGATCGGGCAAGGCCACGCGAAGAAGGTTCTCGCGGTGGCGGTCCACAACCACTACAAGCGCCTCAACCACGCGTCGAAGAACAACGACGTCGAACTGGCCAAGTCGAACATCCTGCTGGTCGGTCCGACCGGTACGGGTAAGACCCTGTTGGCTCAGACCCTGGCTCGAATCATCGACGTGCCGTTCACGATGGCGGACGCCACGACGCTGACCGAAGCCGGTTATGTCGGCGAGGACGTCGAGAACATCGTGCTGAAGCTGCTGCAAGCCGCCGACTACAATGTCGAACGCGCCCAGCGTGGCATCGTCTACATCGACGAAATCGACAAGATCAGCCGCAAGTCCGACAACCCGTCGATCACCCGCGACGTGTCGGGCGAGGGCGTGCAGCAGGCCCTGCTTAAGATCATGGAAGGTACCGTCGCCTCCGTGCCGCCGCAAGGCGGGCGCAAGCATCCGCAGCAGGAGTTCCTGCAGGTCGACACCACGAACATCCTGTTCATCTGCGGCGGCGCTTTCGCCGGGCTCGAGAAGATCATCTCGGCGCGCGGCGCGGCCAAGTCGATCGGCTTCGGCGCCAAGGTGACCGATCCGGAAGAGCGTCGTACGGGCGAGATCCTGCGGAATGTCGAGCCTGACGATCTGCAGCGCTTCGGCCTGATCCCGGAGTTCATCGGCCGCCTGCCGGTGGTCGCGACCCTGGAGGACCTCGACGAGGCCGCCCTGGTCAAGATCCTGACCGAGCCGAAGAACGCCTTCGTCAAGCAGTACCAGCGCCTGTTCGAGATGGAGAACATCGGCCTGACCTTCACCGACGACGCCCTGCACCAGGTCGCCAAGAAGGCCATCGCCCGCAAGACCGGCGCGCGCGGTCTGCGCTCCATCATGGAAGGCATCCTGCTGGAGACCATGTTCGAGTTGCCCAACTACGAGGGCGTCGAGGAAGTGGTGGTCAACGCCGAGGTCGTCGAAGGCCGGGCGCAGCCGCTGCTCATCTACGCGGAGAAGAAGGGCGGCGCGGCTTCGGCCTGATCGCCGCCTTCCTGAGATCCAGGGCGCGTCTTCCATGTGGAGGCGCGCCCTTTTTCGTGGATAACCCGGTTTGGGGCGCCGCCTTGTTCGAAGGCTGCGGCTTGGGCGCCACGCCTGCCCCGGGTGAGTGAAAGCGCTTATAAGTCTGGATCTTGGAAGAACTCGCCTTGCGCACGCTTCTAGGAGGCATGGGCGTTTCAACTTGACCGGACATGCGCGACCTCTCGCCGCTGTGAGGCGAGTACGCTTGAACCCTGTTGTAAAACGTCCACATAAATAACGACATTCCGCCCAGTCCAGGGCGGACGGGCCGATCGACTCAGGCGCATCGTCTGACGTGACGGCGGCCCGCATGGCCAAGGCGCTTCCCTCGCCGCGGCCGGGAGTATTGAGCACATGTCCGAACTACGTACGCTTCCTGTCTTGCCGCTGCGGGACATCGTTGTTTTCCCGCACATGGTGGTCCCGCTCTTCGTGGGCCGCGATAAGTCCGTGCGCGCCCTTGAGGAAGTGATGCGCGGCGACAAGCAGATCCTGCTCGTGACGCAGAAGAACTCGGCGGATGATGATCCGGCGCCGGGCGACATCTTCGACGTCGGCGTGCTGGCCACCGTCCTGCAACTGCTGAAACTGCCCGACGGCACCGTGAAGGTGCTGGTCGAGGGCAAGGGCCGCGCGGCCGTAGTGAAGTTCACCGATCAGGAGGCCTATTACGAGGCCCAGATCGGCGAAGTCAGCGAGGACGAGGGCGCGGGCCCCGAGGCCGAGGCGCTGTCGCGCGCGGTCGTCGAGCAGTTCGAAAACTACGTCAAGCTGAACAAGAAAGTACCGCCGGAGGCCCTGGCGTCGATCCCGCAGATCGCCGAGCCGGGCAAGCTGGCCGACAGCATCGCCGCGCATCTCTCCGTCAAGATCGGCGACAAGCAGAACCTGCTGGAGATCTTCGACGTCGTGAAGCGCCTGGAAAAGGTCTTCGCCCTCATGGAAGGCGAGATCTCGGTGCTGCAGGTCGAGAAGAAGATCCGCTCGCGCGTGAAGCGCCAGATGGAGAAGACGCAGCGCGAGTATTATCTGAACGAGCAGATGAAGGCGATCCAGCGCGAGCTGGGCGATCCGGATGATGCGCGCGACGAACTGATCGACCTCGAAAAGCGCATCAAGAAGACCAAGCTGTCGAAGGAAGCGCGCGCCAAGGCCGAAGGCGAGCTGAAGAAGCTGCGCAACATGAGCCCGATGTCGGCCGAGAGCACGGTCGTCCGAAACTATCTGGACTGGCTGCTGTCGATCCCATGGGGCAAGGCCAAGACCAAGAAGATCGACCTGGTCGAAGCCGAAGGCATCCTCGACGCCGATCACTACGGCCTGGAGAAGGTCAAGGAGCGCATCCTCGAGTACCTGGCTGTTCAGGCGAGGACCAACTCGCTGAAGGGGCCGATCCTGTGCCTCGTTGGCCCTCCCGGCGTCGGCAAGACCTCGCTGGGCAAGTCGCTGGCCAAGGCCACGGGACGCGAGTTCGTGCGCATGAGCCTCGGCGGCGTGCGTGACGAGGCCGAGATCCGCGGTCACCGCCGCACCTACATCGGCTCGATGCCCGGCAAGGTCATCCAGTCGATGAAGAAGGCCAAGACCACGAACGCCTTCGTGCTGCTGGACGAGATCGACAAGATGGGCAGCGACTACCGTGGCGACCCCGCCTCGGCGCTCCTCGAAGTGCTCGATCCGTCGCAGAACTCGACTTTCGGCGACCACTACCTGGAGGTCGACTACGACCTGTCGCAGGTGATGTTCGTGACGACGGCCAACAGCCTGAACATGCCCCAGCCGCTGCTGGACCGCATGGAGATCATCCGGATCCCCGGCTACACCGAAGATGAGAAGCTGGAGATCGCCAAGCGTCACATCCTGCCCAAGCTGGCCAAGGATCACGGCTTGAAGCCGGCCGAATTCATCGTGCCGGACAAGGCGATCCGCGACCTGATCCGCTACTACACCCGGGAAGCCGGCGTGCGGTCGCTGGAGCGGGAACTGGGCGCCCTGGCGCGCAAGACGGTCCGTGACCTGGCCCGCGAGAAGCTGACCTCGATCACGATCGATGATGAGCGCCTGGCCAAGTACGCGGGCGTCAAGAAGTACCGCTATGGCGAGACCGACGAGGTCGACCAGGTCGGCATCGTCACCGGTCTGGCCTGGACGGAGTTCGGCGGCGACATCCTGACCATCGAAGCCGTGAAGATGCCGGGTAAGGGTCGCATGCAGATCACCGGCAACCTCAAGGACGTGATGAAGGAGTCGATCTCGGCGGCCAACAGCTACGTCCGCTCGCGGGCGACGCAGTTTGGGATCAAGCCGCCGGTCTTCGAGAAGACGGACGTGCACATCCACGTGCCGGACGGCGCCACCCCCAAGGACGGCCCGTCGGCCGGCATCGCCATGGCCCTGGCCATGGTCTCGGTGCTGACCGGCATTCCGATCCGCAAGGACATCGCCATGACCGGCGAGATCACCTTGCGCGGCCGGGTCACCGCCATCGGCGGCCTGAAGGAGAAGTTGCTCGCGGCTCTGCGCTCCGGCGTGAAGACCGTGCTGATCCCGCAGGAGAACGAGAAGGACCTCGTGGACGTGCCTCAGAGCGTCAAGGACGGCCTCGAGATCATTCCGGTCTCGACGGTCGACGAAGTGCTCAAGCACGCGCTGACCGGCCCTCTGACGCCGGTCGAGTGGAACGAGGCCGAGGAGCCGATTGCTGCGGGTGCGAAGAAGGATGACGGCGACAGCGACGCCATTCTGACGCACTAAGCGTAACTTATTGATGATAACTTATGCGGCGCGGGAGTTTCCCGCGCCGCTCTCGTTTGACGAGGCATTTTATGCCGCCATAATCCCGGGCGAGCGCAGCGCCGTAAGCGAAAACACGTCGCCGCTCAGGCTGGGAGAAAAACATGACCACAAAAGCCGAACTCGTCACGGCGATCGCCGAGAAGGCGGGCATCAACAAGAACCAAGCCAAAGACGCGCTGGAAGCCTTCATCGACGCCGTCACCGACTCTCTCAAGTCGGGCCAGGATGTGCGCCTGGTCGGTTTCGGCACGTTCAAGGCCGTGACCCGCGCCGCGGGCACCGCGCGAAATCCGCGGACGGGCGAGACGGTCAACCGTCCCGCGTCGAAGACCGCGCGTTTCCAGGTCGGCGAAGGCCTCAAGTCGTCGCTGAACGGCTAATCCAGTTTCCGCTTAAAGGGGAGGCGGGGCGTCGCGGGGGCTGACGTTCCGCCTTTCGTATTTCGGGCTTTGCCCGGACGCGCCCGCCCGCTAGAAGCGGCGGCCTCAGAGGGCAGTTAGCTCAGCGGTAGAGCGTCTCGTTTACACCGAGAGGGTCGGGGGTTCGATCCCCTCACTGCCCACCACCTCCTCACAAACGAGTCCGTTACATCCCGGGCTCCGCCGACGGGCCTGCAAGCCTGGCCTTGCAGCCTGCGATCAAAGTGATATCACTTTGAAATCAGGTTGGAGGGAACACATGACCGAGACTCAAACGATCAATCCGACCGTAGAGCGGTCACACGCCGGAATGAGCGGGGGCATAGCGCTGCTGGCCGCGCCCCTGATCCTGATCGCTGGGGTCTGGATGATCGTCCTGGCCAAGAACGGCGGCGGCGCGCCCTTCGCCTTCTCCGGACTCGGGCTGACTGTCTTGTCCTTGCTAGTGTGTTGCGGCTTCTATGCGCTTCAGCCGAACGAAGCCTACGCCATCACGCTGTTCGGCTCGTATGTCGGCACGGACCGCAAGACGGGGCTGCGCTGGATTCTGCCCTGGTACGGTCGCAAGAAGATCAGCCTGCGCGTCCGCAACGTGACCAGCGAGACGCTGAAGGTGAACGACAAGCGCGGCAACCCGATCGAGATCGCGGCGAACATCGTCTGGCGCGTGAGGGACTCCGCCCAAGCCCTGTTCGACGTGGACGACTACATCGCCTTCGTGAACATCCAGATCGAGACGGGGCTTCGCGAGGTCGCCTCGCATTACGCTTACGATCATGCCGAGGAGGGCGAGCCGACGCTTCGCGCCGACGCCGAGGAAGTCGGCGATCGGTTGCGCAAGGATCTGCAACAGCGCACGGCCGTGGCTGGCGTCGCCATCGACGAGGCGCACCTGATGCACCTGGCCTACGCGCCCGAGATCGCCGGCTCGATGCTGAAGCGCCAGCAGGCCGAGGCGGTCCTGGCGGCCCGGCGGACGATCGTCGCCGGCGCTGTCGACATGGTCGAGAGCGCCCTTGATCAGTTGAGCCAGCGCGGCGTCGTCACCCTCGACGACGAGCGCCGGGCGTCGATGGTCTCCAATCTGCTGGTGGTGCTGTGCGCCGACCGCGAGGCGCAGCCTGTGGTCAACACCGGCACGCTCTACGGCTGACGTGGCGGGCGGTCACAACGACGCCAAAGGCGGCAGACGCGCGTTTCTGATGCGCGTCCGCCCCGAAGTGCTGGCCGCGATCGAGCGGCTGGCTGCGTCGGAGTTGCGTAGCGTGAACGCGCAAGTCGAGGTATTGCTACGCGAAGCGCTAGGACGTCGCGGCGTCTCCCCCAAATCGTCCGGAGACGGCGAGGAACCCTAGCTGTCGCAAAAGCTTTATCGATCCGAGGCCGAATGGGGAGGCCTGGCGTAACGATGAGGATTCGGCGTGACGGATACGAGAACGGATCGGCCGTTCGGTCTCAGTAGTTTCTCCGCCGAGATCGACCCGCCGCTCGATACAGTCCGCCTCGTAGACACCACCATGCTCTACGCGCCGCGAAGCGGCGGGGTGCGCCGTTACCTCTCGTCGAAACGCGCCTGGTTGGCGGCCAATCGCCCGGGCGTGCGTCACACCCTGGTGGTGCCTGGCGCGCGGGACTCCTACGACGGCGACGGTCGGGTCTCGATCTACGCCGCGCCGCTCCCGTTTGGCGCGGGCTATCGCTGGCCCGTGGTGAAGGCAGCGTGGATGGAGCGGTTGATCCGACAACGGCCCGATATCATCGAGGCCGGCGACCCCTACACCCCCGGCTTGGCGGCCTTGAGAGCCGGCGACGCGTTGGGCGTTCCCGTGGTCGGCTTCTGCCACACAGATCTTGGCAAGTTGGCGGCCCTGCACATCGGCGAATGGGCGGAGAAGCCGGTTCAGAAGCGATGGGCGGCGGTCTACCGCCAGTTCGATCAGGCCGTCGCGCCGAGCCGGTTCATCGCCAGTCGCTTGATCGAAGCTGGCGTGCACAACGCGATCGGCCTGCCGCTTGGCGTCGATACCGAGCTCTTCCATCCTGGCCGAGCGGATCGGGAGGGACTGCGCCGACGCCTGGGCGTGTCCTCCCACGAAAAGCTCTTGGTCTTCGCCGGGCGGCCGGCGCGTGAAAAGCGTCTCGATGTCCTGGTCGCCGCGGTCGAGCGACTGGGCGCGCCCTACAAGCTGCTGTTTGTCGGCGCGGGCGGCGGCGCGCCCATCAGCGAGCGGGCGATCAGCCTGGACTATGTCCGGGATCCCGCGGAGTTGGCGGGCATCCTGGCCAGCTGCGACGCCTTCGTGCACGCCAACGACAATGAACCCTTTGGCCTGATCGTCCTGGAAGCGATGGCTTGCGGCCTTCCTGTGGTCGGCGTCGCGGCCGGTGGCGTGGCCGAATCCGTGGATGGCGAGGTCGGTGAGCTTGCCGCCCGATCCGAGCCCAAAGCCTTCGCCGAAGCGATCGAGGCCTTATTCGCCCGGGACATCGTGGCCGTAGGCGCGGCGGCTCGCCGCCGAGCGGTCGAGCGGCATGGCTGGGACGCCGTGTTCCGGCAGCTCTGCTTCGTCTATGGCGGCCTGACGGGGCGCGCCGCCTTTGGCGGCGTGTCGCAGGCGCGCGAGCATTGAGTTTCGTTCAGCCGCGCAGGCTGGCAAGGATCTCGTAGCTGCGCTTGCGCGCGTCATGGTCGTAGATCTGCGAGGCGGCCATCAGCTCATCCGCGCCCGTCATCTCCAGAATCCGCTCGATCTTGCGCTTCACCGTCTTCGGGGAGCCGATCGCCGAGTACTGGAAGGTGTGGTCCAGGCCCGCCAGCTCCGCCGGCGAAGCATGTTCGCGGATATCGTCGACGGGCGACGGCAACAACCCGGGTCGACCGCGGCGCAGGGCCAGGAACTGTTGCTGAGTCGACGTCGCCAGACGCGCGGCCTCGTGGTCGGTGTCGGCGGCGCACACGCCAATGCAGACCATGGCGTAGGGCTTGTCCAACGTCTCCGACGGCTTGAAGTGGCGACGGTAGAGGAGGAGGGCGTCCAGAAGGGCGTCGGGCGCGAAGTGGGCGGCAAAGGCGTAGGGGAGGCCGAGCGCCGCGGCGAGTTGCGCGCCCCAGGTCGACGAGCCGAGGATCCAGATCGGGACGTCCTGACCTTCGCCCGGAACAGCGCGTACGGCCTGATCGGCCGTCGCGGGCTGAAACCAGCGCTGCAATTCCACCACGTCCTGGGCGAACGAATCGACCGCGCCCGCATAGCGCCGCAGCGCCCGCATTGTCGCCTGATCAGTGCCGGGCGCGCGCCCAAGCCCCAGATCGATGCGTCCAGGATAAAGCGCGTTGAGCGTTCCGAACTGCTCGGCGACCATCAGGGGCGCGTGATTGGGCAGCATGACGCCGCCAGAGCCGACTCGAATCGTCGAGGTGCCGCCGGCCACATGGCCGATGACGACGGCGGTCGCGGCGCTGGCGATGCCCGGCATGTTATGATGCTCGGCCAGCCAGTAGCGATGAAAGCCGAGGCGTTCGGCGTGCTGAGCAAGGTCGAGGCTGTTGTGGAGCGCTTGCCCGACCTCTGTTCCTTGCGGAACGGGAGCAAGGTCGAGGACGGAGAAAGGGGGATACGCGGTCATCAATGCTAGATGGCGCGCCACGTCCGCAACTCAAGGCGTTGCGAAAGGGTTCTTGATGTTGAGAGCCACTGGACGGTGGCGCGAATGACGGGGCTCGAACCCGCGACCTCCGGCGTGACAGGCCGGCGCTCTAACCAACTGAGCTACATCCGCGTCGTGCGCCAAGGCGCGACGGTCGTCCGTAGACCGAGAGGAGGGAAGCATACCCCAAGTGAAGGGGTGGCGCGAATGACGGGGCTCGAACCCGCGACCTCCGGCGTGACAGGCCGGCGCTCTAACCAACTGAGCTACATCCGCATATCCCTTCGCCGAAGCGAAAGTGCGACCCGCCAATCGGCGAGGCGCGTCTGATATGTCGCTCGAAGACTCGTGTCAACGGCCATATCAAAGAAGCGACAAAACGCGTGTGGAGAGCGTGTTCATTCGCTGCTTTAAATGAGGAGCGCCGGTCCCGCGCGCGCCTTTGCGGGCAAGGATTGAGCGTCAAAGCGTTGGTGAACCAACGTTAGGTAAAGCGGCTCTAGTTGCGATCGTTTCTCAATGTGTTCCGGGGTGTTTGAAGCGTTAGCGACAGTGGGCTACAACCCGCTCGATTCAAGCCAAGGCCCGTCATGACCGCCTTCCTTCTTCAGTACCTGCCGATCGTGATCTTCCTAGGGATCGCGGCGGCTATCGGGATCGTCTTCCTCCTGGCCGCGGCCGTGCTCGCGCCCAAGGCGCCGGATCCGGAAAAGCTGTCCGCGTACGAATGCGGCTTCAACGCCTTCGACGATGCGCGCATGAAGTTCGACGTCCGGTTCTATCTGGTGTCGATCCTGTTCATCATCTTCGACCTGGAAGTCGCGTTCCTGTTCCCGTGGGCGGTTACGCTGATGAAGCTGCCGCATGACGTGGCCCAGTTCGCCTTCTGGTCGATGATGGCCTTCCTCGGCGTCCTGACCGTCGGCTTTATCTACGAATGGAAGAAGGGCGCCCTCGAATGGGAGTGATCGTTCCCGCCACCTCGCCGGTCCCGGCGCTTTCGGGCGGCCGTTCCACGGTCGAGGGTTATGACCCCAAGCTGCACGACCCGTTCTTCGACGGCGTGTCGCAGCAACTGGCCGACAAGGGCTTCATCACGGCCGCCGCCGACGACCTGATCACCTGGGCCCGCACGGGCTCGCTGATGTGGATGACGTTCGGTCTGGCCTGCTGCGCCGTGGAGATGATGCAGGCGTCGATGCCGCGCTACGATCTGGAGCGCTACGGCTTCGCACCGCGCGCCAGCCCGCGTCAGTCTGACGTGATGATCGTCGCCGGCACCCTGACCAACAAGATGGCTCCGGCCCTGCGCAAGGTCTACGACCAGATGCCGGAGCCGCGCTACGTCATCTCGATGGGCAGCTGCGCCAACGGCGGCGGCTACTACTATTACAGCTACAGCGTCGTGCGCGGCTGCGACCGCGTCGTGCCGGTGGACATCTATGTCCCGGGCTGCCCGCCCACGGCCGAGGCGCTGGTGTATGGCGTTCTGCAGCTGCAGAAGAAGATCCGCCGCACGGGGACGATCGAGCGATGACCGACGTGGTTGCGACCGAAACAGCGATCTCGCCGCTGGAAACGCTGGGTCAGGCCATCGTCGCCAACAGCGCCGGCGCGATCACCGCCTATCACGTGGCGTTCGGCGAACTGACGGTGCTGGGCCCGGCCAACCGGGTCATCCAGGCGCTGGAGTTCCTGCGCGATCACCCTGATTGCCGCTTCCACCAGCTGGTGGACCTGACGGCCGTCGACTATCCGCAGCGCGAGCGCCGCTTCGACGTGGTCTATCACCTGCTGTCGCTGGTGAAGAACCATCGGATCCGCCTCAAGGTGCAGACCGACGAGGACACCGCTGTTCCCAGCGTGACGCCGGTTTTCGCGGTGGCCGACTGGTTCGAGCGCGAGGCCTTCGACATGTACGGCGTGTTCTTCGAAGGACACCCGGACCTGCGTCGGATCTTGACCGACTACGGCTTCCACGGCCATCCGCTGCGGAAGGACTTCCCCATGACGGGTTATGTGGAAGTGCGCTACGACGACGAGCTTAAGCGTGTCGTGTACGAGCCCGTGAAGATCACCGAGTTCCGTGCGTTCGATTTCCTCTCCCCGTGGGAAGGCGCCAAGTATGCGCTGCCCGGCGACGAGAAAGCCGAGAAGCGGGCGGGAGACGCGTAGGGCTGGAGCCGGCGTCGACGACGTCGGGCTCCAAGATCACTTGCCGGGATTGGCCGATCGCCAGCTCTGGCATGGAACAGTGTAACGAAGGTCCGTAGCCATGACCGGCACGAACTCGCCCGCCGCGGCGACCGACTACTTCCGAGACGAGGCGACGGCTCCGGCCATTCCGGAGACGCCTGTCCGCAAGTTCAACATCAACTTCGGCCCGCAACACCCGGCCGCGCACGGCGTGCTGCGTCTGGTGCTGGAGCTGGACGGCGAAATCGTCGAACGCGTCGATCCGCACATCGGCCTGCTGCATCGCGGCACCGAGAAGCTGATGGAAGCGCGCACCTACCTGCAGAACATCCCGTACTTCGACCGCCTCGACTACGTGGCGCCGATGAACCAGGAGCACGCCTTCTGCCTGGCCATCGAGAAGCTGCTCGGCGTCGAAGTGCCGATCCGCGGCCAGATCATCCGCGTGCTCTATTCGGAAATCGGCCGGATCCTGAACCACCTGCTGAACGTGACGACCCAGGCCATGGACGTCGGCGCCCTGACGCCGCCGCTCTGGGGCTTCGAGGAGCGCGAGAAGCTGATGGTGTTCTACGAGCGCGCCTGCGGCGCTCGCCTGCACTCCAACTACTTCCGTCCGGGCGGCGTGCACCAAGACCTGCCGCCGGAACTGATCGAGGACATCGACGCCTGGGCCAAGGCGTTCCCCAAGATCTGCGACGACATCGAAGGCCTGATCACCGACAACCGCATCTTCAAGCAGCGCAACGTCGATATCGGCGTCGTGACCAAGGAAGAAGCGATCGACTGGGGCTTCTCGGGCGTGATGGTGCGCGGTTCGGGCATCGCCTGGGACCTGCGCCGCAGCCAGCCCTACGAGAACTACAACGACTTCGAGTTCGACATCCCGCTGGGCAAGAACGGCGACTGCTACGATCGCTATCTCTGCCGGATGCAGGAGATGCGCGAGTCGACCAAGATCATCCGCCAGGCCTGTGAGATGTTGCGCAAGACGCACGGTCCGGTGCTGTCGGAAGACAACAAGGTCTCGCCGCCGCGTCGCGCCGAGATGAAGCGCTCGATGGAAGCGCTGATCCACCACTTCAAGCTCTACACCGAGGGCTTCAAGACGCCGGAAGGCGAGGTCTACGCCTGCGTCGAGGCCCCGAAGGGCGAGTTCGGCGTGTTCGTGGTGTCGGACGGCACCAACAAGCCATACCGCTGCAAGATTCGCGCGCCGGGCTTCCCGCACTTGGCGGCCATGGACTGGATGAACCGCGGCCACCAGCTGGCTGACGTCTCGGCCATCCTGGGCTCGCTGGATATCGTGTTCGGGGAGATCGACCGTTGAGCCTGGCTGATATCGCCCAGGCGCAGCTCGACGCCTACAACGCCCAGGACCTGGACGGGCACTGCGCCCACTTCGCCGACGACGTGGTCGTGGGCGGCCTGAACGGCGACGTCGCGCGCACGGGCATCGAGGCTTACCGGGCCTGGTACGAAAAGGTCTTTTCAGACTTTCCGAACAATAAGGCCCAGCTGCTGAACCGCATCGTGGTCGGCTCGAACGTGATCGATCACGAGCGCGTCGACCGCGGCAATGGCGACCCCGTGTTCGAGGTCGCCGCCATCTACACCTTCAACGGCGACAAGATCGCCCGCGTGGATTTCGCCCGATGAGCGTACGTCGTCTCGCCAAGGAACAGCCCGCCAGCTTCACCTTCTCGAAGGAAAGCCAGGCCAAGGCCGACTGGTGGAAAGCCAAGTATCCCGCCGCCCGCAAGCAGTCGGCGGTGATCCCGATGCTGTGGCTGGCCCAGAAGCAGGAAGGCTGGATCTCCGAGCCCGCGATCCAGGAGATCGCCAAGCAGCTCGAGATGCCGGTCATCCGCGTTCTGGAAGTGGCCACATTCTACGTGATGTTCCAGCTGCAGCCGGTCGGCAAGGTCGCCTTCGTGCAGCTTTGCGGCACCACGCCCTGCCAGCTGCGCGGCGCGCTGGATCTGAAGGCGGTGCTGAAGGACAAGATCGGCGAGGCCAACCATGTCTCGGCCGACGGCAAGTTCAGCTGGGAAGAGGTCGAGTGCCTGGGCGCGTGCTGCAACGCCCCGATGGCCGCGATCAACGACTACTATTACGAAGACCTGACGCCGGAGAGCCTAGCCCAGATCCTGGACGACTTTGCCGCCGGCAAGTCGCCTAAGCCGGGCAGCTATGACGGCCGCGTGGCCTCGGAGCCGAAGGGCAAGATCCAAACCCTGACGGACCCGAAGCTGTACGACGGCTCGGCCGCCAAGAAGATCAAGATACCGAACCTGCCCGAGAAGCCCAAGGCCTCGAAGGCCAAGTCGGAGCCGGCAGCCTGACATGACCGCTGACGCCGCCCTCCAGAAGAAGCGCCTGACCGCGATGCTCGTCATCAACGCGGTGTGCTTCGTGCTGGCCGGCGTCTCGATCTACGGCGCGGTGTCGCTCCGGATCGACTGGCTGCGGCTGGTCTTCCTGGGCGCGATCGTCGCCGGCCTGGGCTCGCACGTCTGGTTCATCCTGGGCTGGATGCGCGCGGCCAAGGGCGAGGAGGGCGCGTCGTGACCGACAATGCTCTCGACGCCCGTCGGACGGCCTATTTCAACACGGTCAAGAGCGTGGGCCGCCGCGAGCGCGGCCTGGGTCTCCTGGCCTGCCTCGTCGGCGCGCTGCTCTTGATCTGGGGCCGCTCCGTTCAGGGCGCACCGTTTTGGGCGGCTTGGGCCGGCCTCGTCACGATTGGCGTGGGTTGGTCGCTTTTCGCCTATGTCATCCTTCGTCGGACGCGCTATGTGCGCGCCCATCCATTCGATCCGCAAAGCTGAGTCATGGTCGGTATCCTCGAAGACAAGGACCGCATCTTCACGAACCTCTACGGTCTCCAGGACTGGGGCCTTGAGGGCGCGAAGAAGCGCGGCTGCTGGAATGGCACCAAGGACATCCTGGACGCCGGGCGCGACTGGATCATCGACAACATGAAAAACTCCGGCCTGCGCGGCCGGGGCGGCGCCGGTTTCTCGACCGGCCTGAAGTGGTCGTTCATGCCCAAGGAAGTGAAGGAAGGTCGTCCTCACTACCTGGTCGTCAACGCCGACGAATCCGAGCCGGGCACCTGCAAGGACCGGGAGATCATGCGGCATGACCCGCACCTCCTGATCGAAGGCTGCCTGATCGCCTCGCGCGCCATGCTGGCCAACGCCTGCTACATCTACATCCGCGGCGAATATGTCTTCGAGCGCGAGCGCCTGGAAGCGGCGATCAAGCAGGCCTACGAGGCAAAGCTGATCGGCAAGAACAATGTCCACGGCTGGGACTTCGATCTCTACGTCCACCACGGCGCCGGCGCGTACATCTGCGGCGAAGAGACGGCCCTGCTGGAGAGCCTGGAAGGCAAGAAGGGCCAACCGCGCCTGAAGCCGCCGTTCCCGGCCGGCGCGGGCCTCTACGGCATGCCGACCACGGTCAACAACGTCGAGTCGATCGCCGTCGCCGGCACGATCCTGCGCCGCGGCGCGGCCTGGTTTGCGGGCTTTGGCCGTCCGAACAACGCCGGCACCAAGCTCTTCTGCGTCTCGGGCCACGTGAACCTGCCCTGCAACGTCGAAGAAGCGATGAGCATCCCGTTCCGCCAGTTGATTGAGGATCACTGCGGCGGCATCCGGGGCGGCTGGGGGAACCTGAAGGCCGTCATCCCGGGCGGCTCGTCGGTGCCGATGATCCCGGCCGAGCAGTGCGAAGACCTGCCCATGGACTTTGACGCCCTGCGCAACCTGCGCTCGGGCCTCGGCACCGCCGCCGTCATCGTCATGGACAAGTCGACCGACCTCGTCCGCGCCATCGCCCGCCTGTCGTACTTCTACAAGCACGAGAGCTGCGGCCAGTGCACGCCGTGCCGCGAGGGCACCGGCTGGATGTGGCGGGTCATGGAGCGCATGGCGACCGGCGAGGCCGATCCGAAAGAGATCGACACCCTGTTGGACGTCACGACCCAGGTCGAGGGTCACACCATCTGCGCCCTGGGCGACGCGGCCGCCTGGCCGATCCAGGGCCTGTTCCGTCACTTCCGCCATGAGGTGGAGGAACGGATCGCTTCCTATCGTAGCGGTCGCCTGCACGTGCAGGGCGCCAAGCTGATCGCGGCGGAGTAACAAGAATGGCTATCGCCAAGGTCAATGGCGTCGAAGTCGAGTTCGAACCCGGCATGACGGTTCTGCAGGTCGCGGAACTGGCCGGTGAGGAAATCCCGCGCTTCTGCTACCACGAACGCCTGTCCATCGCCGGCAACTGCCGGATGTGCCTCGTCGAGGTGAAGCCCGGCCCGCCGAAGCCCCAGGCTTCCTGCGCGCTTCCGGCCGCCGAGGGCCAGGAGATCTTCACCAAGACTCCGATGGTCAAGAAGGCTCGCGAAGGGGTGATGGAGTTCCTGCTCATCAACCACCCGCTGGATTGCCCGATCTGCGACCAGGGCGGCGAGTGCGACCTGCAGGACCAAGCCATGGGCTATGGCCGCGACGACAGCCGCTACGAAGAGAACAAGCGCGCGGTCGAAGAAAAGGCCATGGGCCCGCTGATCAAGACCGTGATGACGCGCTGCATCCAATGCACGCGCTGCGTCCGCTTCATCACCGAGGTCGCCGGCTCGCCGGAAATCGGCCTGATCTCGCGCGGCGAAGACGTTGAAATCACGACCTATCTGGGCGCGGCGGTGACGTCGGAGCTCAGCGCCAATGTCATCGACCTCTGCCCGGTCGGCGCCCTGACCTCGAAGCCCTACGCGTTCGAGGCGCGCCCCTGGGAGCTGAAGAAGACCGAGAGCGTCGACGTCATGGACGCTCTGGGCTCGGCCATCCGGGTCGACGCCCGCGGCGCCGCCGTGCTGCGCGTGCTGCCGCGCGTCAACGAGGACGTCAACGAAGAGTGGATCTCGGACAAGACTCGCTACGCGGTCGATGGCCTGCAGCGCCAGCGCCTGGATCGTCCGTATGTTCGTAGCGCCGACGGCAAGCTGAAGCCGGCCACCTGGGCCGAGGCCTTCGCGGCCGTCGCCGGCAAGATCAAGGCGGCCAAGCCCGAGCGCATCGGCGTGATCGCTGGCGACCTGCAAGACGCCGAAAGCCTGAAGGCGACCAAGGACCTCTTCACCGCCCTGGGCGTGAAGAACCTCGACAGCCGCCAAGACGGCGCGGCTCTGGGTTACGGTCCGCGCGAGAGCTGGCTGTTCAACTCCACGATCGCCGGCATCGAGAACGCCGACGTGGTGCTGTTCGTCGGCGCCAATCCGCGCGTCGAAGCGTCGGTGCTGAACGCCCGCTTCCGCAAGCAGTGGATCGCCGGCAAGACCCGCTTCGGCGTGATCGGCGAGCAAGCCGACCTGACCTTCGGCTACGACTATCTGGGCGCCGGCGCTCAGACGCTGTCGGGCCTGGCCAAGAGCAAGAGCGACTTCGTCGCCGCGCTGAAGGCCGCCGAGCGTCCCGCCATCATCATCGGCCAGGGCGCTCTCGCCCGCGCCGACGGCGCGGCGATCCTCAAGGCCGCCGCGGGTCTCGCCAAGACGATGAAGGTCGTCCGCGAGGGTTGGAACGGCTGGAACGTCCTGCACACCGCCGCCGCGCGCGTCGCTGGCCTCGACATGGGCTTCGTCCCGGCCGAGGGCGGTCTATCGACCGCCGACATGCTGAAGCCGGGCGCTCTGGACGTCCTGTTCCTGCTGGGCGCCGACGAGTGCGAGACCGCCGCCACCGGCGCCTTCAAGATCTACCTCGGCACGCACGGCGACGCCGGCGCGCACAAGGCCGACGTGATCCTGCCGGGTGCGGCCTACACCGAGAAGAACGGCCTCTACGTGAACCTCGAAGGTCGCGTTCAGATGGGCAAGCGCGCGGTGTTCCCGAAGGGCGAGGCCAAGGAAGACTGGTCGATCCTGCGGGCGCTGTCCGAAGTTCTCGGCCACAAGCTGCCCTATGACAGCCTGGACCAACTGCGCGCCAAGCTTTTCGCCGACCACCCGACCTTCGGCCAGATCGACTACGCGCCGGGCTCGGTCGCCACGTCGTTCGACGTCGGGGCCCTGGGCGGCGCCGGCGAGGCCTCGGACGCGCCGTTCGAGAGCCCGATCAAGGCCTTCCACCTGACCAATCCCATCGCGCGCGCCAGCGTGACCATGGCCGAATGCGCGGCCGTGGCTTCCGGCGCCGCCAAGATCGCCGCGGAGTAAATCGTGGACTCGACCAATCCGCTTCTCTGGTTTGGCCTGACGACCGGCGGCATCCTGCTGGTCGTGATCTGGGTTCTTCTGAGCCTGGCCTTCCTGCTGCTGGCCGACCGCAAGATCTGGGCCGGCGTCCAGATGCGCAAAGGCCCCAACGTCGTTGGTCCTTTCGGCCTGCTGCAGTCCTTCGCCGACTTCTTCAAGTTTGTGCTGAAGGAGATCGTGATCCCGGCCGGCGCCGACAAGGTGGTCTTCATCCTGGCCCCGTTGATCAGCCTGATCCTGGGCTTCGTCGGTTGGGCCGTGGTGCCGTTCGCGCCGGGCTGGGTCGTCTCGAACCTCAACGTCGGCATCCTCTACCTGCTGGCGATGAGCTCGCTGGGCGTCTATGGCATCATCATGGGGGGCTGGGCTTCGAACTCGAAGTACCCGTTCCTGGGCGCGCTGCGCTCGGCGGCGCAGATGGTGTCGTACGAAGTCTCGATCGGCCTGATCATCATCACGGTGATCCTGCTGGCCGGTTCGATGAACCTGTCGACCATCGTCGAGAAGCAGTCGGGCTGGTTCTGGAACTGGAACGTCTTTGGCGGCGCGGGCCTGCAGAACATCATCCTGCTGCCGGTCATGGTCGTGGCCATGGGCATGTTCTACATCTCGGGCCTCGCCGAGACGAACCGTCCGCCGTTCGACCTTCCCGAAGCTGAATCCGAACTCGTGGCCGGTTACCAGGTCGAGTACAGCTCGACCCCGTACCTGCTGTTCATGGTGGCCGAGTATTCGAACATCGTTCTGATGTGCGCCATGATCAGCGTGCTGTTCTTCGGCGGCTGGAACCCGGGCTTCCCGATCGGCTTCACCGCCGGCTGGCCGCCGCCGTTCCTGGTCAACCTGCTGCTGGCCTTGGTGTTCTACGCCAAGATCGTCTTCTGGTTCTTCATGTTCGCCATGGCGAAGGCCATCGTGCCCCGCTACCGCTACGATCAACTGATGCGTCTGGGCTGGAAGGTGTTCCTGCCGACGTCGCTGGTGCTGGTCGCCGCGGTCGCCGCCTGGCGCGTGTTCGGTCCGGGCGCCTGATGCGCGGGAGCGCGCTGATCGCCCTGGGCCTGAGCGGCCTGACCTTGGCGGCCTGTCAGGCCGTCACGGCGCCGGACCGCTCGTACTCCCTGGGCGACGGGGTCGTCAGCTACGACGACCTGCGGCGCGCGGGCGACAAGTGCAAGGCCGACGGTGGGATCATCCAGTCCAAGCAGGACGGCGGTGATCCGGCCCAGCTGTCGAACTACACCTGCGTCATTCCCCGGGCCGGGAAATGACGCGGGGTCTCCTCGGGATTGCGATGGTCGGCCTTCTGGCCGGTTGTTCGACCTGGGGGCCGAATATTCCGCGACCGCCACAGCGGACGCTGGAGGACAAGGTCGAGGCGCGTCGCAAGGAAGACGCCAAGACCAAGAAGTGCGTCCTCGAGCAGACCGTGAGGCGGCAGCAGAAAGAGCAGGGCAGGGACGTCCGTCCCTTCCCTAAGGAAAAGTGTTAGGAGAGCTCTGGTGTTCCAGCGCATCACTCAGGCGGTCAAGGGCGCTGCCCTCTTGGACTTCGCGGGCGCGTTCGGCCTGGCCATGAAGTACATGGTCGCGCCGAAGAAGACCGTGATCTATCCGAACGAGCGCAACCCGCAGTCGCCTCGCTTCCGCGGCGAGCACGCCCTGCGTCGCTATCCGTCGGGCGAAGAGCGCTGCATCGCCTGCAAGCTGTGTGAAGCGGTTTGCCCGGCACAGGCCATCACGATCGAAGCCGAGCCGCGCGAGGACGGCAGCCGCCGGACGACCCGCTACGACATCGACATGGTCAAGTGCATCTACTGCGGCCTGTGCCAGGAGGCCTGCCCGGTCGACGCCATCGTGGAAGGCCCGAACATCGAGTTCGCGACCGAGACCCGCGAAGAGCTCTACTACGACAAGGAACGTCTTCTCGATAACGGCGACCGCTGGGAGCGCCTGATCGCGAAGAATCTGGAGTTGGACGCGCCCTACCGCTAAAGACGGGGCCGAATCCTAGGAGGCGGCGCGTCGTCCGGCGAGCCGTCATTGGACTTTAAGTTTTCAGGGGAGCACCTGGGCCAATGGCCTTGCAGGCGATCGCTTTCTATCTGCTGGCTTTCGTGACCATCGCGGCGGGTCTTCTCGTCGTGTCGGCCCGGAACCCGGTGCACTCGGTGCTCTTCCTGATCACCGCCTTCTTTTCGGCCGCCGGCCTCTTCGTCCTGTTGGGCGCGGAGTTCTTGGCGATGCTGCTGATCGTCGTCTATGTGGGCGCGGTCGCGGTGCTGTTCCTGTTCGTCGTCATGATGCTGGACGTGGACTTCGCCGAGCTTCGTCAGGGCTTTGCTCAGTACCTGCCGATCGGCGGCCTGGTCGGTGGGATCCTGACGCTGGAGATGATCTTCGTCGCCGCGACGGTGGCCACGAACGGCGCGGCCGCCAAGAACGGTCTGCCGAACGCCTCGCCCGGCGGTGTTCCGAACACCGAAGCGATCGGTCGCGTGCTCTACACCGACTACATCTTCTTCTTCCAACTGGCGGGCCTGGTGCTGCTGGTCGCCATGATCGGCGCCATCGTCCTGACCCTGCGCCACAAGCCGGGCGTCAAGCGCCAGGACATCGGCAAGCAGGTCGCCCGCACGCCCAAGACCGGCATGACGCTGGTTCAGATCAAGCCGGGTGAGGGGATCTCCGAATGATCGGCCTTCCGCACTATCTCGTCGTCGCCGCGATCCTGTTCACGATCGGCGTCTTCGGCATCTTCGTGAACCGCAAGAACATCATCGTCATCCTGATGTCGATCGAGCTGATCCTGCTGGCGGTGAACATCAATCTCGTGGCGTTCTCTGCCTACCTGCACGACGTGGCGGGGCAGATCTTCGCCATGTTCGTGCTGACCGTGGCCGCCGCCGAGGCGGCCGTGGGTCTGGCGATCCTCGTCACCTTCTTCCGCAACCGCGGCGATATCGCGGTTGACGACGCCAGCATGATGAAGGGCTAAGCGACGTCATGCAGACGCTTGTCACCATTCTCGTTTTCGCGCCGATCATCGCCGCGGCCATCGCCGGCCTGTTCGGCCGCCGCATCGGCGATGTGGCTTCGCAGTCGGTCACCACCGGCGCGCTGATCCTGTCCTGCGCGCTGTCCTGGTACACGTTCAGCCAGTGGACCTGGGGGCACATGGAGGCCTTCACGGTCAACCTGCTGCCGTTCATCCACATCGGCGACTTCCAGGCCAACTGGTCGATCCGCATCGACGCCCTGTCGGCGACCATGCTGATCGTGGTCACGACGGTCTCGGCCCTCGTGCACATCTATTCCTGGGGCTACATGGCCGAGGACGACAGCCGGCCGCGCTTCTTCGCGTACCTGTCGCTGTTCACCTTCGCCATGCTGTCGCTGGTCACCGCCGCCGACTTTATGCAGCTGTTCTTCGGCTGGGAGGGCGTGGGCCTGGCCTCGTATCTGCTGATCGGCTTCTGGTTCAAGAAGCCCTCGGCCAGCGCCGCCGCCATCAAGGCCTTCGTGGTCAACCGCGTCGGCGACTTCGGCTTCGCCCTGGGCATCATGACGACCTACTGGGCGTTCGGCACGATCCAGTTCGCCGAGCTGTTCCCGATGATCCAGGCCAACGCCGGCAAGACCTGGGAATTCGCCGGTCACGTCTGGCCGCTGATGGATATCGCCTGCTTCCTGCTGTTCATCGGCGCGATGGGCAAGTCGGCGCAGTTCTTCCTGCACACCTGGCTGCCGGACGCCATGGAAGGCCCCACCCCGGTGTCGGCCCTGATCCACGCGGCCACCATGGTGACCGCCGGCGTCTACATGCTGTGCCTGCTGTCGCCGATGTTCGAATACGCGCCCGTCGCCAAGAACATCGTCACGGTCATCGGCGCGGTGACGGCCCTGTTCGCCGCCACGGTCGGCCTGACCCAGAACGACATCAAGCGCGTGATCGCCTACTCGACCTGTTCGCAGCTGGGCTACATGTTCTTCGCGGCCGGCGTCGGCGCCTATCAGGCGGCCATGTTCCACCTGTTCACCCACGCCTTCTTCAAGGCGTTGCTGTTCCTGGGCGCCGGTTCGGTGATCCACGGCATGCACCACGAGCAGGACATGCGTCGCTACGGCGCGCTGGCCAAGCTGCTGCCGGTGACCTTCATCGCCATGACGATCGGCACGATCGCCATCACGGGCCTCGGCTTCCCGCCGCTGCATCTGGGCTTCGCCGGCTTCTACTCGAAGGACACCATCATCGAGGCGGCGTTCGCCGCGGGTGGTCACAATTCGATCGCCATGTTCGCCTGGGTCATCGGCGTCCTGGTGGCGGGCCTAACCTCGTTCTACTCGTGGCGCCTGGCCTTCTTCACCTTCAACGGCAAGGCGCGCTGGGGTCATGACGACCACCACGCTCACGACGCGCACGGCCACGACGCTCATGGTCATGACGACCATGCGCACGCCCACGACGATCACGGCCACGGTCACGACCACAAGCCGCACGAGAGTCCGTGGGTGATGCTGTTCCCGCTGGTCGTGCTGTCGATCGGCGCCGTCGCGGCCGGCTTCGTGTTCAACGGTTACTTCGTCGGCCACCACCAGGAAGAGTTCTGGCGCGGCGCGATCTTCACCGCCCCGAGCAACCAAGTGCTGCACCACGCGCACGAAGTCGCCGATTGGGTGAAGTGGAGCCCGCTGATCGCTTCGCTGGTCGGCCTGCTGATCGCGGTCTACGTCTACCTGATCAAGGGCGACGAGCGCCTGGGCCTGAAACTGGCCGAGCGCAAGGGCCCGCTGTACGTCTTCTTCTACAACAAGTGGTTCTTCGACGAGCTGTACCAAGCCACCTTCGTGCGCGCGGCCAAGTTCCTCGGCGACCTGTTCTGGAAGGGCGGCGACCAGAAGATCATCGACGGCCTCGGCCCGGATGGCGTCAGCGCGGTCTCGTATGAGGTCGGCAAGCGCACCGGCAAGCTGCAGACCGGTTACGTCTACCACTACGCGTTTGTCATGCTGCTCGGCGTCGCCGGCCTGCTGACCTTCGCCCTGTACGCCTTCCGTTGAGGGGGACGGAGCTAATGAGCGGCCTTCTCAGCCTTACGACCTTCGCGCCCATCGTCGGCGTCGCGGTGATCCTCGCCGCGCGCGCCCTGCATGGCGCGGGGGAAAAGACCGACGTCCTGGCCAAGTGGATCGCGCTCGTGACCACCTTGGTCACGTTCGGCCTGTCGATCGTCCTGACCGTCCAGTTCGACCCGAAGAACCCGGGCTTCCAGTTCGTGGAAGACTTCGCCTGGTTCGCCGGCCTGCACTACCGGATGGGCGTCGACGGCATCTCGGTGCTGTTCGTCCTTCTGACCGCGTTCCTGCTGCCGATCTGCATCATCGCCAGTTGGAAGTCGGTCGAGAAGCGCGTCGTCGAGTACCTGATCGCCTTCCTGGTCCTCGAGACCCTGGTGATCGGTGTGTTCGCCGCGCTGGACCTAGTGCTGTTCTACCTGTTCTTCGAGTTCGGCCTGGTCCCGATGTTCTTGATCATCGGCATCTGGGGCGGCAAGCGTCGGGTGTACGCGGCCTACAAGTTCTTCCTCTACACGCTGCTCGGCTCGGTGCTGATGCTGGCCGCCATTCTGGCGATGATCAGCATCTCGGGCACCTCGTCGATCCCGGCGCTGATGACCTTCAAGTTCGCGCCGTGGCTGCAGACCTGGCTCTGGCTGGCCTTCTTCGCCTCGTTCGCGGTGAAAATGCCGATGTGGCCGGTGCACACCTGGCTGCCCGACGCGCACGTCGAGGCGCCGACGGCCGGTTCGGTCATCCTGGCGGGCATCCTGCTGAAGATGGGCGGCTATGGCTTCATGCGCTTCAGCCTGCCGATGTTCCCGCACGCCTCCGAGATGTTCCAGCCGCTGGTGTTCGCGATGTCGGCGATCGCTATCGTCTACACCTCGCTGGTCGCGTTCCGTCAGACCGACATCAAGAAGCTGATCGCCTATTCGTCGGTCGCCCACATGGGCTTCGTGACCATGGGCATCTTCTCGGGCAACGCCGCCGGCGAGCAGGGCGCGTTGTTCCAGATGCTGAGCCACGGGGTGATCTCCGGCGCGCTCTTCCTCTGCGTCGGCGTGGTCTACGACCGCATGCACACCCGCGAGATCGCCTTCTACGGCGGCCTGACCAACCGCATGCCGCACTACGCCTTCGTGTTCCTGCTGTTCACGATGGGCAACGTCGGTCTGCCGGGCACGTCGGGCTTCGTCGGTGAAATCCTGACCATGACCGGCGTCTACAAGGCGTCGACTTGGACGGCGATCGTTGCGGCCACCGGCGTGATCCTGTCGGCCATGTACGCCCTGACGCTTTATCGTCGAGTGATGTACGGCGAGATCACCAATCCCGAGCTGAAGACCATCACGGACCTGGACGCTCGCGAGATCCTGCTGTTCGTCCCGCTCATCATCATGACCCTGGTGCTGGGCATCTATCCCAATCTTGTGTTCAACCTGACCGCGTCTTCCGTCGACGCGTTGGTCGGCGCCTGGCGCGCCGCCCTGGGCGGGTGAGGGGCCTATGACGTTTTTCGCCAACTTCTCGCTCGTGCTGCCTGAGATCGTTCTCGCGGTCGCGGCGCTTGTCCTGCTGGTCGCCGGCGCCTTCCGGGGCAAGGTCGGCGCGATCTTCACCCTCGCGGCCGTCGCCGCGTTGGTGGCGGCCGCCGCCACGGCGGTCCTTGGCCCGCACGGCCGCGCCTTCGGCGGCGTCTACGCGGCCGACGCCGCGGCGACCTACGCCAAGGTCGCCATCTATCTGTCGAGCGCCGTCGCCGTCGTGCTCGGCGACCGCTGGCTGGCCCAGCGCGGCGACCAGAAGTTCGAGTTCGCCGTGCTGGTGATCCTGGCCGCCGTCGGCATGGGCGTCACCGCCTCGGCCGGCGACCTGATCAGCCTCTATGTCGGCGTCGAGCTGCAGTCGCTGGCCCTGTACGTGCTGGCCGCCATGCGCCGCGACGACGCCAAGTCTTCGGAAGCGGGCCTCAAGTACTTCGTGCTGGGCGCGCTGTCGTCGGGCCTGCTGCTGTACGGCAGCTCGCTGATCTACGGCTTCACCGGCTCGACCCACTTCAGTCAGATCGCCCTGGCCGCCGCTCATGGCGGTTCGCACGGCGTCGGCCTGCTGTTCGGCCTGGTGTTCCTGATCTGCGGCCTGGCGTTCAAGGTTTCGGCCGCGCCGTTCCACATGTGGACGCCGGACGTCTACGAAGGCGCGCCGACCCCGGTCGTCGGCTTCTTCGCCGCCGCCCCGAAGCTCGCCGCCATGATGATGTTCGCCCGCGTACTGGGCGACGCCTTCCCGGGCGCGGTCGAGCAGTGGCGCCAGATCCTGGTGATCGCGGCCCTGCTGTCTGTCTTCGTCGGCGCCTTCGCGGGCCTGGCTCAGACCAACCTGAAGCGCCTGTGGGCCTATTCGTCGATCGCCAATGTCGGCTACGCCCTGCTGGGCGTCGCGACCGGCGGCGAGGTCGGCCTGCAGTCGATGCTGCTGTTCATGACCCTCTACATGGTCGACGTCACGGGCTTCTTTGCTTGTCTTCAGGCTTTGAACCGCGACGGCAAGCCCATGGAGACGATCGAGGACATGGCGGGCCTGATCAAGGAACGTCCGGGCGTCGCCATCGCCATGACCGCGTTCTCGCTGTCGGCGTTGGGCCTGCCGCCGTTCTCGGGTTTCTGGTCGAAGTACTATGTCTTCAAGGCGGCCCTGGGCACGGGCGACGTGATGATGCAGTGGGCCGCGGTTCTTGGCCTGGTCGGCTCGGTCGTCGCGGCGTTCTACTACCTGCGCCTGATCAAATCGATGTGGTTCGACGCTCCGGCCGGCTCGGTCGACGCTCCGTCGCCGTCGGCCCGCGCCGTCGGCTACGCCGCCGCGATCTTCTCGTTCCCGATCGTGCTGGTGGCCCTGGTGTGGCTGGATCCGGCCGCCAAGGCCGCCGCGGCCGCCTTTGGTCACGCGTGACGTGACGGGCGCCGCGCCCGTCATCGTCCTCGACGAGATCGACTCCACCAACGCCGAGGCCCGTCGTCGGGCCGAGGCGGGCGAGGCCGGCCCCTTCTGGCTGGTAGGCCTGCGCCAGACCGCCGGGCGCGGCCGTCGCGGCCGCCCTTGGGAGACGGGCGAGGGCAACCTCGCCGCCACTCTGCTCTTCCGAACGGATAAGCCGCCTGGCGAGGCGGCCCAGGTGTCCTTCGTCGCGGCCTTGGCCGTGGCGGACATGCTGGCCAGGTATGTGCCGGCCTCTCTGGTTAGCTTGAAGTGGCCCAATGATCCGCTGCTGGGCGGCCTGAAAGTCAGCGGCATCCTGATCGAGTCCGGCGCTTCGCCGCTGGGCGGGCTTTGGCTCGCCGTCGGGATTGGCGTGAACCTGAGGCGCAAGCCCATTGATTCCGAGCGGCCGGGGACCTCGATCGCGACCTACAGCGAGACCCTGCCGCCGTCCCCGACCGAAGCCATCGAGGTGCTGGCCGAAGCGTTCGAGCGCTGGTTCGGCGTCTGGAGCACACTGGGTTTCCCCGCTATCGCCGATGCGTGGACCGCTCTGGCGCACGGCTTGGGCGAGCCCTGCGTCGCCCGTTTGGGGACGGAGACAGTCGAAGGTATCGCCGAGGGGCTAGACGCCGACGGCGCGCTGAGGCTCCGTCTTCCCGACGGCCATCTGCGCCGGATCACCGCCGGCGACGTGTTTTTCGGAGGCGTCTGATGCTGCTCGCCATTGAACAGGGCAACACCAACACCATGTTCGCCATTCACGACGGCCAGTCGTGGGTGGCGCAGTGGCGTTCGGCGACCGAGAGCACCCGCACCGCCGACGAATACGTCGTGTGGCTGTCGCAACTGCTGTCCATGCAGGGATTGGGCTTCCGGGCCATCGACGCGGTGATCATCTCCAGCGTGGTGCCGCAGTCGATCTTCAATCTGCGCAACCTCTCGCGCCGTTATTTCAACGTCGAGCCGTTGGTGATCGGCGAGAACGCCAACCTCGGAATCGATGTCCGTATCGAGAAACCCTCCGAGGCCGGCGCCGACCGCCTGGTCAACGCGATCGGGGCTGGCATGGTCTATCCGGGCCCGCTGATTGTGATCGACAGCGGCACGGCCACCACCTTCGACATCGTGGCCGCCGACGGCGCCTTCGAGGGTGGGATCATTTCGCCCGGCATCAATCTTTCGATGCAGGCGCTGCACGAAGCGGCGGCGAAGCTGCCTCGGATCGCCATCCAGCGCCCGGCCGGTAACAGGATCGTGGGCACGGATACTGTGTCCGCCATGCAATCGGGCGTGTTCTGGGGCTATATCTCTCTGATCGAGGGCCTTGTCTCGCGCATCAAGGCCGAGCGCGGCGAGCCCATGACCGTTATCGCCACCGGTGGCGTCGCCTCCCTGTTCGAGGGCGCCACCGACAGCATCGACCACTTTGACCCCGATCTGACGATCCGGGGCCTCCTAGAAATCTACCGCCGAAACACCATTTCCGAGACCTGATGAAAAAATCCAAAGACGACGAACTCGTCTTCCTGCCGCTTGGCGGGTCGAACGAGATCGGCATGAACTTCAACCTGTACGGCTTCGGGCCGGCGCACGATCGCAAATGGATCGTGGTCGACCTGGGCGTGACGTTCGGCGACCAGACGACTCCGGGCGTCGAGATCATCCTGCCCGACCCCGAGTTCATCGAGCCCTATGCCGACGACATCCTCGGCATCGTCCTGACTCACGCGCACGAAGACCATCTGGGCGCCGTGCACTGGCTGTGGCCGCGCCTGAAAGCTCCGGTGTTCGCAACGCCGTTCACCGCTTTCCTGCTGCGCGAGAAGCTGCGCGACGCGAGCCTGCTGGACGAGGTGCCGATCACCGAGATCCCCTTGGGCGGGACGTTCGAACTCGGTCCGTTCTCGCTGGAGCTGATCACGCTGACGCACTCGATCCCCGAGCCGAACGGCCTGGCGATCAAGACGCCACTGGGGACCATCCTGCACACGGGCGACTGGAAGATCGATCCCGAACCTCAGCTAGGCGCGCCGACCGATGACGCCGCGCTGCGCCGCCTCGGCGACGAGGGCGTGCTGGCCATGGTCTGCGACAGCACCAACGTTTTTGTTGAAGGCACGGCGGGCTCCGAGGCGGATGTTCGCGAGGCGCTCGGCAATCTGATCAAGAGCCTGAAGGGCAAGATCGCCGTCGCCTGCTTCGCCTCGAACGTGGCGCGCATGGATACGGTGATCCGCGCGGCCCAGGCTTGCGGCCGCAAGGTCTGCCTGGCCGGTCGCTCGATGCACCGGATGGCGGCCGCGGCGCGCTCGGTCGGTCTGCTCGAGGGCATCGAGCCCTTCATCAACGACGACCAGGCCAAGCATCTGCCCGAGAACGAAATCCTGTTCCTGTGCACCGGCAGTCAGGGCGAGGCCCGCGCGGCCTTGTCGCGGATCGCCGACGGCAGCCATCCGCACGTCAAGCTGGGCGCTGGCGACCACGTGATCTTCAGCTCGCGGGTCATCCCGGGGAACGAGATCCCGATCCGCAACCTGCAGAACAAGCTGGCCGACCGGGGCGTGCGCCTGCACACCGAGCGCGATACGCCAGGCATCCACGTCTCGGGCCACCCTTGCCGTGAGGAACTGCGCCAGATGTACCAGTGGGTGCGTCCGGAGATCGCGGTCCCGACCCACGGCGAACGTCGCCACCTGATCGAGCACGCGGCCTTCGCCAAGGACCTGCAGGTCCCGCAGGCCGTCAGCCCGCGCAACGGCGACATGGTTCGCTTGGCGCCCGGCCGGGCGGAGATCATCGACGAGGTGCCGGCTGGGCGCCTCTATGTCGATGGCGGTGTGGTTACGCCGGAGAACGGCGAGGCCCTGCGCGAGCGTCGGCATGCGGCGTTCAACGGCATGCTGGCGGTCTCGATCGTCCTGGACGGCCGTAACAAGATCGTCTCGGGGCCGCAGGTCCGTGGCATCGGTCTGACGGGCGACGAGGAATACTCTCTGGACGACGCGCTGGACGATCTCGCCGAAGAGGCCGAGACCGCCTACAAGCGGCTCGACGGCGACGCCCGCGAGATCGACGAGACGATCGAGAGCGCCATCTCGCGCGCGGTGAAGAAGGCCGCGTTCCGCATCTGGGAGCGCAAGCCCGTTGTCGAGACGACGGTCCTGCGCATCTGATAAGACGCGCCGCCGCGAAAACGTCGCGGCGGCGCGCTCTTTTCGCGCTGCAGCACTGGTGCTAGGCCATTCGCCAACAACCAGAAAAGCAGCGGGAGTTCTCTAGGATGATCGGCAAGCTCAACCACGTGGGCGTCGCGACCCCCTCCATCGACGAGTCGGTGAAGATGTATCGCGAGTTGCTCGGCGCCACCTCGGTCACCGACAAGTGGGCGATGCCGGAGCAGGGGGTCTGGGTCTGCTTCGTCAACCTGCCCAACAGCCAGATCGAGCTGATCGAGCCCTATGGCGAGACGTCGCCGATCCACGGCTTTCTGGCCAAGAACCCCAAGGGCGGTCAGCATCACATCTGCTTCGAGGTCGAGAACATATACGAAGCCCGTGACGCTCTGGTCGCCAAGGGCGCGACGGTGCTCGGCGAGCCGCGCATCGGCGCGCATGGCACGCTGATTATCTTCGTTCATCCCAAGGACATGGGCGGCCTGCTGGTCGAACTCATGGAGACGCCGAAGGACGCGCATCACTGATGAGCCCGATCACCTGGTTCGCCATCTATCTGACCATCTGGTGGACGGTGCTGTTCGCCGTCCTGCCGCTAGGCTCGCGCAGCTTCCACGAGGCGGGCGTCGCGCCGCCGCCGGGCGTCGATCCCGGCGCGCCGATCAATCCGAACCTGAAGCGCAAGTTCATCACCACGACCTGGGTGTCGGCCGTTGTCTTCACGCTGTTCTTTCTCGTCGTGCACTTTCACCTGGTGACGTTACCGGACCTGCCGGCGGCCGCGTGACGTGCAGTTGCACAAGCCTTGGGCGAGCGGCGAGCAATTTGCCGTCAAGCGCTCAAACCTTGGGCGAATGGGCTCATTGTGAGCACTTCCTATGGATGGCTGTGCCCCAACAGATGTTCGAGCGGTAGGGTGACTTCAGGAGATCGGCCTTGCCGGTCTCGCTCTGTGGCGTCTTCCCCGACGATGACTCGAAAGGCCGCGCGGCGATCCGCGCGGCCTCTCTTTTTGCCTCGCTGGAGCCTTACTTTAGCCCGAAGCGCGACCGCAGAAAGTGGAAGCCGGTTTCTGGGATAGTCGCGCTTCCATGCTTGGAGGGACGAGCCTGTTGATCCGGTTCAGATCAAAGATCTGAACCGGACAGGCTCTACCGCGTTGCCAAGCTGTCGGGGGAGGGGGTATCTCAACCCCCTCTTGAATTCCCGGAGTTTCCAAGCTGATGCGCTTATCGCGCTATTTCCTGCCGGTGCTGAAGGAAGCGCCGTCCGACGCCCAGATCGTTTCGCACCAGCTGATGCTCCGCGCAGGCATGATCCGCCAGGAGGCGGCGGGCATCTACGCCTGGCTGCCGCTGGGCTTGCGGGTCCTGAACAAGATCGAGCAGATCGTCCGTGAGGAAATGGATCGCGCCGGCGCCATCGAGCTGTTGATGCCGACCATCCAACTGGCCGACCTGTGGCGCGAAAGCGGTCGCTACGACGACTACGGCGACGAGATGCTGCGCATCACCGACCGCCACAAGCGCGAGCTGCTGTTTGGCCCGACGGCCGAGGAAGTCGTCACCGACATCTTCCGCGCCTCGATCAAGAGCTACAAGGACCTGCCCAAGAACCTCTACAACATCCAGTGGAAGTTCCGGGACGAGCGCCGTCCGCGCTTTGGCGTGATGCGCGGCCGCGAGTTCTTCATGAAAGACGCCTACAGCTTCGATCTCGACGCCGACGGCGCGCGCAAGTCCTACAATCGCATGTTCGTGGCCTATCTGAACCTGTTCGCGCGGATGGGTCTGAAAGCCGTGCCGATGCGAGCCGACACAGGTCCGATCGGTGGCGATCTCAGCCATGAGTTCATCGTCCTGGCCGAGACCGGCGAAAGCGCCGTCTTCTGCCACAAGGACCTGGTGGAAATGCCGGCCCCTGGTCCGGACCTCGACTGGATCAATGGCGACCTACAGCCGATCGTGAACCAGCGCACGGCGCTGTACGCGGCCACCGAGGAAATGCACGACGAAGCGGCCTTCAACGCCCTGCCGGAAGGCGATCGCCTGTCGGCGCGCGGCATCGAGGTCGGTCACATCTTCTCGTTCGGCACGAAGTACTCCGAGCCCATGAAGGCGACGGTCCAAGGGCCCGACGGCCAGCAGGTCCCGGTGCAGATGGGCAGCTACGGCGTCGGCGTCTCGCGCCTGCTGGGCGCGATCATCGAGGCCAGCCACGACGAAGGCGGCATCATCTGGCCGGAAAGCGTCGCGCCGTTCGATGTCGGCATCGTCAACATGCGCCAGGGCGACGCGGCTTGCGACGCGGCCTGCGAGACCGCCTACAACGCGCTCAAGGCCGCCGGCCGCGACGTGCTGTATGACGACACCGACGCCCGCGGCGGCGCCAAGTTCGCCACCATGGACCTGATCGGCCTGCCCTGGCAGCTGATCGTGGGCCCGAAGGGCATCGCCGAGGGCGTGGTCGAGATCAAGAACCGCAAGACCGGCGAGCGTCACACCGCCTCGCTGGATTCCGTCCTCGACGGCCTGACCAAGAGCAAGACCGCCTGATGCCAGACACCCGCGCCGCCGGTCCCTTCAGCCGCTGGGAGCGCTCGGTCGCTCGCCGGTATCTGTTCGCCAAGCGCAAGAACGGCGGCGTGGCGCTGATCTCGATCATCTCGTTCTGCGCGGTGATGTTGGCGGTCTTCGCCCTCATCACCGTGATGAGCGTGATGAACGGCTTCCGGGCCGAGCTTCTGGGCAGAATCGTCGGCTTCAACGGCCATCTCTATGCGCAGTCGCCGCTCATCAACGGCCCCGATCGCGACACGGTGATACGGCGGATCATGGCCGCGCCGGGCGTCGTCCAGGCCGCGCCGATGGTCGAGGCCCAGGCCATGGTCATCGGCCCGACTCAGGTCACAGGCGCGATCGTGCGGGGCGTCACGACCGCGGATCTGCGCCACATGTCCCTGATCGCGGGGAACATCAAGCAGGGCTCTCTGGCCGGCTTCGGCGAGGGCGAATACGGCGGTGACATGGTGCTGATCGGCGATCGCATGGCCCTGAACCTGGGCGTGCGTCCCGGCGACGCCATCACCTTGATCTCGCCGTCAGGACCGGCGACCGCGTTCGGCAGCTCGACGCGCGAAAAGAACTACATCGTCGGCGGCGTCTTCAGCGTCGGCATGAGCCAGTTCGACGAGGCTTTCGTCTATATGCCGCTGGAGCAGGCCCAACTGTTCTTCGGTCGCGACACCTCGGTCGACTATGTCGAGATCAAGGTGGATGATCCCGACAAGGCCAAGGACTACAAGCACGCCGTCGAGGTGGCGAGTGGTCCAGGCGCTCTCGTCAGCGACTGGCAGGATCGAAACCACAGCTACTTCACCGCCCTGCAGGTGGAGCGAAAGGTGATGCGGCTGATCCTGTTCTGCATCGTGGCCATCGCCACGCTGAACATCATCTCCAGCCTCGTCATGCTGGTGAAGAACAAGGGCAAGGACATCGCCATCCTGCGCACCATGGGCGCCGGGCAGGGGGCGATCCTGCGCATCTTCCTGATGGCCGGCGCCTCGATCGGCGTCGCCGGCACCTTGAGCGGCCTCGCGTTGGGCGCGCTGTTCTGCACCTACATCACGCCGATCCAGAACTTCGTCGAATGGGCGACCGGCACGGCCGTGTTCAGCGCCGACGTCTACATGCTCTCGCACATCCCGGCGAAGATCGACTGGGTTGAGGTCGCGGGCATCGTCACGGCGTCGGCCCTGATGAGCCTGCTGGCGACCCTGCCGCCCGCTTGGCGGGCCTCGCGTCTCGATCCGGTGGAGGCGCTCCGCTATGAGTAATCCGATACCGTCTTCGCCAATCTTGGCCCTGCGCGGGGTCGAGCGCGTCTACAAGACCGAGGCCGGGGCGCTGCCCGTGCTGCGCGGCGTCGATCTGGACGTCTATCCCGGCGAAGTGGTCGGCCTGATCGGTCCCTCGGGTTCGGGCAAGTCGTCGCTGCTGCATTCGGCCGGGCTGCTGGAGCATCCCGACGCCGGCGCGGTGACGCTCGAAGGCCGCGAGTGCTCCAAGCTCTCAGAGCGCGTCCGTACGCGCATTCGGCTGGGCACGGTCGGCTTCGTCTACCAGTTCCACCACCTGCTGCCCGAGTTCACCGCGCTCGAGAACGTGGCCCTGCCGCTCTCGATCGCCGGCAAGAGCCAGCGCGAGGCTGATGCGCGGGCCAAGGAACTGCTGGAAGGGCTCGGATTGGGCCATCGGCTGAACCACCAGCCGGCCCAGATGTCGGGCGGCGAGCAGCAGCGCGTGGCGATCGCCCGGGCGCTGGCCAACCGGCCCAAGCTGCTGCTGGCCGACGAGCCGACGGGGAACCTCGATCCCGCCACGTCCGCGGCGGTGTTCCAGTCGCTGTACGAGATCGCGCGCCAGGAAGGCGTCGCCGCCCTGATCGCCACGCACAACATGGAGCTTGCTCGCTACATGGACCGCGTCCTGGCGCTGAAGGACGGGCACCTCGAGGCCCGCACCTTCTCCTAACGGGCTAGAGCAGAGCCTGCTTCATCGCGGCGAAGAATCCCGCCTGATCGATGCGCTTGATCACACGCGCGTTGGGCGGGCGACGCTTCAGCGCCGGATCTGCGACTTCGATGTCGGGCAGGATGGAGTGCGAGACGCTGAGATAGCCCCGCGTCAGTTCGCCTAGGGTCTCGACGTCGACCACGCACTGTTCGCTCTCCAGGATCAGGCTTTCGTCCAGGGCGACGGCGCAGGTCAGGGCGTCGGGATGCAAGCTGCCGTCCAATCCCTCGGTCTCCCTGGCGAAGGCGAGCGAGGCGCGGTTCACGTCGGTAAAGAACTTGGCCTTCGGCGTGCCCAGCGCTTCGAGCTCCGCGAGCTGCGCGCTGGTGAAGAGGCCGTCGCGCAGCGTCTCGGTCCAGGTGACGATCGACATGTCGAAGCCGGCGTTGACGACGATCTTGGCGGCCTCCGGATCGACATAGAGGTTGTATTCGGCGGCCGGCGTGACGTTGCCGACGCCATTGTCGGTTCCGCCCATGATCCAGAGATGCTTCAGCGCCTTGGCGATGCGCGGCTCGCGCAGATAGGCGAGGGCGATGTTGGTCAGCGGCGCTTGGGCGATCAGGGTGATCTCCCCGGGCGCGGCCATGATCCGCCGGACCAGCTCGTCGACCGCGTGACCTTCCGCCGGACGCTGAACGGCTTTGGCGAACTGGCTGTCGCTCATGCCGTCGTGGCCAAACACATAGGCGGCGTCAAGCGGCGCGCGGGTGAACGGCCGCTCGGCGCCGAGATAGACCGGCACGCCAGCCTTGCCGCAGCGCTCCAGCGTCACCAGCGCGTTCTCGGCGTGCTGGACGAAGCCGACATTGCCGTGGGCGATGGTGATCGCCTCGACCTCCACGCGAGGGCGGGTGAGGGCGAGCATCAGCGAGAAAACGTCGTCGCCGGCGGTGTCGGTGTCGATGATCAGGCGCATGGCGACGATTTGGCGTGATCCGCGCGGCTTGGCCATAGGGTCATGCGCAGGGGCTCGGCGCTCGCCAGAAAATAGGCCGCCCACGACAAGAACATCTTGTGAACAGAACAAAACCGGAATATGGAACAAAACAAGAAATCTGTGGAGGTTCCGATGATCCGTGTGGCGCGTGAGTCTTTGGCCCTTGTTTCCGTCGTCGGCTTCGTCTGGATGATGTGCTCGGTCGCCCAACTGGTGGCCTGAGTCGTGTAGGCGGAGGATCGGTCATGGCGGACGGGGAGGCAGACGGTTTTGTCCACCTGCGGGTCCGATCGGCCTATTCGCTGCTCGAGGGCGCGATCAAGGCCGATCAGATCGGCAAGCTGGCGGCGGCCGCGGGCATGCCCGCGGCGGGCCTAGCGGATCGGGCCAATCTGTTCGGGGCGCTGGAATATTCTTCCTACGCCAAGGACGCCGGCGTTCAGCCGATCATTGGCTGCGCGCTTCCGGTGGTCGGTATCGGTGGCGGTCCGACGGAACGCTGGGCCCGGGCGCCCACCGTGATGCTGCTGGCCCAGAACGAGCAGGGCTATCTCAATCTCTCCGAACTCTCGTCGATCGCCTATCTCGATAGCGCCGAGTTGCCCGAGCCGGTCGTGCCCTGGGCCAAGGTCGTTGAATACAGCGACGGCTTGATCCTGCTGTCGGGCGGAACCGATGGTCCTGTCGACGCTCTGTTCGCCGCCGGCAAGGCGGCCGAGGCGTCCGCCGCGCTCGCCGAGATGCATCGCGTCTTCGGCGACCGCTTCTATGTCGAGCTGCAGCGTCATGGCCTGCCCAAGCAGGCGGCGGCCGAGCCGGGCCTCGTCAACTGGGCTTACGAGAACGACGTGCCGCTGGTGGCCACCAACGACGTCTATTTCGCCAAGTCGCAATTCTACGAGGCCCATGACGCGCTGCTCTGCATCGCCGACGGCGCCTTCGTTGGCCAGGACGAACGCCGGCGCGTCACGTCCGAGCACTGGTTCAAGCCTCCGGCCGACATGCGCAAGCTGTTCGCGGATCTTCCCGAGGCCTGCGACAACACGCTCGATATCGCCCGTCGTTGCGCCTTCATGGTGCACAAGCGCGCGCCGATCCTGCCCAGCTTCCCGACCGGCGACGGTCGCAACGAAGCCGAGGAGCTTCGCCACCAGGCGCGCGAAGGTCTGAAAATGCGCCTCGACGGGCTGACCTTGTCGGCTCCCGAGGAGGAGTACTGGAAGCGCCTCGAGTTCGAGCTCGACATCATCGAGAAGATGGGTTTCCCGGGCTACTTCCTGATCGTGTCGGACTTCATCAAGTGGGGTAAGGCGCATGGCATCCCAGTAGGCCCTGGCCGGGGCTCCGGCGCCGGCTCGCTGGTCGCCTGGGTGCTGACCATCACCGACCTGGATCCGCTGCGCTTTGGCCTGCTGTTCGAGCGCTTCCTCAATCCCGAACGGGTCTCGATGCCCGACTTCGACGTCGACTTCTGCCAGGAGCGACGCGAAGAGGTGATCTCCTACGTGCAGGAGAAGTACGGCCGCGACCGCGTGGCCCAGATCATCACCTTCGGCTCGCTTCAGGCCCGCGCCGTTCTGCGCGACGTCGGCCGGGTGATGCAGTTGCCGCTGGGTCTGGTCGACCGGCTCTGCAAGATGGTGCCGAACAACCCGGCCGCGCCGGTGACCCTGGCCCAGGCGATCGACATCGAACCGCGCCTGCGGCAGGCGCGCGACGAAGACGCCAACGTGGCCAACTGTCTGAACGTCGCTCTGCAGCTGGAAGGCCTATTCCGCAACGCCTCGACCCACGCCGCCGGTGTCGTGATCGGCGACCGGCCCCTGACCCAACTGACGCCGCTCTACAAGGATCCGCGCTCGGATCTGCCCGCCACCCAGTTCAACATGAAGTGGGTCGAAAGCGCCGGGCTGGTGAAGTTCGACTTCCTGGGTCTGAAGACCCTGACGGTGCTCGACCGCGCGGTGAAGCATCTGAAGAAGCGCGGCTTCGAGATCGATCTCGGCAAGCTGCCCTTCGACGACACCAAGACCTACGAGTTGCTCGCCTCCGGCCAGACGGTCGGCGTGTTCCAGCTTGAAAGCCAGGGCATGCGCGACACGCTGCGCAAGATGCGCTGCGGCTCGATCGAGGAGATCACGGCGCTGATCTCGCTGTATCGACCGGGTCCGATGGACAACATCGACACCTTCGTCGACTGCAAGTTCGGCCGCAAACCCGTCGACACCCTGCACCCGTCGCTGGAAGGGGTGCTGAAAGAGACCTACGGCGTCATCGTCTACCAGGAGCAGGTGATGCAGATCGCCCAGATCCTGGCGGGCTACAGCCTGGGCGAAGCCGACCTTCTGCGGCGCGCCATGGGTAAGAAGAAGAAGGAGGAGATGGATCTCCAGAAGATCCGTTTCGTCTCCGGCGCCAAGGAAAAGAACGTTCCCGAGGAGCAATCGGGCTCGATCTTCGAACTGGTGGCTAAGTTCGCCGGCTACGGCTTCAACAAGTCGCACGCCGCCGCCTACGCCTTCATCTCGTACCAGACCGCCTGGTTGAAGGCGAACACGCCGGTCGAGTTCTTCGCCGCGTCGATGAGCCTCGACCTGTCGAACACCGACAAGCTGGCCGTCTTCCATCAGGACGCGCGTCGCTTCGGGATCACGGTCCGCGCTCCGGACGTGAACCGCTCCGGCGCCGACTTCGAGGTCGAGAACGGCGAGGTGCTTTACGCTCTCGGCGCCATCCGCAACGTCGGCCTCGACGCCATGAAGCATCTGGTCGCGGTGCGCGAGGAAGGCGGCCCGTTCCGCGACATCTTCGACTTCGTCGAGCGCATCGATCCTCGCCAGGTCAACAAGCGAGCGATCGAAAACCTGGCGCGCGCCGGGGCTTTCGACTCGTTCCACAAGAACCGCGCCCAGATCGTGGCCTCCGCCGATGTCCTGATCGCCCACGCCCAGAGCTGCCACGCCGATCGCCAGGGCGGCCAGGGCGGCCTGTTCGGCTCGGACCCAGGCGCCGGTCGCCCGCGCCTGGCCAAGACCGAGAACTGGAACCAGGTCGATCTGCTGGACGAAGAGCTCTCGGCCGTCGGCTTCTACCTGACCGGCCACCCGCTGGAAGACATGGTCGGCATGCTGCGTCGTCGACGCACGGCCATGCTGGCCGAGGCCATGGTCCAGGCGGAAGCCGGCATGGAAGCCTTCCGGATGTGCGGCATGGTCCGCCGCCGGCAGGAGCGCGCCTCGCAGAGCGGCGAGAAGTTCGCCTTCGTTTCGCTGTCAGACCCGACCGGCGAGTACGAAGTGCTGTTTCCGCCAGAGTCGCTGCGCAAATGCCGTGACGTGCTGGAGCCCGGCAAGGCCGTGGCCATCAAGGTGCGCGCCAAGGCTCGGGACGGCGAGGTTCGCTTCTTCGGCGACGACGCCGAGCCGATCGAAAAGGCGATCGAGAATGTCGTGGCGGGCCTTCGCGTGCACCTGTCGCCGTCAGCGGCCGAGATCGAAGCGCTCAAGCGCCGACTGGAGCCGGCCCAGAGCCAGAAGGGCGGCGAGGTCACCTTCGTCGCCGCGATCAGCGGCGGACGCGAGATCGAACTGAGGTTGCCGGGCCGCTACAGCCTCGACGCGTCGCTGCGGGGTGCGCTGAAGACCGCGCCCGGCGTGGCCCTTCTAGAGGATGTGTAGGAAAATATTCCTATGCCGGCGTCGCGGCTGACCGGGGTTGTTCGCTTGATGTCGTATAATCGCTTGAGTGGTCATTGAGAGGTCAACATGGCGCGTCGTGAAGGTGGCTGCCAATGCGGGCGGGTCCGGTTCGCGGTCGATGTCGAACTGGACGGTTTGATCACCTGCAACTGTTCGCGATGCGGCAAGCTGGGATCGATCCTGGCCTTCACCGGAGCCGACGCCTTCGCTCTGGAAAAGGGGCAGGACGCCTTGACCGAGTTCAAGTTCAACACCGACAAGATCTCGCATCTGTTCTGCGAGACCTGCGGCATCCAGGCGTTCGGCCGCGGTGTGGCGCCGGATGGTCGTGAGATGATCGCGGTGAACGTGCGCTGCCTGGACGATGTGGATCTGTTCGGCCTGAAACCGCAGCAGGTCGACGGAAAGTCGTTCTAGCTCCGACGACGCGCCAGGCTGACGTTGCGGCGGGCGGGGTTGAACGCACAGGTTCTGCTGTAAGGGCCATGAAAGCGATCATGACGGCGCCCGCGAACAATGCTTTCGAACCCGTCGCTCATGATCTTGAGACGCTTGGATTCTACGCGGATCAGGCGAGGGCGTACGCCGAGCGCGCACGCGATGGGCCAAGCCAGCGTCTCGGCGCATTCCTGGAACACCTTTCTACCGCGGCGCGCATCCTTGAACTGGGATGCGGGGACGGACGGGATAGCGAAGCCATGCTGGCGCTAGGGTTCGATGTCGATCCCACGGATGGCGTCGCGCTCATGGCCAGACAGGCCGAGGCAAGGCTCGGGCGGCCGGTGCGGGTAATGCGGTTCGATGAACTGGATTGTACGGCGATCTATGACGGCGTCTGGGCGAACGCCAGCTTGCTCCACATACCCCGTCCAGCCTTCCCCAGCGTGGTGGCGCGCATCTACCAGGCCTTGAAGCCCGGTGGAGTTCACGCCGCCAGCTACAAGGCTGGCGAAGCAGAGGGGCGAGACGGTCTCGGTCGTTACTTCAACTATTTCTCCGCAGGAGCGCTGGTGGACGCCTACCGCGCCGCTGCGGATTGGGAGTTCCTCTCTGTCGAGCAGCATGTCGGTGGCGACTACGAGGGCGGGACAAGGCCCTGGATCACGATCACGGTGCGCAGGTCAGTCTGACGGCGCTGATATCACCACGCCGCGGCTCGACCGTTCAGCAGGCCCGCGCGGAACAGCCGCCGCTCCGCCGCCTTGCCGCCCTTGACGATGACGGGCTTGTCGGCGGCGCGCAGGATGGGAAGATCATCCAGGCTGTCGGTATAAGCGTAGGCCCAGCGGGCGCCATGGCCGGCCTCGGCGAGGGCTTGGCACTTGCGCTGGTTGCGGCAGTGGATGTTCGCGATCCAGCCGCCGAAGCCGGGTTTCAACGAGGTGCCCAGGACGTCTACGCGGCGGTCCAGCGTTCGCAGCAAAGCGTTCGCCAGGCACGTGGGCGCGGCGGTGACGACCACGACGCGGTCACCCGCCTCGACGTGGCCGTCCAGCGCGGCCAAGGCCTGAGCCTTCCAGGCGAGCTTGCATCGCTTTTCGACGAAAGCCTGGGCGAAGGCGTCGCAGGATGCGAGCAACTGCTGCTCCGAAAGGCCGGCGGTGGCGATCCAGAGGAGGATCGAGGCGCCGGCGCGGCGCGTGAAGGGCAGAGCGACCATCGGTCCGGCGACCGGGGCGACCATCAGCGTGGCCAGAAGGCGCAGCGGCGAGCGTTTGACGCGCGCCCACAGCCATAGCGCCGTGGAGTCGCCGTTCAGCAGCGTGCCGTCCATGTCGAACACCGCGAGCATCGTCATGCCTCGTCTCGCCTTCCTTCAGTGAGCCACGGTCGCGTGGAAGATTTGCGACAACGTCCCGGGTTCCTGTGGACGATGCGCTCACGCTCGGGTGGCTCCTGCCTGCTAGGACGACGTCGGCCAGCGACCGCCTCAAGCCGTCGCGATCATGTTTCACCGGAGCCGAGGCGATGCGCGGGCTTGCTTTTTCGCTCCACACCGACTATCTGCGCGGCCATTCCACACGTGGACGTTCGGTTGCGCCGGGGAGACATCCCGACGTCGCCGTTCCGGTCCCGCTCCAGAATGGTCTGGAACGGGGGTGTCCGCGGAGGTTCAACCGGAAAAAGGATAAAGGCCCGATGGCTCTTCCCGAATTCTCCATGCGTCAGCTCCTGGAAGCCGGCGCCCACTTCGGCCACCAGACGCACCGCTGGAACCCGAAGATGGACCGCTACATCTTCGGTTCGCGTTCGAACATCCACATCATCGACCTGTCGCAGACGATCCCGCTGCTGCACCAAGCCCTGGTGAAGGTCCGTGAAGTCGCCGCCGCCGGCGGCCGCGTGCTGTTCGTCGGCACCAAGCGCCAAGCCAGCGACCCGGTCGCCACGGCCGCCAAGCGCTGCGCCCAGTACTACGTGAACCACCGCTGGCTCGGCGGCACCCTGACCAACTGGCGCACCGTCTCGGGCTCGATCGCTCGTCTGCGCGAGCTGGAAGGCGTCCTGGCCGGCGAAGCTCAAGGCCGTTCCAAGAAGGAACTGCTGCAGCTGACCCGCGAACGCGACAAGCTGGAACTGTCGCTGGGCGGCATCAAGGACATGGGCGGCATCCCCGACATCATGTTCGTGATCGACACCAACAAGGAAGCGATCGCGATCCTGGAAGCCCGCAAGCTGAACATCCCGGTCGTCGCCATCCTCGACACCAACTGCGATCCGGACGGCATCACCTATCCGATCCCGGGTAACGACGACGCCGCCCGCGCCCTGCAGCTGTATTGCGACCTGATCGCCGACGCCGTCCTAGACGGCCTGGCCGCCGGCCAAGCCGCCTCGGGCGTGGACCTGGGCGCCTCGGTCGCTCCGGTCGAGCCGGCCCTGGCCCGCGAACTGGCGCCGGAAGCTCCGGCCGCCGAAGCTGCTCCGGCCGCCGAAGCGGCCCCGGAATCGGCCGAAGGCTGATTTCCCACGCGTCCCCGCCTTAGCGCGGGGACCGTCGCGACCATGACATGCGACCGGGCTAACAAGCTCGGTCGCTAACCGTTTGAATCTGGAGATTTTCGATGGCTGAGATCACCGCCGCCCTCGTCAAGGAACTGCGCGAAAAGTCCGGCGTCGGCATGATGGACTGCAAGAAGGCGCTGGCTGAGAACAACGGCGACATCGAAGCGTCCATCGACTGGCTGCGCGCCAAGGGCCTGTCCAAGGCCGCCAAGAAGGCCGACCGGGCCGCCGCCGAAGGTCTGGTGGCCATCGCCGTCGCCGACCAGGGCGCCGGCGAAACCGCCACGGCCGTCGAAGTGAACGCCGAAACCGACTTCGTGTCGCGTAACGACCTGTTCCAAGGCGCGGCCCGTCAGATCGCCGGCGCCGCCCTGGCCACCGACGGTTCGGTCGACGCCATCACCGCCGCCAAGCTGGCCGGCGGCGAGACCGTGCAGGACCACCTGACCAACCTGATCGCCACGATCGGCGAGAACATGATGGTCCGTCGCGCCGCCAAGTGGACGGTCGCGAACGGCGTCGTCGCTTCGTACATCCACAACGCCACCGCGCCGGACCTCGGCCGCATCGGCGTGCTGGTCGCCCTCGAGTCGACCGGCGACAAGGCCGCCCTGCGCGAGCTGGGCCGCAAGATCGCCATGCACGTCGCCGCGACCTCGCCGCTGTCGCTGTCGCCGGACGATCTGGACCCGGCCGCCATCGAGCGCGAAAAGGCCGTGTTCACCGAGCAAGCCCTGGAATCGGGCAAGCCCCCGGCGGTTGTCGAGAAGATGATCGAAGGCCGCATCCGCAAGTTCCTGGAAGAAGTCGTGCTGCTGAAGCAAGCCTTCGTCATGAACCCGGACCAGACGGTTGAGCAGCTGGTCGCCGAGACCGCCAAGACCCTTGGCGCGCCGATCGCCGTGAAGGGCTTCACCCGTCTCGCCCTGGGCGAGGGCGTGGAAAAGAAGCAAGACGACTTCGCCGCCGAAGTCGCTTCGATGACCGGCCAGGCCTAAGGCCTTCCGTCGGACGCCGCTTGGCGCCCGACAGACATTCAGGGCGCGGCGCGTCTAGACGCGCGCCGCGCCCTTTTTGCGCCCATCCACCAGCGCGTGCGCGGCGGTTGGCAAAACACATCTCACTTCTGTACAACGCACGTAATGTGCGTGCCGACGACTCAGGAATAGCGGTCCATGTCCGATACCAGCGCGCCCCAGAAATATCGCCGCATCCTGCTCAAAGTGTCGGGCGAGGTCCTGATGGGCGACACGCCCTATGGCATCGACACCAAGACGGTCCAGTCCGTGGCCGACGATGTCGCCGAGATCGTCAAGTCGGGCGTCGAGCTTTGCCTGGTGATCGGCGGGGGCAACATCTTCCGCGGCATGGCCGGCGCGCGCCAAGGGCATGGAGCGCTCCAGCGCCGACTACATGGGCATGCTGGCCACGGTGATGAACGCCCTGGCCATGCAGGACGCCCTTGAGCGTATCGGCGTCGAGACGCGTGTCCAGTCGGCCATCCCGATGGCGACCGTCTGCGAGCCCTATATCCGCCGCCGCGCCCAGCGCCACCTGGAGAAGGGCCGCGTCGTGATCTTCGCGGCCGGCACCGGCAACCCCTTCTTCACGACGGACACGGCCGCCGCCCTGCGCGCCGCCGAGATGCAATGCGACGCTCTGTTCAAGGGCACCAGCGTCGACGGCGTCTATACCGCCGATCCCAAGAAGGATCCGAAGGCCGAGCGCTATGATCGCCTGAGCTACATGGATGTCTTGGCCAAGGATCTGCGCGTCATGGACGCGTCCGCCGTCGCCCTCATGCGTGACAGCAACATTCCCATCATTGTCTTCTCGATCAAGGGACGCGGCAATCTGCTCAGCGTCCTGAGAGGCGAGGGGACCCACACCGTGGTCGCTCAAGACCGCGCCGCCGCCTAATCCAGAAAAAGCGAGGAGAGCCCGTCATGGCCGCCGCCGAAAAACCCGTCCTGTCGCGCTATCGCGATCGCATGGACAAGGCCGTCGCCGCTCTGAAAGAAGAGTTTGGCAGCCTGCGCACTGGCCGCGCGTCCGCCAGCCTGCTGGATCAAGTGATGGTCGAGGCCTACGGCTCGACCACGCCGCTGAACGCCGTGGCATCGGTCAGCGTGCCCGAACCGCGCCAGATCAACGTCAGCGTCTGGGATCGCGGCGTCGTCGTCTCGGTCGAGAAGGCGATCCGCGCTTCGGGCCTGGGCCTGAACCCGGTTGTCGAAGGTCAGAACCTGCGGATCCCGATCCCGCCGCTCACCGAAGAGCGTCGTAGGGATCTTCAGAAGATCGCCGGGAAGTACGCCGAGCAGCAGAAGATCGCGGTTCGCAACGTGCGTCGCGACGCCAACGACGACCTGAAGAAGGCCGAGAAGGACGGCGCCATCGCCGAGGATGAGCGCAAGAAGATGGAAACCGAGGTCCAGAAGCTGACCGACGAGGCCATCAAGCGCATCGACGAGGCCTTGAAAACCAAAGAGCAAGAGATCATGCAGGTCTGATCGCCCTTCCTGTTGTGTGGGGAGAGGACGAGGGAAGGTTGAAGCGGATGTCGCCGACCACCGGCTTGCAGGACGTTTCGGCGCGCGCCGGGGTAGGCGCGCCCGACCAGCGACTGCACGTGGCCATTATCATGGATGGCAATGGCCGCTGGGCGAAGCAGCGGGGCATGCCGCGCGTCCTGGGCCATCGCGCCGGGGTGAACGCCTTGAAGCGCACCGTCGAGGGCGCTCAAAGTCAGAACGTCGGTGTGCTGACGGTCTTCGGCTTCTCGACCGAGAACTGGCGCCGCCCGGCCCAGGAGGTCTCCGAGCTGATGGGTCTGCTCAAGGCCTATGTGGAGTCCGACCTCGAGCGGCTGGCGCGGGCGGGTGTGAAAGTCCGCATCATCGGTCGCCGGGCTGGCCTGTCCCCGGATATCGCCGAGGTCATCGAGCGGGCCGAAAAGCGCACGGCCCAGAACACCGAGTTCGTGTTGCAGGTCGCCTTCAACTATGGCGGTCAGGCCGATATCGCCGACGCGGCCAGGGCTTTCGCCGAAAAGGTCGTCCGCGGCGAGGCCAGGCCTGAGGACCTCACCGAGGAGTCCTTTGGTCAGTTGCTGTCGACCGCCGCCGCGCCGCCGCCGGATCTGATCGTGCGCACCAGCGGTGAGCGCCGTATCTCCAACTTCCTGCTCTGGGACAGCGCCTACGCCGAACTGGTGTTCCAGGACGTCCTGTGGCCCGACTACGGACCGGAAGCCCTTGCGGCCGCCATCGCCGAGTATCGCCGTCGGGATCGACGTTACGGAGGGGTCGCGGCCGATGACGTCGCCGTCGCCGGCTAAGCGCTTCAACTGGGGCAATCTACGAATGCGTGTGGTCTCGGCCACCGTGCTCGTGCCTACCGTCGTGGCCGCCGTATGGTTGGGCGGCGCGTGGATCCTGGCGTTGGCCCTGATCTGCGTGGCCTTGCTGGCGAGGGAGTGGGGCAAGATCAGCGCTCCGAAAGCGCCGCGCGCCGTCGGCGCCGTCGTCGGCGTCTTCTGCGCCTTGGCGGTCATCGCCGCCTTCCTGCATCAGTTCTTCATCGCCTGGACCGTCGTGTTGGTCGGAGCTTTCCTGGCCGGATTGATCGCGCGCGGCGCGGTCGAGCGGCGGGCCGACGCCGCCTATGGCGTGGTCTATATCGCGCCCGCCGTCATCGCTCTGGTCTGGGTTCGATCCCTGCCGGACGGCCTGTGGTGGACCCTGCTGCTGTTCGTGGTCACCTGGTTCGCGGACATCTTCGCCTATGTCGCCGGCAGCATCTTCAAGGGCCCCAAGCTCTGGCCGCAGATTTCGCCGAACAAGACCTGGTCGGGCTTTGTCGGCGGACTCGTGGCGGCGACGATCGGAGCCATGCTGGTGGCCTATTTCGCCCATCTGAGGCTTGTCTGGCCGGCGGCGGCGCTGGTCGGCTTCCTCGGCGGTCTGGCGACCATGGCCGGCGATCTCTGGGAATCGATGCTCAAGCGCCGCTTTGGCGTGAAGGACAGCGGCGACATCATTCCGGGCCATGGCGGCCTGCTCGACCGGGTCGACGGTCTGATGTTCGCGGCCATTGTGATCGCCGCCGTACGCCTCGTCGATCATTGGGGATGGGCGCATTGACCTCGCCACGCAAGGTGGTGGTGCTGGGCTCGACCGGATCGATCGGCCTTTCGACCTTGAGCCTTTTCGAGGAATCCGGCGCGCCGGTTGAAATTCTGGCGTTGACGGCGGGCGGCAACGTCGAACGCCTGATCGAGCAGGCGTTGCGCTGGCGTCCGCAAGTCGCGGTCATCCAGGATGAGACCAAGCTCGAGGCTCTCAGGAATGGGCTGGCGGGGAGCGGCGTGCGCGCCGCCGCCGGCTCAGCCGCGATCATCGAGGCCGCCGCCATGGGCGCGGACTGGGTGATGTCGGCCATCGTCGGCGCGGCGGGCCTGGCGCCGACCGTGGCCGCCGCCCGCACCGGCGCGGTCATCGCCCTCGCCAACAAGGAAAGCTTGGTTTGCGCGGGGCCGGCCCTGCTGGCGATCGCCAAGGCGGCCGGCGGTTCTGTGATCCCCGTCGATTCCGAACATTCGGCGATCTTCCAGGTGTTGCAGCCCGAATGCGCCCATCGTGTCGCGCGGCTGATCCTGACCGCTTCGGGCGGTCCGTTCCGCACCTGGGACAGGGCCGCGATGGCTCAGGCCACCCCCGAGCAGGCCGTGGCCCACCCAAACTGGTCCATGGGCGCCAAGATTTCGGTCGATTCCGCGACGATGATGAACAAGGGGCTCGAAATGATCGAAGCCTCCTACCTGTTCGGAACGCCTGAAGACCGCGTCGACGTCTTGATCCACCCGCAGTCCGTGATCCATAGCCTGGTGGAGTACGCCGACGGCTCTACGCTCGCCCAGTTGGGACCGCCCGACATGCGCAGCCCGATCGCCTGCGCCTTCTCCTGGCCCGACCGGCTGCCCTGGCCCGCGCCGCGGCTGGACCTCGCCGCCTACGGGCAGCTGACCTTCGAATCGCCCGACCTGGATCGCTTCCCCTCGATCGCCATCGCCCGAGAGGCGCTGCGGTTGGGCGGCGGCGCGCCGACGGCGATGAACGCCGCCAACGAGGTCGCGGTCGCCGCTTTCCTTGACCGGGAGATTGGCTTTCTCGATATTGCCGCCGCAGTGGCGGGAACCCTCGAGCGCATGAATAGTCTTGGTGGGCTCTCCATTGCGGAAGGTGACGCCGTCGATAACGCGATGATGATCGACGCCAGCGCTCGCCGCATTGCGGCCGAGGTTGTCGCGCAAAAGCATCGGCGCTGATCGGGAGACCCGGCCATTTCATGACCGACGTGCTGTTCTACATCGTTCCGACGGTCTTTGTGCTGTCCATCGTGGTGACCATCCACGAGCTGGGCCACTTCTGGGTGGCGCGGGCCTGCGGGGTCGCCATCGACTGCTTCTCGATCGGGTTCGGGCGCGCGCTGGTCTCGTGGCGCGACAAGCAGGGCGTCGAGTGGCGTATCGCGGCCATTCCGCTGGGCGGCTATGTCCGGTTCTCGGGCGATGAGAACGCCGCCAGCGTGCCCGATCAGAATGACCTCTCGGCCATGAAGCGCGCCATCATCGAGCGCGAGGGCGAGGCGGCCGTGAACCGCTATTTCCATTTCAAGCCGGTCTGGCAGCGCGCGCTGATCGCCGTCGCCGGTCCCATGGCGAATTTCATCCTGGCGATCCTGATCATGGCCGTCTTCCTGGTCGTGATCGGCAATCCGCGTGGTCAGGCGTCGGTGCGCGAGGTGCAACCGAACTCGCCCGCCGCCCAGGCGGGTCTCTTGCCGGGCGATATCCTGCTGAGGGCGGACAAGACGCCGCTCCGCGGGGCTGGCGACGTCAGCGCCTATATCTCGCTGCGTGCAAAGATGCCGATCGACCTGACCATCGAGCGGGCGGGGCGGATCCAGCACGTGACGGTCGTTCCCGCCCTGGCCGAAAGCCGCGACGACATCCGCGGCCGCGTCAAGGAAGGCCGGATGGGCGTGGTGCTCGCCAGCGTTTCCAAACTCGAGAAGTCGAGCCTCATCAGCGCCATTCCCGACGCGACCGTCGAGGTTTGGAACATGGTCAAGACGATCGGCTTCTATCTCGGCCGTCTCGTCACCGGCCAGATGCCGGCCGATCAGATCAGTGGGATCATCGGCATCGGCCACACAGCTGGCGCGGTGACCAAGGCCAGCGCCGCCGGCGCCCCGGACATGGCGACCATGGCGCTGCGCGTGTTCGTCTCGTCGATGCTCCTGATCGCCAGCCTGTCGGTCAGCATCGGCTTCATGAACCTGTTGCCGATCCCTGTCCTCGATGGCGGCCACCTGCTGATGTACGCCTATGAAGCGGTTGCTCGCCGCCCTCTGCGAGCGGACTTCCAAGCGGCCGGTTTCCGGGCGGGGCTTGCCTTGATCCTGGGTTTCATGCTGTTCGCGGCATGGAACGACCTCAACCGGTACGACGTGTTCAAATTCATCGGCGGCCTGTTCACGTGAACGCCCGCCCTCCGTCCATGATTGGTCACATGAACAGATTTCGCGCCCAAAGCGCCGCGTTTGCCACCGGCGTGGCGCTTCTCCTTGGCTCGACGGCCCTGACGGCGCCGCAGCAGGCGTTCGCCCAGGCCGCCCAGACCGGGTTGGTGCAGCGTATCGTCGTGCAGGGCAACGAACGCATCGAGCAGGGCACGGTGCTGTCCTATCTGCCGATCCAGCCCGGTGACACGGTCGATTCGCAGCGTCTCGACCTGGCGCTGAAGACCCTGGCCCGCACCGACCTCTTCGCCGACGTGAAGATTGAAATGCAGGGCGGCGATCTGGTCGTCCGCGTCGTCGAGAACCCGATCATCAATCAGGTGGTCTTCGAGGGGAATTCCTCGCTCAAGGAAGACAAGCTGAAGGACGAGGTGCAAATCCGTCCGCGTGGCATCTTCACCCGCGCCAAGGTGCAGGCAGACGTTCAGCGAATCATCGAGCTGTATCGCCGCTCCGGCCGTATCTCCGCGACCGTCACGCCCAAGGTGGTCGAGCTGCCGCAAAAGCGCGTCGACCTGGTGTTCGAGATCAGTGAAGGCCCCAAGAGCGGCGTGCTCGGAATCAACTTCCTGGGCAACGCCGAGTTCTCGGACAACGATCTGCGCGACGTGATCGTGACCAAGGAAAGTCACTGGTACAAGTTCCTCACCAGCAACGACAACTACGATCCCGACCGGATCGAGTACGACCGCGAGCAACTGCGGAAGTTCTATCGTAACCGCGGCTATTTCGACTTCCGCGTCATCTCGTCGGTGGCCGAACTGGCGCCGGACAAGAACGGTTTCGCCGTCACCTACACCCTGGACGAAGGTCCGAAGTACAAGTTCGGCAAGGTCACCGTCGAGACCGAGCTCAAGAAGCTGGACGGCAACCTGCTGGCCCAGATCCTCCCGATCCGCGCTGGCCAGCTGTACGAAGACGAGAAGATCGAGCAGGCGACCGACGCCCTGACCTTCGCGGCGGGCGCGGCCGGCTTCGCGTTCGTGGACGTGCGCCCGCGCTACGTTCCCAACCGCGAAACCAAGACCGTCGACGTGGTCTTCCAGGTCCGCGAAGGCCCGCGCGTCTATGTCGATCGCATCGACATCGTCGGCAACACCCGCACGCTCGACTATGTCCTGCGTCGCGAGCTGGAGGTCGCCGAGGGCGACGCCTACAACCGCGTTCTGGTCGACCGGTCCAAGAACAACATTCGTCGCCTGGGCTTCTTCAAGGAAGTCGAGATCGACGATACGCAGGGCTCTGCGCCGGACCGCACCAGCCTGCGTGTGAAGGTCGAAGAGCAACCGACCGGCGAACTCTCGTTCAGCGCCGGCTACAGCTCGGTCGACAAGCTGGTGCTGGACGTCGGCATCACCGAGCGGAACTTCCGCGGGCGGGGCCAGAACTTCCGCGCGCGGGCTTCGGTCGGCTCCCTGCGTCAGCAGGTCGATTTCGGCTTCTCCGAGCCGCGCTTCCTCGGGCGTAACCTGGTCGCCGGCGTGAACCTCTATACGTTCCGCTACGACCTGTCGGACTACGCGGCTTACGACACCAAGTCGGTCGGCGGCGATATCCGCTTCGGCTTCCCGCTGACCAACGACGCGTCGATGAGTCTGCGCTACACCGTCCGTCAGGACGACGTCAGCGTCGCCGACAGCCTCTGCACCAGCGGCTCGGTTTCGCAGATCCTCTGCCTGCAGCGCGGCGCCTACATCACCTCGATGATTGGCTATGGCCTGCGCATCGACAAGCGGAACGATCCGATCAATCCGACGCGCGGCTGGTTCGCGGATCTGAACCAGGATCTGGCCGGCATCGGCGGCGACGTGAAGTACCTGAAGACCGAAGCTGACGCCGGCTGGTACTGGGGCTTCACCAAGGATCTGGTGTTCAGCGCCACCGGCTCGTTTGGCTATATCCAGGGCTGGGGCGGCGACAACGTCCGCATCAACGACCGCTTCTATCGTGGCGGCACCTCGTTCCGCGGCTTCGAGATCGCCGGCATCGGCCCGCGTGACGTCTCGAGCACGAACAACTCGCTGGGGGCCAAGCTCTATGCGATCAGCACCTTCGAGCTGACCATCCCGACCTTCCTGCCTGAGCAGTACGGCATCAAGGCCGCGCTGTTTAGCGACGTGGGGACGGCCGGTCTGCTGGATGACGAGGATCGCCAGAGCTCCGCCGGCGTCTTCGATCCGAACATCAAGGATAACCTTGGCCTGCGTGCCACGGCCGGTATCTCGATCGACTGGAAATCCCCCATGGGCCCCATTCGGTTCGATATCAGCCGCATTTTGGCCAAGGAAAGCTACGACCGAACCGAAACGTTCCGGTTCTCCACCTCCACAAGGTTCCAATAAACATGTCCAAGTTCCTGTCCGCGGCCGCTTACAGCGTTGTCGCCCTCGCCATCGCGACCAGCGCTTCGGCCCAGACGGCTCCGGCCGCCGCTCCGGCGGCTCCGGCCGTGACCCACGGTCCGGCCCTGCCTGGCGTCTGCATCTTCTCCGACAAGCGGGCCGTTGGTCAGTCGCTGGTCGGCAAGGCCGTCGACGCTCGCCTAAAGACGATCGCCCAGCAGGTGCAAGCCGAACTCAACGGCGAACGCACCGCGCTCGAAACCGAAGCCAAGGCTCTCGAAGCCAAGCGGGCCACCCTGGCCCAGGATGCCCAGGAGCAGCAAGGCGCCGCTCTGCAGGTCAAGGCCAACGCCTGGCAGCGTAAGGCGCAGCTGCGCCAGAAGGAATACGAAGCGACCGAGCAGAAGGCGCTGTCGCGCGTCTACCAAGAGCTCGATACGCCGATCCGTCAGGTCTACCAGACCCAGAAGTGCAGCCTGCTGCTCGACCGCGATTCCGTGATGCTGGCCAACCCGGCCATGGACATCACCGATGGCGTGGTCGCCGCGCTGGACGCTCGCATCAAGACGCTGACCTTCGATCGCGAACGTCTGGACCAACAGGTCCCGGGCGCTCAAGCTCTGCAGCCGACCAATAAGTAAGCGAATCGTCTCCTTTGGGGTTACCTAAGGGAACTGAATTCGCCGTGAGGAGCCATGCCGGACCCGCGTTTCTTCGATAGCCTGGGTCCGGCATCGCTTTCCGAGTTGGCCCGGGTTGGCGCCGCCGAACTGGCGGATGCAACCTCGGGCGACCGCCAGATTGTTCGCGCCGCGCCCTTGGACTCGGCCGACGTCCAGGCGGTCACCTTCTTTTCCGATGCAAAGCGCAAGGACGCCGCCGCCGCGACACGCGCGGGCGCTTGCTTTGTTCGCCCCGAACACCGTGACCTTCTACCGGCGACCTGCGCCGCGCTGATCACCCGGCATCCGCAGGCGGCATGGGCCGCCGCTGCGGCGCGGCTTCACGCACCGCGTCGCCATGAGCCGTCGTCAGGCGCCGTACACGCTGACGCCGTGCTCGAGGACGGTGTCCTGTTGTCGCCAGGCGCGACGATCGGACAAGACGCTCGTGTCGGCCGGGGAACGCGGATCGGGCCTGGAGCCGTGGTTGGCCCTGGAGTCGTCATTGGCCGCGATTGTGTGATCGGGCCCAATGCCGTGATCGGTTTCGCCTTGGTGGGCGACCGGGTCTCGATCTCCGCCGGAGCCGTGATCGGTGAAGCTGGCTTTGGCGCGGCCGCCGGTCCGCGCGGTATGGTCGATCTTCCTCAGTTGGGCCGGGTCGTCATTCAGGACAACGTGACGATCGGCGCCAATAGCTGCGTGGATCGGGGAGCCTTCGCCGACACCACGATCGGCGAAAACACCAAGATCGACAATCTTGTGCACGTCGCCCACAACGTCCGTATCGGGCGTAATTGCGTACTGGCGGCCTTCACGGGTGTTTCCGGCAGCACGACGGTGGGCGACGGCGTCGCCTTCGGCGGCAAGGCCGGGGTGGCCGACCATTTGAATATCGGTTCGGGCGCGAGCGTCGGGGCGGCCGCCTCGGTGTTCAAGAACGTGCCGGCGGGTGAAACATGGACGGGATTCCCGGCGAGGCCGCTGAAGAAGTGGCTCCGGGAAACCGCCTGGCTGTCGCGTAGAGCCGGCGGCCGAGTGACGAGGGGCGATGAATGAGCCAGACCACCGAACAAGCGGCGTCGACCGATATCGACATCGCCGAGATCCTGGCGCGCATCCCGCACCGCTACCCGTTTCTGCTGGTCGATCGCGCGGAGGACTACAACGCGCATAAGTCGATCGTCGGCATCAAGTGCGTGACGGTCAACGAACCCTTCTTCCAAGGCCACTTCCCGGGCAACCCTGTCATGCCGGGCGTGCTGATCATCGAGGCCCTGGCCCAGACCGGCGCGGTGCTGATGAGCAAGTCGCTGGAAGTCGACACCGAAGGCAAGACGATCTTCTTCATGTCGGTCGACAACGCCCGCTTCCGCACGCCCGTCCGTCCGGGCGATGTGCTGCACATGGAAGTCGAGGTCCTGCGCGCCCGCTCGTCGATCTTCAAGTTCAAGGGCGTGGCCAAGGTCGGCGACAAGGTCGCCGCCGAGGTAGAATTCGCCGCGATGGTCGTCGAGACGGGACCCAAGGCATGACGATCCACCCCACAGCCATCGTCGCGCCCGAGGCCAAGATCGCTTCGGACGTCGAGATCGGGCCCTACAGCATCGTCGGCCCAGACGTGACCCTGAGCGCGGGCGTGCGCCTGCTGTCCCATGTGGTCGTCGAAGGCGCGACGACGCTCGGTGAAGGCTGCGTCGTCCACCCGTTCGCCAATCTGGGCGGACCGCCCCAGCATCTCGGTCACAAAGGCGAGCGCACCGAGCTTTTGATCGGGCCGCGCAACATCATTCGCGAACACGTGACGATGCATACGGGCACGGCCTCCGGGAAGGGCGTGACGACTATCGGCTCGGACGGCCTCTACATGGTGGGCTCGCACGTCGCCCATGACTGCTCGGTCGGCGACTTCGTCGTGCTGGCCAAGGGCGCGACCCTGGGTGGTCACGTCGCCATCGGCGACTATGTCTTCATGGGTGGGCTCGCGGCCGCCCACCAGTTCTCGCGGATCGGTCGCTACAGCTTCATCGGCGGCCTGGCCGCGGTGACCAAGGATGTCATCCCCTATGGCTCGGTCTGGGGCAACCACGCCCATCTCGAAGGCCTGAACCTCGTCGGACTCAAGCGGCGCGGCTTCTCGCGGGAAACGATCAACGCTCTGCGCGCCGCCTATCGCCTGATGTTCGCCGACGAAGGCACCTTCCAGGAGCGCCTGGAGGACGTGGCGGAGATCCATGCGGGTAATCCCGAGGTGATGGAGATCGTCGATTTCATCCGCGCCGACGCCAACCGACCCCTGTGCCTGCCCGAGCGGGAAGTCTAGGCTCACGATATGCGTAAGCTGGGACTGATCGCCGGTGGCGGGGCGCTGCCCGTCGAGCTCGCCGCGCGCTGCGAGGCGGCGGGGCGTTCGTTCGCGGTCATGCGGCTGAAGAGCTTCGCCGACCCGGCGCTGGCCCGTTATCCGGGGATCGACGTTGGCCTGGGCGAGTTCGGCAAGGTGTTCAAGGCGCTCCGGGCCGAGGGCTGCGAGGTCGTCTGCTTCGCGGGGAACGTGAAGCGTCCGGACTTCGCGACCCTGATGCCCGACGCGCGGGGTCTCAAGGTCGTGCCGGGCTTGATCATGGCCGCGCGCCAGGGCGACGACGCCCTGCTGCGCCGCGTGCTGGACGAGTTCGAGAAGGAAGGTTTCGAGATCGAGGGCGCGCACGAGGTCGTGGATGAGATGACCCTGCCTCTGGGGCGCCTTGGCCGCTTCTACCCCGCCGCCGACCATATGGCCGACATCGACAAGGCGCTAATGGTGGCGCGCGAGATCGGTCGGTTGGACGTGGGGCAGGGCGCCGTGGTCTGCGACGGCCTTGTGCTGGCCGTGGAGGCCCAGGAGGGCACCGACGCCATGCTCCGCCGGGTCGCCGACCTGCCGCACGCCATCCGCGGCTCCGCCGAGCGGCCGCGCGGCGTCCTGGCGAAAGCGCCCAAGCCGATCCAGGAGACCAAGGTGGATCTCCCGACCATCGGCGTCGCCACGCTGCATCGCGCCGCCCGTGCGGGGCTGGCGGGCGTGGTCGGGGAAGCGGGGCGGCTGCTGGTCGTCGACCGCGAGGCCGTGATCGCGGCGGCCGATGAGTTGGGTCTCTTCGTGCTGGGGGTCGATCCGCGAGGGGACGCGTGAGCGCGCCCCTGAAGGTCATGCTGGTGGCGGCCGAGGCCTCGGGCGACGCCCTTGGCGCGGCCTTGGCCAAGGCGTTGAGGGCCCGGCTCGGCGATCGCGTGACCTTTGTCGGCGTCGGCGGCGTCAAGATGGCCGAGCAGGGGATCGAAAGCCCCTTCGATATCGCCCAGCTCTCGATCCTGGGCATCTGGGAGGGGCTGAAGGCGTATCCGATCGTCAAGGCGCGCCTCGACGACACCGTGGCGCTCGCCCTGCGCGAGAAGCCCGACGTCGCCGTGCTGATCGACAGCTGGGGTTTCAATATCCGCTTGGCCAAGGCTCTGCGGAAAGCCAATCCCGATATTGTCCTCGTGAAGTACGTGGCCCCGCAGGTCTGGGCCTACCATGCCGCTCGCGCCCATACCCTGGCCAAGGCGGTGGACCTGCTGCTGTCGATCCAGCCCATGGACAAGGCCTATTTCGACGCCGCCGGGCTGGAGAACGTTTTCGTCGGCAACTCCGCGCTGGCCAAGCGCTTTGACGAAGCCGACGCCGATCGTCTTCGCGCGGCCATCGGCGTGGGCGGGGATGAGCCGATGCTGTTGGTTCTGCCGGGCAGCCGCCCGTCCGAGATCGAGCGGGTGATGCCGGCCTTCGAGGACGCGGTGCGGCGCTTGAAGGCCGACCGGCCAGACCTGGCCATCGTCGTGCCCGCCGCCTACACCGTCGCTGAAGCCGTCAAGGCCCGGGTGGCCGGTTGGCCGTTCCGCGCCCATGTGATCGAGGACGAGCAGCTCAAGGACGATGCCTTCGTCGCGGGGGATGTCGCCCTGGCCTGCAGCGGCACCGTGACCACGGAGCTTGCTTTGGCCGGTCGGCCGATGGTGGTTGGCTACAAGACTGGCGCGATCACCTACGCCATCCTAAAGCGCCTGATGAAGCCGCGCTGGATCACCCTGTTCAACATCGCGGCCGATCGGACGATAGCGCCAGAGTTCATCCAGGACGCCTGTGAGGGTGAGGCCTTGGCGAGGGCGGTCGGCGAGTTGCTCGATGATCCCGAGCGCCGCGCGCGTCAAACTGCTGAGCAGTATGAAGCGCTCGAGCGCATGGGACGTGGAATGCCCGACCCCTCGGAGGCCGCGGCGAGCGCGATGATCGATTTCCTGGGCGCACGCGGTCAGCTTTAAGGTTAACCGCCGGTTTACGTCCGAGTCTTAATCTCTGGATAACATCCCTCGTGGAGCCGTCGTCGTGGCCATAGACCCGACCGCGCCCGTGACACCGATCCCTCCCGCCGCGCCGCCCGGGAGCCAACCGCATTCTGTCGTTCTCCAGGCCATGGCGCGCGCCGCCCTGGCGAACACCGCCGGCAAGATGGGGGAACTGGCCGGACGGCCGGGACCCGATGCGCCAACACCTCGGCAGGGTGTCGAGCAGGCCGACAAATCCTCCACCCAAGACGCCGGGCGCCCAGCGGTATCATCGTCGTCTGGCGGCGGATCCAGCGCTGCGGCTCCGCGGTCGCCCCCTCAGGAGAGCCGGCTGCTGCGCGCGGTGCGGCTGGCGGCCACCGAGGCGGTTCCGCGTCAGGCGGGGCTCGCGCCGCTGATGGCGGATGTGCGCGCGGTGCTGGAGCGCCCTGATACGCCACCGGAAGTGCGGGGCGCCGGCGAGGACCTGCTGGCGCGGTTGCCGCGCGCCTTCGAAATAGCGACGGCTCGAGGGCTCAAGAAGGCGGTGGAGCAGTCCGGCGTCTTCCTGGAGGCCCGGCTGGCCAAGACCAGCTCGACGGAAGGCGCCGCCGCGCCAGCGTTTCCCGCGACCGATCTGAAGGCGGTCCTGCTGGTCTTCAAGGGTAAGCTGAGCGACTGGCTCGTCCGCGCGACGCCCGTCGAGCAAGTCAAGGAGCCCGAGCCTGCAGAAAGACTGCTCGGTCCGCCGCCAGAGGCCGACGACGCCGTGCAAGACGCCGAGGCCCAAACGCCAACTTCGGTGATTTCGCCGCATTCAGACTCTCAGGACACTGAGGAGGGGGCGAAGACATCCGCGCTCACGACGGCGCTTGAGACGCCCCTCGAGGCGAGTGAGCAGACCCAGCCCCCGTCCGGCTCTTCGAAGTCCTTATCGCCAACGCAAGCCGAGGAGGACGTTCAAGTGGCGAGGCCCGTCACCGATCAGCCATCGGTGGTCGAGGACGATGCTGTCGAGCCCCGCTTCGCCGCCTTCCTTGCGCCCTCGAGATCACCGCCTCTGGCGCGAGCCAGTCAGCCCGTCTCGCCGATGCTGGGGCTTCTGGAGTTCGCCGAAGTATCGCTCTCGCATGAGGAGAGGCGGCCGCCAGCCCCGATCGCCGCCCGAGGCTACGGCGCCGTGGTCGCCGATCCGGGAAAGCCGAGCGCGCCGCCGCCCCCGTTCGCCGACGGTCCCATGGCGGGACAGCGGCCCATGCCCTCGCATTTGCCGGTCCTAGCCGCGCCGGAGGAGATCGTCCGCCGTCTCTTGAAAGGCGCCAGCGCGGCCCTGGCGCGGCAAGACCTGATGCAGATCGCCTCGCTCCAAGAAGTCCACCATGACCCGGAGACGGGCGAGGCCCGTCCGCAGCCCGCCCGCCTGAACCTCGATGTGCCTTTCGTGACCCCGCAAGGCGTCGCCGTGGCGCAGTTCGAGATCACGCGGGACGGCGGCGGCGCGGGCGGCTCCCTGGTCGGGCCGGTCGAGCGGACCTACCGCGCGCGGTTCTCGATCGACGTCGAACCTCTGGGGCCGGTGCACGCGCTGGTGACCCTGACGGGGAGCCGGACGCGGGTGTCGCTTTGGGCCGAGCGGGCCGAAACCATCGCCCGCCTGCGCGCGGGCGAGGAGGGCCTGGGCGCGGCGCTACGGCAGGCTGAGCTGAACCCGGAGGTTTCTATCCACTCTGGACCTCCGCCGGTGAAAGACGCCAGCGCGCTTGGCCACTTCGTGGACCAGGCCTCGTGAGCGGGATCTTCGGGCCTGCGCCGCGTCCGCGGATCGCGGTCGCGCTGCTGCATGACGACGCCAGCGCGCCGAGGGTGCTCGCCTCGGGACAGGGTTGGGTTGGCGAGAAGATCATTGAGACGGCGCGCGAGCATGGCGTGCCGATCGAGGAAGACCCTGTGCTCGCGCAGGCCCTCTCGACGATCGAGATCGACGAGGAAATCCCTGACGCCCTCTATCGCGCCGTCGCCGAGGTTCTGGGCTTCCTGCTCCAGCCCTGAACGAAAAAGGCCCCGCCGAAGCGGGGCCTGATCCTGGGTCCGCAATAAAGCGCTTAGCGCTTTTCGACCGGGATGTAGTCGCGCTGGGTGGCGCCGGTGTAGAGCTGACGCGGACGACCGATCTTGCGGGTCGGATCCTCGAACATCTCCTTCCATTGGCTGATCCAGCCGACGGTGCGGGCCAGGGCGAACAACACGGTGAACATGTTGGTCGGGAAGCCCATCGCGCGCAGGGTGATGCCCGAATAGAAGTCGATGTTCGGGTACAGCTTGCGATCGACGAAATACGGGTCGTTCAGGGCGACCTTTTCCAGCTCCTGGGCGACCTGCAGCAGCGGGTCGTTGTTGTGGCCCAGTTCCGCCAGCACTTCGTGCGCGGTCTTCTGCATGACCTTCGCGCGCGGATCGAAGTTCTTGTACACGCGGTGGCCGAAGCCCATCAGCTTGTACTTACGATCCTTCACGCCCTGGACGTAGTCCTTGATGTTGTCGACCGAACCGATGGTCTCCAGCATCTCGAGGGCTTCCTGGTTGGCGCCGCCGTGCGACGGGCCCCACAGGCAGGCGATGCCGGCGGCGATGCAGGCGAACGGGTGCGCGCCCGACGAACCGGCCAGGCGGACGGTCGAGGTCGAGGCGTTCTGCTCGTGGTCGGCGTGCAGGATGAAGATCCGGTCCATGGCGCGGGTCAGCACCGGGTTCGGCTTCCAATCCTCGGCCGGCACGGCGAAGCACATGCGCAGGAAGTTTTCCGAGTAGGACAGGTCGTTGCGCGGCGACACGAACGGCTGGCCGATCGTGTACTTGTAGGCGCGGGCGGCGATCGTCGGCATTTTGGCGATCAGGCGGTGGGCGCTGATTTCGCGCTCACGGGCGTCGTCGACATTGATGCTGTCGGCGTAGAAGGCCGACAGGGCGCCGACGGCGCCGGTCATCACCGCCATCGGGTGGGCGTCGCGGCGGAAGCCCTCGAAGAAGCGGTCGAACTGCGCGTGCAGCATCGTGTGGTAGGTGATGTTGTGCTCGAACTTGGCGAACTCGTCGGCCGTGGGCAGTTCGCCGTTCAGCAGAAGGTGGCAGACCTCGAGGAAGGTCGACTTTTCGGCCAGCTGGTCGATCGGGTAGCCGCGGTGCAGCAAAACGCCGGCGTCGCCGTCGATATAGGTGATCTTGCTCTCGCAAGAGGCCGTCGAGGTGAAGCCCGGATCGAAGGTGAAGTGGTCGCTTTCAGCGTAGACTTTCCGGATGTCGAGAACGTCCGGACCCGTGCTGCCCTTGAGGATCGGCAGGTCGTAGCTCTTGTCGCCGATCGTCAGCGTGGCTTTATCGGTCATACTTAGACCCCTTCATAAATTGGAACGAGCAGTCCAACTTTCGTTTTCGCGGGTGCGTTATAGCGCCTCATGCGCGCGGCGCCAGGGCGTCGTCAAGTCGCCCCAAGCTCTCTTCTCGGGAGAGCGCGGCCATCGTCTTGTTCAGATCCGGAGCCGGCGCGCCGCCGGTCAGGATTCCGCGCAGGGCGGGACCGAACTTACCGAAGCCCACGCCTTCCGATTCCGCGAATGATTTCAACACGGTCTCCAGCGTGGGGGCGTCGAACGCCGGCGCGGCGGCCAGCTGTTCACGCAAGCGCTTGAGCCGCTCGACGGTTTCGTCGGTCAGTTGCTTCTGCGTCTTTTCGTCCAAGGCGAGCGGGCGCGTCTTCAGTGCGAACGCACAGTGATCCACCAGCTCCAGGATGGTCTTGGCGCCTTCCTTCACTTCCGGAACCGTGCGGGCGATGCGCTCGCGGGCGTCGGCGGGGAGGGGTTCGTCGCGCTTCTGGGCGGCCGCCAGGGCAAGCTCGGTCAGACGCCCATCCTCAGCCTTGCGCAGGTGCTGGGCGTTGATGTGATTCAGCTTGGCCCAGTCCAGGCGCGCGGGCGCCTTGACCACGTCGGCCACGTCGAACCAGCTGATCGCCTGTTCGTCGTTGAAGACCTCGTCATCGCCGTGGCCCCAACCCAGGCGCGCCAGGTAGTTGCGCATGCCCTCGGGGATGTAGCCGAGGTCGGCGAACTCGCCGACCGCTTGGGCGCCGTGACGCTTGGAGAGCTTGGCGCCGTCCGGACCGTGGATCAGCGGAATGTGGGCGAAGGCCGGCACGGCCCAGTCCATCGCCTGATAGATCAGGGACTGACGCGCGGCGTTGTTCAGGTGGTCGTCGCCGCGGATGACGTGGGTGACGCCCATGTCGTGGTCGTCCACGACGACGGCGAGGTTGTAGGTCGGGGCGCCGTCGGCGCGCAGCAGCACGAGGTCGTCCAGCTCGATGTTGCGGAACGTCACCGGACCCTTGACCATGTCATCGACCAGGGTCTCGCCGTCCAGCGGACCCTTGAAGCGGATCACATGTGGGATCGACAGGTCGCCCTCGGGCGCGTCGCGCCAGGGCGAGCGGATCGCCTTGCCCTCAGCGCGGGCCTTTTCGCGGGCGACTTCCAGTTCCTCGACCGTCATCCAGCAGCGATAGGCGCGACCCTTGGCCAGCAGCGCGTGCACGACCTCGACGTGACGCGGGGCGCGGGTGTGCTGGAAGATCACCTCATCGTCGGACTTCAGGCCCAACCAATCCAGGCCCTCGAAGATCGCGGCCACGGCGGCCTCGGTCGAGCGCTCGCGATCGGTGTCCTCGACGCGAATTAGGAACTTCCCTCCCGTATGGCGTGCATATAACCAGTTGAACAGCGCCGTGCGGGCGCCGCCGATATGCAGGAAGCCGGTGGGCGAGGGGGCGAAGCGCGTGACGACGCCCGTGGGATTGGGGCCGGTGGATGAGGGGTTCGACATGGACTTCAAGGCTGCAAGGCTGGACGCCGAAGCGGCGTCGAAAAACGCGAGCCGCGACGCGGCTTGGGCGGGGCGTCTTAGCATGGCGGTTCGCACGAGGCCTAGCGCTTTCACATGCTGCGGCGAAGTTGGCCAAGCTGTCAAAAATCTCGTGGTTTCCGCGTGTTAGGGGCGGAAGTTATCGATATCCCTAAGTCCGTCGCGGTCAGGCGGCTCTCCCTCGGCGCCCTGGCGGCGCTCGGCTTGGCGGAGTTGCGCGCCAACGAGACCAGGGTTTTTCTCTGGACGCCGGTCGCCTTTGGGTTAGGGGCGGCCGCCTATCTGGACGCCGGAAGAGAGCCGTCCTGGTGGGGGCTGGGCGTCACGGTCTTGGCGCTGACAGTCGTGTGGTGGGGGCTCCGGCGCCGGGCCGCTTCGGCGCTTCTCGTCGCCTTGGCCAGTCTGGCGGCGTTCGGCGCGGCGGGCGCCTTCGCCGCCAAGATCCGCAGCGACCGCGTCGCCGCGCCGATCATGGCCGGCGAGCGCGTGGTGCGCCGCGTGGACGGCTTCGTCGTCGATGTGGTCAGTCCTGGCGCGGGCGGGCCTCGCCTGCTGATCGCGCCAGCCACGATCTCAGGGTTGTCGGCGGAGCGAACGCCAAGGCGGATCCGAGTCACGATCGGCGAGAGCGATACGCCGGCGCCGGGCCAGGCGATCCGTCTCAAGGCCATGCTCGGGCCGCCGCCGCCGCCGGCCGCGCCCGGATCCTACGACTTCGCCCGAGACGCCTGGTTCGATTCGATCGGGGGCGTCGGCTTCGTGATTGGCGAGATGGAGCCGGCGAGCCTGGACCCGCCACCGCTTCGGCTGCGCCTGGCGATGGCGGTCAACGCCTTCCGCTGGAGTCTGGCGCAGCGGATCCTCGATCGCATGGGACCCACCAGCGGTGGCATTGGCGCGGCGATGGTGACGGGGCATGAGGCCTGGATCACCCAAGAGCAGACCGACGCCATGCGGGCCTCGGGCCTGGCGCATATCCTGTCGATTTCCGGCCTGCACATGGCGATCGTCGGCGGCTTCGTGTTCGGCGCCGTGCGCCTGGGCGTCGCCGCCTGGCCGTGGCTGGCGTTGCGCGCGCCGGGCAAGAAGATCGCCGCCGGCGCGGGGCTCGTCGCCGTCCTGGGCTATCTGGTGATCTCCGGCGCCCCGCCGCCAGCCGAGCGGGCCGCGATCACGGCCAGCGTCGCCTTCCTGGCCATCCTGTTCGATCGGCGCGCCATCACGCTGCACGGTCTGGCGATCGCCGCGCTGCTGATCCTGGCCTTGAAGCCCGAGACGGCGGGCGAGCCGGGCTTCCAGATGTCGTTCGCCGCCACCGCGGCCTTGGTGGCTTTGGCCGAGGGCTGGCCGCGCCCGGTCAAGGAGATCTCCACGCCCTGGTGGATTCGCTGGCCGCAGGCGGGGATCACGTGGCTCGCCGCCAGCGTCGCCGCCAGCCTCGTCGCGGGCCTGGCCACCGCGCCGTTCGCCATGCAGCACTTCAATCGGGTCGCGGTATGGGGGCTTCCGGCCAACCTGGCGGTCGCACCGCTGTCCTCGTTCGTGATCATGCCCTTCCTGGCGATTGGCACGCTGCTGGAGCCTTTCGGCCTCGGCGGGCCGTTCCTGGCCGTGGCGGGCTGGGGCGTGGACGCGATGGTCGATGTCGCCAACGGCTTCGCCGACGCCCATGGCGCACAGAGGATCGTTGCGAGCGCGCCGCCGCAGGTGCTGGTCATCGCCTTTCTGGGGCTGATGATCCTTTGCCTCTGGAAGGGTCGGCTGCGCTGGATCGGCGCGCCCATGGCCCTTGCCGTCGCGCTTTGGCCTAGACCCGTGCCGCCGGACGCCTGGATCGCCGCCGACGGGGCAACGGCCGCCGTGCGATCGGGCGACGCCGCCGTGCTGCTGCGGACGGACGCCAAGCGGTTCGGAGCGGAACTGTGGGCGCGGCGGCGGGGCCTGACCCCTGCGACCTGGAGCCTCTACGCCTGCGACAAGCGGATCTGCACGCCGGCCCTGGGCGCGCCGGTGCGACTGTCGCTGGCTTGGAGCCGCGGGACGCCCGACGCGGAGACCTTGTCGGGCCTATGTGTCAACAGCGAGGTCGTGGTGATCCGCGGGCCGGCGCCCGTCCGCACGCCGCCTCTGTGCGAGGACACCGTCCTGCTGACAGCTGAGGATTTCTCCCAAGGCGGCGCCGCCGAGCTCTACCATCGCGGGGATGGCTGGCGGATCGTCTGGGCCCAGCCCTTGCGCGGCGAGCGTCCTTGGAGTCGCCTGCTGACACCGGATGACGTCGGCCAGCGCTAGGCGTCAGGGAAAGCGTTCATGTCTGGAGACGTCGCCATGTCCAATCCCTTCTCCGCTCGCCGCGCGGCGTTCCGCGCGCTGCACGCCGAGGGTTGCTTTGCGCTTCCCAATCCCTGGGACGCCGGCAGCGCGCGCCGGCTGGAGAAGCTGGGTTTCAAGGCCCTGGCCTCGACCAGCGCTGGCGCGGCGTGGTCCATGGGCAAGGATGACGGGCAACTTACGCGGGACGAGGTCATCGACCACCTGCGCGCGCTCTGCGCGGCGACCGACCTGCCGGTGAACGCCGATTTCGAGAACGGCTTTTCCGATACGCCTGAAGGCGTGGCGGAGAATGTGGCCCTGGCGATCGACGCCGGCGTCGCGGGCCTCTCGATCGAGGATTGGTCCGGCTCGACCCTTTATGACCTTCCCACGGCCGTGGAGCGGCTGAGGGCGGCGCGGCGCGCGATCGACGCCTCGGGCGAGGACGTTGTCCTGGTTGGCCGCGCGGAGGGCTACCTGCGCGGCGTGCGCGATCTCGGCCAGATTCTGGAACGCCTGAAAGCCTATGCCGAGGCCGGCGCCGACTGCCTCTACGCGCCGGCGGTCACCGATCCGGAAGAGATCAAGGCCGTTGTCCAGGCCGTCGCGCCCAAGCCGGTCAATGTCCTGCTTTGGGGGCCCGAAATGACGGTCGCGAGCGCAGCCGCCTTGGGCGCGCGCCGGGTCAGCACGGGCGGCGCGCTGGCCGCCGCCGCCTGGAAGGGTTTCGACGCCGCGACGAAGCGCTTGGCGGAGGAGGGGCGGTTGTAGCGCCAGCCCCGATACGAAAAGGCCCCGATCCTCGCCTGAGGTCGGGGCCAATTTTCGGAGATTGTTTCCCTTCGCGGCGTTGGATCTCAGTGATAGCGGCGGATCAGGCCCACCAGCTTGCCCTGGACCTCGACCTGGTCGGGGCCAAAGATGCGGGTCTCGTACTTGGGGTTGGCGGCTTCCAGAGCGATCGAGCCGCCCTTCTTGCGCAGGCGCTTGAGAGTGGCTTCCTCGCCGACCAGGGCGACGACGATCTCGCCCGACGTGGCGGTGTCGCCCTTCTTGATGATGACGTAGTCGCCGTCGAGGATGCCGGCCTCGATCATCGAGTCCCCCTGCACCTCGAGAACATAGTGCTCGCCGCCGCCCAACATGGCTTCCGGCACCGGCAGGCGCTCGCGTTCATGCTGGATGGCGTCGATCGGCGTGCCGGCGGCGATGCGGCCCAGGATCGGCAGTTCGCGGCTGTCGTTGGCGGGCGCCGTCGCGGCCGGAGGCGGGGTCCCGCCGCCTTCGAACACCTGCGGACGGAACGCGCCGCGCCCCTTCGGCGGGGCGGCGGTCGTGGCCTGCTGCGGCAGCTTCACCACTTCGAGCGCCCGGGCCCGATGGGCCAGACGACGGATGAAGCCACGCTCCTCCAGGGCCGTGATCAGCCGGTGGATCCCGGACTTGGAAGCCAGGTCCAGGGCCTCCTTCATCTCGTCGAACGACGGGGAGACGCCCGTCTCCTTGATCCGCTCGTGGATGAACATCAGCAATTCGTGCTGCTTGCGGGTGAGCATCTCGACCTCGAATGGAGCGCGGAACAAACCGCAAACCTTTCGAATGTTCTCTAGGCGTTCCGGGTTAAAGTCAAGTCTGCGCCTCTCGCGGGTAAAAACATCAGCAAAATCAAAGGCTAGGGCGGAGATATAGGTAAATGTCGCCAAGAATCAAAAGCTTAACGAAAGCCTTCAGGCGCGTTTGCGCGCGATGACGATGTCCTGGTCCTGCAGGGGCTGTCGCCGCCAGACGCCCAGCGCCGGATTGAGCACCTCAAGTCCCAGGGCGTCGTATTGCGCCAGGACCGGTTCGAGGTCGTATCCGATCACGGCTTCCGGCAGGTCCGGGGTGGCGGTCCAGCAACCATCCAGCGGATGGACAAAGTCGAAGGCGATCTGGCCGTTGCCGGTGTTGGCGCGGGCCTCCTCGTCGATCAGATACCAGGAGACGATGCTGATCCCGCCCGGCTTGAGCACCCGGGCGATCTCGCGCGCGAACTGGGCCTGATCGGCCGCCAGCAGGTGAGTGAACACCGAGCCCAGCCAGACGTAATCGAAGCTGGCGTCCGGATAGGGGAAGACATAGGCGCTGGCGGGTTGCGATCCGGCCGGATTGTAGCGATCGCTGCGCATATCGGCGTGCGCGAAGTCGAATCGTGGGTCGCCGACGGCGATATTGGCTTTGCACCAGTCGATCGCCTCGGCCATCACGTCGAAGCCGGCGTATCGGCCGTTTTCATCCAGATAGTTGACCAGCGGCGCGGCGGCGCGGCCAATGCCGCAGCCGACGTCGAGGATGGCGTGGTGGGGCTGCAGGCCGGCCTCGATGAACAGGCGCTTGAACTCCTGGCCCACGCGCACGAAGTCCGCGTCGGCCGCGCCCACCAGGTGCCAAAGCTCCTGGGGCGCGGTCACGGCGTCGACGTCAGCAGGCTCAGGGAGCTCGGCGGGCGCTGCGGAGACGCGCGGCGGCGCCAGGGCGCGACGTAGGCGGCCGAGCGCCGGTCGCAAGGGCGCGGGGGTGGCGTTGCGTAGCGCGGTCAGGAAAGCCTGCATCCGATTCCTCTTCGTTCGAGGCGACCAGACCCTAGAGAGCCTGTGGTCCTGGGCCAACCATCGCCGGATGGTCAGCCGATTAGTGTCTTGGTGGCGGCCGTAACGTCGGCGTGCCGCATCAGGCTCTCGCCGACCAGCATGGCCTTGGCGCCGGCCGCCTCCATCCGCACCGCGTCGTCGTGGGTGAAGACGCCGCTCTCGGTGACCAGGAGGGCGCCCTTCGGGGCCTGCGCCGACAGCCGTTCGGTGACGGCGAGGTCGACGACGAAGCTCTTCAGGTCGCGGTTGTTGATCCCGACCAGATCCGAGCCCAGCGCGCCGGCGCGGGCCATCTCGGCCTCGTCGTGCACCTCGACCAGGGCGTCCATGCCCAGGCGCTTGGCCTCGGACATCAGCTCGGCCGCCAGGACGTCGTCGATCATGGCCAGGATCACCAGGATCGCGTCGGCGCCGAGGGCGCGGCTTTCAGCCACTTGCCAAGGATCGACCAGGAAGTCCTTGCGGATGCAGGGCAGGGTGGTCGCCGCGCGGGCGGCCACCAGATATTCGTCCGCCCCCTGGAAGCTGGGACCATCCGTCAGGACCGACAGGCAGGCCGCGCCGCCGGCCTCGTAGGCCTTGGCCAGGACCGGCGGATCGAAATCCTCACGGATCAGGCCCTTGGACGGCGAGGCCTTCTTGATCTCGGCGATCAGTGACAGCTTGCCGGGCGCGTGCCTGGTCTCCAGGGCCGCCTTGAAGCCACGCGTCGGCGAGGCGGCCTTGGCGGCGGCGTCGACATCGGCTTGCGAGCGGACGGCCTTGCGGGCGGCGACGTCCTCGCGCTTGTAGGCGGCGATCTTGGCCAGGATGTCGGTCACGCGGGCATTTCCGTATTGGTGGCGGCCACCAGGCCGTCCAGGGCGGCGCGGGCGCGGCCCTCGTCGATGACGTCGGCGGCCAGTTCGATGCCCTCGACCAGGGTCTCGACCTTGTCGGCGACCAGGAAGGCGGCGGCGGCGTTCAGCAGCACGATGTCGCGGTAGGGACCCTTCTCGCCCTCGAACAGGCGGGTCAGGGCGGCGGCGTTGAAGGCGGGATCGCCGCCGGTGATGTCCGACAGCGCCGCGCGCGGCAGGCCGACGGCCTCCGGCGTGATCGTGAAGAGACGCATGCGCCCGTCGCGCCACTCGGCGACCTCAGTCTCGCCGGTGGTGGTCAGCTCGTCCAGGCCCGATCCGTGCACCGACCAGGCGCGCTCGGCCCCCAGGGCGCCCAGCGCCTTGGCGATCGGCTCGACGAAGCGGGGCGCGGAGACGCCCACCACCTGCCGCTTGGCGCCGGCCGGATTGGTCAGCGGGCCCAGCAGGTTGAAGATCGTCCGGAAGCCCAGCTCCTGGCGGATCGGCGAGACGTGGCGCATGGCGCCGTGGTGAGCCTGGGCGAACAGGAAGCAGATTCCGGCCTCGTCCAATGCCCGGCGCTGCTGCTCCCGCGTGGCGTCGATATTGACGCCCAGGGCCGTTAGCACGTCGGCGGTGCCGGACTTGGAGGTGATGGCGCGGTTGCCGTGCTTGGCGACCTTCAGGCCCCCGCCAGCAGCGACGAAGCCCACGGCGGTCGAGATGTTGAGGGTGTGGAGGCCGTCGCCGCCGGTGCCGCAGACGTCGATGACCTCGTACGGGTGCTCGAGGTGCACGGCGGCGCGGCGCATGGCGCGGGCGCAGGCGGCGATCTCGCCCACGGTCTCGCCGCGCAGGCGCATGGCGGTCACGGCGGCGGCGACCTGGGCCGGGGTCGGCTCGCCCCGCAGGCAGGCGGCGAAGAACACCTCGGCGTCCTCGTCGCCCAGGGTCTGGCCGTCGGCCAGCTTGGCCAGCAAAGGCTTGAAAGCGTCGGACATAGAGGCGGACCTAGACCCAGACCGCCGCGTCGCGCTTGACGCCGGCCAGATCCATGAAGTTGGCCAGCATCTGGTGGCCGCCCTCGGTGGCGATGGACTCCGGGTGGAATTGGACGCCGAACACGGGCCGGGTCTTGTGCTGCACGCCCATGATCTCGCCGTCGTCAGTCCAGGCGGTGACTTCCAGCTCCGGCGGCAGGTCTTCCTTGCGGACGGCCAGGCTGTGGTAGCGGGTGGCGGTGAACGGGTTGGGCAGGCCCTTGAAGATGCCCTTGTCGTTGTGGCGGACCTTGCTGACCTTGCCGTGCATGACCTGCTTGGCGCGGATCACCTCGCCGCCATAGGCCTGGCCGATGGCCTGGTGGCCGAGGCAGACGCCCAGGATCGGCAGGTCTTCCGGCGCGGCGCGCAGTAGCGGCAGGCATATGCCCGCCTGATCCGGCGCCTTGGGGCCTGGCGACAGAAGGACGGCGGCGGGTTTGAGGCCCAGAGCCTCCTGCACCGTCAGGGCGTCGTTGCGGAACACCTCGGTCTCCGCGCCCAGCTCGTTCAGATAGTGGACGAGGTTGTAGGTGAAGCTGTCGTAGTTATCGATGACGAGGATCATGACGCCGCCTTTCGAAGTGCGGTTCTAGCCTGAGCGGGTGCAATGTGTAGCGCCAATTTCGCCTGCGGCTTTCAGTTGCGGTTACAGCGGACGCGGTCTGGAGCATCATATGGGGATGGACCCGCGTGATTCCGCCTTGGACGCTGTCGCCGTCGCCTATGTCCGCGCATTGCTGCGGCCCAAGACGCGCGTCCAGAAGTTGGGACCGGTCCTGGCCGCCGCGGCCTTCGCCGCGTTCTGCGCGATCAGCTTCGCCACGGTGATGGTGCTGGCGCCGCCGACGGTCACTCAGCACCTTCCCGAGGATCGACTGGGCGGTCCCTAGAGGCAGCCCTAAGGCTCAGCTGAATCGCCAGGCTTCCTCGGCCGCGCGCTTGAGGGCGCGCGACTTGTGCAGGGTCTCGTCGTATTCGCCGTCCGGATCGCTGTCGGCGACGATGCCGCCGCCGGCCTGCACGTACATCATGCCATCCTTGACCAGCGCCGTGCGCAGCACGATGCAGGTGTCGACCGAGCCGTCCGCGCCGAAGTAGCCGACGGCGCCGGCGTAGCCGATGCCGCGTTTTTCGACTTCCAGCTCGTCGATGATCTCCATGGCCCGGACCTTGGGCGCGCCCGAGAGCGTGCCGGCGGGCAGGGCGGCCATCAGCACGTCCACCGGATCGACGCCTTCGGGCGCGGTGCCCTCGACGTTCGAGACGATGTGCATGACGTGGCTGTAGCGCTCGATCTTGAAGCTCTCGGTCACGCGGACGTTCGGGCCTTTCGGACGCTCAGCCGGGGCGTTGCGTCCGGCGCGGTTCAGCATCGCCACGCGACCCACGTCGTTGCGGCCAAGGTCCAGCAGCATCAGGTGCTCGGCGCGTTCCTTGGGGTCGGCCAGCAGCTCGGCTTCCAGCGCCGCGTCCTGCTCGGGCGTCGCGCCGCGCGGACGCGTGCCGGCGATCGGGCGGATGGTGATCTTGCCGTCGCGCAAACGGACCAGGATCTCGGGGCTGGAGCCCACGAGATGGAAACCGTCCAGGTTCAGGAAGAACAGGAACGGCGACGGATTGGTCCGGCGCAGCGAGCGATAGAGCGCGAACGGCGGCAGGTCGAAGGGCGCGCGGAAGCGGTGGCTGGCCACGACCTGGAAGATGTCGCCGGCGGCGATGTAGTCCTTCGCCTTGGCCACGACCTGGTGATAGTCGGCGCGGCTGACCGGCGTCGTGAACTCCATCGGACCACGGGGCGCGCGCGGCGCGTCGTGGGCCAGAGGGCGGTGCAGGTCCGCCATCACGGTCTCGATCCGCGAACGGGCGGCCTCGTAGGCCGCCTTGGCCGAGACGCCGGCCTTGGGCCGCACCGCCGTCGTCAGGATGATCTCCTGAGCGATGGCGTCGAAGATCGCGACGATCTGCGGCCGGGTCATGATCCCGTCCGGCAGACCCAGCGTGTCTTCGTTGATGTCGGGCAGTCGCTCGACGAGGCGCACAAGGTCATAGCCGAGGGCCCCAAACACGCCGGCCGCCATGGGCGGCAGGCCCTTGGGCAGCTCCATGCGCGAGCGCGCCACCAGGTCACGTAGGCTGTCCAGCGCGCCGCCCGCTTGCGGCGTGTAGCGGCCGGCGGCGATGTCGTCGCCCTCGGCGATCTCGGCCTGGTCGCCGCGGCAGCGCCAGACGAGGTCCGGGTTCATGGTCACGATCGAGTAGCGACCGCGCCAGGCGCCGCCCTCGACGCTTTCGAACAGGAAGCTGTAGGGCCGCGTCTGGGCGATCTTCAGATAGGCCGATACCGGCGTCTCCAGATCGTCGATCAGACGTGTCCAGACAACCTGCTGCCGCCCGGAATCATAGGCTTCCGAAAAGGCGTCGAAGGCGGGTTCCAGACTCATTAGTCGGCTTTCTTTCCAGACTTGGCGGCCTCGGCCTTGGCCAGGGCGTCGGTGTCCACGCCGATGGCCTGGCGAGCCAGGGTCAGGTTGGTCTTGGTCTTCAGCTGAGCCTTGGCGGCGGCGCGCGAGGCTTCGCCGAGGTCGCGCATCAGGCCGTTCGCGGCCTGAGCCTGAGCGAGCACGGCGTAGCGGGCCACGTCATTGGTCGGCGCGGCGTGGACGGCTTCCAGCTTGGCGACGACATAGGCCTCGCCCTGCTGGCCGGCGCGGGCGGTGAACACCTCGTTCGGCTTGGCGTCGAACGCCGCTCCCAGGAAGGCCGGGCCCAGGCCCATGTGCTGCTGGGCGTTCTGGCGCGAGAGGCCCGGGACACGCTGGACGTTCGACTGAGCCGAGGCGGCGACGGCTTCCAGCGACTCGCCTTTCTTGACGCGGGCGGCCAGGGCGTCGGCCTTGGCCTTGAGACGCTTGCCCATTTCCTGGCCCATCCAGACGGCGGTCAGTTGGGGCTTGATCTCGGCCAGAGGAGGCATGGCGGCCGGGACCACCTTCTCGACCTTGACGGCGTAGTATTCGCCCTTGCCCAGCTCGATCAGGTCGCTTTCGCCGCCCTGGGGCAGGCCGAACGCGGTCTTGATCATCTCGGGGGTCAGGCCGGCCGCCGGTTGGCCCATCTGGTCGGCGCCCTGAGCGGTGATCGGCGCGGTCGTGACGACCATGGCGCCGGCCTTGCTGGCGGCGGCGACCAGGTCGGCGCCCGCGTCATGAGCGTCCTGGTAGGCTTGGGTCTGGTCGTAGGCCTTGCTCTGGGCGGTTTGGGCGCGGACCTCGGCTTCGATTTCCGGGCGAACGCTGTCCAGCGTGGCGACGACGCCCGGCGTCACCTTCGTCACCTTGACGACCGAAACGCCCAGCTCGCCGTTGATCGGGCCGCTGACCTGACCGACGGCCAGGCTGAAGGCGGCGTCGGCGACCTTGCGGTCAGGAAGGGCGGACTTGGGCTTGTCGATCAGAGCGACCGGCGACTTGCCATAGGCCTTGGCGACCGTGGCGGGGTCTTCACCCCTGGCCAGACGTTGCGAGATCGTGGCGGCCGTCTTGGCGTCCGGCGCGACGATCTGGATCAGCGAACGGGTTTCCGGCTTGGCCAGGCTGTCCTTGCGGAAGTCGAAGGCCTTCTGGACCTCGGCGGGGTTGAGGGTGACGGTCGGCTCAAGAGCCTTGGCGCTGACGCGCATGATCGACAGGACGCGCGTCTCGGGACGCGTCAGGCGATCGGCGTTCTCCTTCATGAAGGCCATCAGTTGCGCGTCGGTCGGCGGCGCGGGCTTCTCGACGGAGGCCGGGTTGACGGCGAAGGCGGCCACATCGCGGGCCTCGAGGCCGTAGGCGGCCTGCAGGGCGGCGTAGATGCGCGGCGCCTTCAGGCCGTCGGCGACCGCCGAGAAGAAGTGGGCTTGGGCGATCTCGTCGCGCAGCGAGGCCTCGTAGGCCTGCGGCGTGAGATTGTTCTGGGCCAGAAGCGCGGCGTAGAGCTTGGAATCGAACTTGCCGGTGATCGGATCGAACGGACGCTGGCCGGGCGGCAACGAGCTCATCTGCTCGTGGACGGTCTTGGCGATCAGCTTGTCGGAGGGAACGACACCCATCTTGGCGATGGCGGCGGCGATCGATTCCTGAAGCGCCAGCTCCTGCACGATCTGCTTGTCCACGCCGCGCTCGACGGCCTGGTCGGGCGTCATAGGCTCGCCGTTCCGGCGCTCGATCTCCTTGCGGTAGTTGTCGAAGCGCAGCTTGAAATCCTGCGCGGACATTTCGCGCGAGCCGGCGTCGATCACGCCCGAGCCGCGAGGACCCTTGAAGACGTCGCTGATGCCGAAGATGGCGAAGCTGACGATCAGCAGGCCAAACAGCAGCACCGCAAACGGCGATTTGGCGAAGGAGCGGAAACCGGCGAGCATGAGGGTGAGAACCTTCCAGTCAGACCGCCGAAGCAACGAGCAAGGCGGTCGAGAGCAGCGGGTATAGTAGAGCCGCGGGCGCGGGGGCAAGCGGCGCGGGCTTGACTTCCCAAGCGAGCGTGTCCCCAAGAAGGCGCTCATGACCCTTTCAAGCACGACGCCCCGGCCGTTGATCGCCGGAAACTGGAAAATGAACGGCCTGGCGGCCGCTCTGGATGAAGCCCGCGCCGTCGCGGCGGCGCTGGAGCAACGTCCGGCCTCGGCGCGGGTGGCGATCTTCCCGCCTTCGACCCTGCTGCACCGGCTGGCGGAGGCTGTGGAGGGCTCCACCGTCTTGGTCGGCGGCCAGGACTGCCATCCGAAGGCCAGCGGCGCCCATACGGGCGACATCTCGGCCGAAATGATCGGCGACGCGGGCGGCGCCATGGTCATCGTCGGCCATTCTGAGCGGCGGACCGATCACGGAGAGACCTGCCAGCAGGTGGCCGCCAAGGTCGAAGCGGCTCTAGCCGGGGATCTGGAACCGGTCATCTGCGTCGGCGAGAGCCTGGAACAGCGTCAGGCCGGCGAGGCGGTGAGCTTCGTGGTCGGTCAGCTGCGCAACTCGCTACCGGACAGCCTCCAAGGCAAGGCCTTCAATGTCGCCTACGAGCCGATCTGGGCAATCGGCACTGGCCATGTCGCCTCCGTCGACAATATCATCGAGATGCACGCGGCCATCCGCGCCGAGCTGGCGACCCGTTTCGGCGAGCAGGGCCGGACGATCCCGATCCTCTATGGCGGCTCGGTCAAGCCCGAGAACGCGGCCGAGATTCTGGCCGCGCCGGAAGTCGGCGGCGCCCTGGTCGGCGGCGCCTCGCTGAAGGCCAAGGATTTCCTGGCCATCATCCAGGCCGCCTGAGGGTTCGGATCACCCTGGGACAAGCCGCGCGGGCGCATGGCTTGTCCCAGAATCCTTGACATCGCGGCGCCCACGTGCGCCTTACCGCGCCTTGCAAATCACCGCGTATTCAAGACTTTCATGACCTCGATGCACGCCTATCGCACCCATAACTGCGGCGCTCTTCGCGCTTCCGACACCGGCGCGGCCGTGCGGCTGTCGGGCTGGATCCACCGCAAGCGCGACCACGGCGGGCTGGTCTTCATCGACCTGCGCGACCACTACGGCCTGACGCAGCTGGTCCTGCACCCCGAAACGCCGGGCTTCTCGATCGTCGAGCGCCTGCGCGCCGAGAGCGTGATCCGCGTCGACGGCGAAGTCATCGCCCGCGACGCCAGCGTGGTGAACCCGAACCTGCCGACCGGCGAGATCGAGATACGTGTCTCGGCCGTGGAAGTGCTGAGCGAAGCCGCCGAACTGCCGCTGCCGGTCTTTGGCGAGCCGGACTATCCGGAAGAGATCCGCCTCAAGCACCGCTATCTCGACCTGCGTCGCGAGACTCTGCACAAGAACATCGTCCTGCGCTCGCGCGTGATCCAGTCGATCCGCAACCACATGTTCGCGCAGGGCTTCAACGAGTTCCAGACGCCGATCCTGACGGCCAGCTCGCCGGAAGGCGCGCGCGACTTCCTGGTGCCCTCGCGTCTGCATCCGGAGAAGTTCTACGCCCTGCCGCAGGCGCCCCAGCAGTTCAAGCAGCTGCTGATGGTCTCGGGCTTCGACCGCTACTTCCAGATCGCCCCGTGCTTCCGCGACGAGGACCTGCGCGCCGACCGCTCGCTGGAATTCTACCAGCTCGACGTCGAGATGAGCTTCGTCACCCAGGAAGACGTCTTCGCGGCGATCGAGCCGGTGATGCATGGCGTGTTCGAGGAATTCGGCAATGGCCGTCGCGTCTCGCCGATCAGCGAGACCCACACCTTCGTCAACGACTTCGGCGCGACGTTCGAGCACAAGGGCTTCGAGCGCCTGACCTACGCCCAGTCGATGGCCTGGTACGGCAGCGACAAGCCGGACCTGCGCAACCCGATCAAGATGGCCAACGTCTCGGAGCACTTCCGTGACGGCGGTTTCGGCTTGTTCGCCAAGATCCTGGGCGCCGACGCCAAGAACCAGGTGTGGGCGATCCCGGCCCCCACCGGCGGCAGCCGCGCCTTCTGCGACCGCATGAACAGCTGGGCCCAGGGCGAGGGTCAGCCGGGCCTGGGCTATGTGTTCTGGTCGGAAGACCAGGGCGGCTGGGGCGGTCCGATCGCCAAGAACCTGGGTGAGCCGACCCAGGCGCTGATGGAGTCGCTGGGCCTGGGCGCCGGCGACGCCGCGTTCTTCGTGGCCGGCGATCCGGCCGTGTTCGCCAAGTTCGCCGGCCTGGCCCGCACCCGCGTCGGCACGGAGCTGAAGCTGGTCGACGAGAACCAGTTCAAGTTCTGCTGGATCGTCGACTTCCCGATGTTCGAGTGGAACGAGGACGAGAAGAAGGTCGACTTCTCCCACAACCCGTTCTCGATGCCGCAAGGCGGTCTGGAGGCCCTGGAGACCCAGGATCCGCTGACCATCCGCGCCTATCAGTACGACATCGTCTGCAACGGCTATGAGCTGTGCTCGGGCGCGATCCGGAACCACAAGCCCGAGATCATGCTCAAGGCCTTCGAGATCGCCGGCTACGGCCCCGAGGTCGTCGAGGAGCAGTTCGGCGGCATGCTGAACGCGTTCCGCTACGGCGCGCCGCCGCATGGTGGTCTGGCGCCCGGCATCGACCGCATCGTCATGCTGCTGGCCGACCAGGTGGCCATCCGCGAGGTCATCGCCTTCCCGCTGAACCAGCAGGGCCAGGACCTCCTGATGAACGCCCCGGCCAACGTGCTGGACAAGCAGCTGAAGGAGCTGCACATCCGCACCGCGCCGCCCATCAAGGTTTAGGCCCGGCGGCCACCGCAAAGAAAAGCCCTCCGGTCTAGCGATCGGAGGGCTTTTTCTTGGACGCTGCGGCGTCTGGCTCAGCGCAGCCGGATCACCACTTGGGCGGCTTCGGCGGCTTGGGCGGGGCCGGAGGCGCGGGCGGCGCCTTGGGCATTTCCCGCCACAGCATGAACTGCTGCGAGCCCCGAATGCCGCTGCACGAGCGAACCGTCAGGCCGGAGGGAAGGCGCGTGCCGCCATCGCCGCAGGCTTCATCCAGCTGGTCCTGATCCAGGCCGCGCGCGGTCGAAAGGTCCGCGCCGCTCAACACCACCAGCGACAGGTCGGCGTTGCGGAAATCGGCGCCGCCGAAGGTGGCCCCGCGCAGGTTCGAGCCGGTCAGATCGGCGTTGCGGAAGTTGGCGCCCTCAAAGCGGCCGCCCTGGAAGTTGGCGTGATTGATGTCGGCGTTCGAGAAGTCGGCGTCGCGGGCGTTCACGCCCGACAGGTTCGCCGCGATCAGTTCGACGTTCGAGAAACGGGCTTTTTGCAGGTTGGCGCCGTTCATCTGGACGCCGTGCAGTTCGGCGGACGACAGATCGACCCGCACGAGAATCGCCAGCTGGAAGTTGGCGCCGCTGCTTTCGACGCCCGACATGCGCGCGTCGGTGAAGTTGGCGTTGTTGAAGTTGGCGCCGCGCATCTCGGCGCCGCGCAGGTCCGCGCGGCTCAGGTCGGCCGAGACGAAATTGCTGCCGTAGAACATGGCGCCACGCAGGTCGGCGCCGATCAGGACGGACTTGGAGAAGTTGGCGCCGGCGAATTTGGCGTTCATCAGCTTGCGGCCGGCCAGATCGCAGCTGGCGCACGTACCGCCGAAGGAGGTCAGCCGGGCGACATCGCGGTCCTCGGTCGCGGCGTGCGCCTGGCCGGCCATCGCCAGCAGGCTCAGCGACAAGGCGGCGATGGGAGCGCCCAAGCGGAACATGAATTTCTCCGTGCAGTCCATAAGCGACTGTGTGAGTTACGGTTTGAACCCGGCCGGCGCCAGAAGCCACTTAAATCGCGGTAATGACGGGGATTTAACCGCGCCGCAGGTAGAGCCGCGCGGCCGTCTCAACGGTGGGTCGATGAGAGGGGGAGGGCGCTGCGCCGCTCCGTTCGGGCGATCAGGAAGACGCCATCGGTCCCGTCTGGTCGGACTGCGCGCCGCAGGTGTCGCAGACGGTGATCGCGCCTCGGCGGACCAGCGAGAGGTCGCCGCACGACGGACACATCTCGCCCTCCACGCCAGGGCGCTCGGCCCCCTCCACCCGGCGACGGCCGAAGGCGGCGAAGACCAAGTTGTCGGGCGTGGCGCCGCGCGAGAAGCCCTTCGAGATGAAGCGGCTGGCGGGCACCGGATCGAGCTCGCCGTCCTCGTCGGCGTCGACCAGCTGCTTGCCGAAACCCAGGCCGTCGGCGTTGAATTCGCTGGGATCGGCGTTGGCCAGGTCGTCTCGACCCAGGTACGAGACCCCCAGCTCCCGGAACACATAGTCCAGGATCGAGGTCGCCGACTTGATCGAGTCGTTGCCCGTCACCGGGCCCGCCGGCTCGAACTTGGTGTAGACGAAGGCGTCGACGAACTCGTCCAGCGGCACGCCGTGCTGCAGGCCCAGCGACACGGCGATCGCGAAGTTGTTCATCAGGCTGCGGAAGGCCGCGCCTTCCTTGTGCATGTCGATGAACAGCTCGCCCAGCTCGCCGTCCTCGTACTCGCCGGTATGCAGGTACACCTTGTGGCCGCCGACGGCCGCCTTCTGGATGTAGCCCTTGCGGCGATCGGGAAGGCGGCGGCGCGAGCGATCGCGCTCGACGATCTTCTCGACCACCCGCTCGGTGACGATCGGTTCGCGCGCCATCTTTTCGCGAAGGGGCGTGGGGCGCTGCGGCTCGGCGACGGGCTCGTCGGGGAGCTCCAGCTTGAACTCGGCGGGCGCCGCGGCGCGTTGCAGGCGCAGGGCGCGGACCCCGGCGCGCGCGGCGGCGGCTTGGGCCCGGACGGCGTCGGCGGGGCGCGCGTCGAAAGCGATCGGCAGAGGCACCGTGGTGGGCAGGCAGGCGAAGCCCTCCACCGCGGTCAGCATCGCCAGGCGGTCGGCGAAGGCGGGGGCTTCCACCGATTGGAAAGCCTCGCGCAGTTCGGGATTGAGCGCTTCGCAGTCGCCAAGGCGTCCGGCCCCCAGCGCGTGGCGCTCGGCGGCCTCGATCTCGTCCTCGGTGAAATCGGCGAAGGCCAGGGTGTCGAAGTCGCGGCGGGCGACGTCCTCGGCCGAGGCGCCCAGCACGTCGCGCAGGAAACCCGCGCCCATAACTGCGGGCGCGAAGGCCGCGCGCAGGCCGCGGCATTCGCGCAGCGCGTTCTCGGCCTTCTCGATCTCGTGGGCAGTGAAGCCGCGCGCCTGGAGCACAAGGTGGTCGATGGCCGGGCTCTCGGCCAGGGTTCCATGGCCCAGGGCGTGACGGCGCGCGGCGTCGAGGTCCGCGCCTTCGGCCGAGAGCGCCTCCATGGCGGCGGGGCTGAAGGTCGGCAGAAGCAGGCCGTCGGCGGTTTGAGCCACCGACACGGGCGCCATCGCATTGGCGGGGCCAATGGGCGCGCCGCCCAGGCGCAGCGTGGCCTCGGCGTCTTCGAACGGTCCGACCAAGGCGACCGAGCGCAGGCCGTGCTTGCGCGCCAGGCCATGGGCGGTGGCCAGGGCCGTGGCGGCCTCGGTGGCGAGTTCGGAGCGCAGGGCGGCGGCGCGGACGCGGCGTTCGGCCAGCGTCTTGAGCACGCCTTGGCGGTCTTGGGCGTAGGCGGGGTCCTGGCCGAGCGCGGAGGCGGCCTCGGCGCTGGCCGAAAGGGCGGCGCCGACGGCCAGCGCCCACAGGGCCGCGGCGCCGTCGCGGCCCTCGGCGCTGGTTTGCGAGAGGCCTTGGCTCAGCAGGCAGTCGCCGACGCCGGCGAGGGACAGGCGCGCCGGCTGGTCGCCGCGATCCAGTTCCAGCGCCGTGCCCCACAGGTGGCACACCTCGGTGAAGCGTTCGACATCAAAGCCTTCGTCGTCGAGGAAGGCGCTGGCGTCGATGGCGGCTCCGACGGCGACGCCGCGCGCCAGGATCTCGGCGTCCTGCGGCGAGAAGGCGAGGGTGAGGGCGCCGGCCTCCCAGGCCACATGCGCGGCCAGAGCGGCGGCTTCGTCGCCGGCGGCCACGCCCTGACGCGACGCCGAGGCGACCATGTCGTTTTCGGGCGGCGGCGCCAGATCCGCCAGCGGCGAGCGCGGCGCGTCCGCGGTGGCGATGGCCTCCAGGATCGTACGGTCGTCAGCGCCCAGCTCGCGCGCCTTGCGCGCCGCGCGGGCGAGGGCGGGGTTCTTGCGGACGTCGGCGCAGGCCCGCGCGTCACCCTGGCAGCGACGGACGGCGTCGGTCACCTGGGCCAGGGCCGCGTCGAGCCGGCCGGCGGCCTGGGCGGCGAGGCTCGCGGCGCGGCGGCGGGCCAGGCTTTGCCGCGCCACGGTCTGGAATTCGATTTCGCTGATGTCGGGCAGCAGTTCCTGGCCGACCTGACCGCCGGCCGGCGTGGCGTAACCCGACAGCATGGTCGCCAGAAGCGCGTCCTTGAACGCCGCGGCGTCGGCCTTGTCCCCGAACAGTCCTCGCGCGAGGCCGATCTTGGCCACGCGCTCGGCGTAGCGGGCCGGACCGCCGCCGAGCGGCGCCTTGGGCTCGATCGTCCCGGCCCAGTCGAGCCAAGCCTCGACACGGGCGTCCGTCCAGGTCGCGGGGGCGGCGACCACGATGATGCTGTCGGCGCGCTCGAGGTCGCGCCATTCCATCGTGGGAACCGTTCCGGCGGCTTTGGCGGGCGTGCGCATGGGACGTTTCCTGGTTCCGTCTGCCAGCTTAGAAGCTTACCAAATCCCTAACGCGTGATTCCACGCGGTCGGGATGCGCGTAAGGTCGCACCCACGCTAGAACCTCTCGCCGCCGCTCTCAATAGATGTTGCGGGTGGAGGGGTGCTAATCCACAAGATGTTGAAGTTCGTTGTCGCGGTGCGGCGCTGGACGCTGCATCGCCGCGGCCCTATAGTCGCGCCGCTTCGCCGCGCAGGTCGCGGTCTGTCTTGAGCCCTCTTAAGTTTCGGGTGCGAACCTAGTGCTGAAAGCGATCTTCACCTGGTGGAACGGCGCGACCCTGGGTCAGCGTTTCCATATCGGCCGTCGCGGCGTCTTCGTGGGCCAGGACGAGCAGGGCAACCGCTACTTCGAAGCGCGCGACAACAGCGACAGCTACGACCAGCGCAAGCGTCGCTGGGTGATCTACAATGGTTACGCCGAGGCCTCGAAGGTCCCGCCGGACTGGAGCGGCTGGCTGCACTACACCTTCGACGAGCCGCCGACCCAGACGCCGCTGAAGCGCCGCGACTGGGAGAAGGATCACATCCCGAACCTGACCGGCACCGTCCATGCCTGGCGTCCGAAGGGTTCGTTGACGCGCGGCGGCGAGCGCGCGGCCGCCACCAGCGACTATCAAGCCTGGTCGCCGGAATAGGACGGATGTCCCGCCGGGCGTCCTGGATCGCCGCCGCCGCGGTGCTGGCCGGTCTGGCCGGGACAGGCGCGGCGCTCGCGCGTCAGGCGGCTCCTCAGTCCGCTCAGACGCCGCCGACCGCGCCCCAAGCACCTGTCGCCCCCGCCGCACGTCCGGCGGGCGCTCAACAAGCGCCTGAGCTCCGTCCATCTCCGTCCGCGCAGACCGCGCCCGCGCCGGCCGCCGCCAGTCCGCAGCCTGCGCCGGCTCCGGCCGTCGTTGCGTCAGACAAGCCCGCGTCCCCCGCCGTGCCGGTCAAGCCGCCCGAGCCGGCCAAACGCCAGCGTTACGCCATCGCCATCCTCCAGGCGCTGGACAAGGTCACCACCGAGACCATGCGGTTCGAGGTCCCGGTCGGGCAGCCCATTCGCTACAAGACGCTGGTCTTCACGGTCCGCGCCTGCGAGACCGCCGCCGCTGACGAGATCGCGCCGGAGACGACGGCTTATGTCATCGTCGACACCCAGCCCAAGGCGCAGGCGGGCCGTCCCGCGCCGCCCGGACGGCAGATCTACAAGGGGTGGATGTACGCCAGCTCGCCGGGCCTGAACCCGCTGGAGCACCCGGTCTATGACGCCTGGCTGATCGCCTGCAAGCAGTCGATCCCAGTCGCGCCGCCCGCCAAGCCGTAGAAGTCGCCGTGGACCGTCAGGGCCTTGGCCAAACGCCGGCGATAGTCGGCGCGGCTGATCTCGACCGTCCCGAACTGCGTCAGGTGATCGGTCAGGAACTGGGTGTCCAGAAGCTGGTAGCCGCCGGCGATCAGCCGCGCGACCAGATGCACCAGCGCCACCTTGCTGGCGTCTCGCGCGGTCGAGAACATGCTCTCGCCGAAGAACGCGCCGCCTAGCGACACGCCGTAAAGCCCGCCGACGAGGTCGCCGTCCAGCCAGGTCTCGATGCTGTGGGCCAGGCCGCGGGCGTAGAGCTGCCCGTAGAGCTGTTGGATAGGGTGGTTGATCCAGGTGTCCTGGCGGCCGGGTCTCGAGGCCGCGCAACCCTCAATCACCGCGTCGAAGGCCGTGTCGATGCGGACTTCGTAAGGGCCGTTGCGCACCGTGCGCGCCAGGCGCTTGGGGATGTGGAAGTCCCCGAGCGGCAGGACGCCCCGCCGCTCGGGATCAATCAGGAAGAGGCTTTCGTCCTCGCGGGCGTCGGCCATATGGGGAAGACGCCGCGCGCGTAGCAGGCGATCAGGTCGTCGACCGTGAAGGCGTCTTCCATCGCCACCCGGACCTTAGGCTTCCTGGGCTTTAATCCAGCGCTCCAGCCAGTGGATGTCGTAGTCGCCGGCCAGGATGTCGGACTGGACCAGGAGATCCTGGAACAGCGGGATCGTCGTCTCGACGCCGCCGACCACCATCTCGCCAAGGCAGCGCTTGAGACGAGCGATGCACTCGGCGCGATCGCGGCCATGGACGATCAGCTTGCCGATCAGGCTGTCGTAGTAGGGCGGGATCGCATAACCGGTGTAGATCGCCGAATCCAGGCGAACGCCCAGGCCGCCAGGGGCGTGGAAGTCGGTGATCACGCCCGGCGAAGGCGTGAAGGTCCGCGCGTTCTCGGCGTTGATCCGGCATTCGATGGCGTGGCCTTCGAAGACCACGTCTTCCTGGGTGAACGACAGCGGCAAGCCCGCGGCGATGCGGATCTGTTCGCGCACCAGATCGATGCCGGTGATGGCTTCGGTGACCGGGTGTTCGACCTGCAGGCGGGTGTTCATCTCGATGAAGAAGAACTCGCCGTTCTCCCACAGGAACTCGATGGTCCCGACGCCCAGATAGCCGATGGCCTTGACCGCATCGACCACGACCTTGCCGATCTTGGCGCGGCCCTCCGCCGACAGGGCCGGCGAGGGGGCCTCTTCCAGCACCTTCTGGTGACGACGCTGCAGCGAGCAGTCGCGTTCGCCCAGGTGCACCACGTTGCCATGGCTGTCGGCGATCACCTGCAGCTCGATGTGGCGCGGCTTCTGGAGGTAGCGCTCCATGTAGACCGTGTCGTCGCCGAACGCGGCGCGAGCCTCGGCGCGGGCGGTCGAGACCGCTTCGGCCAGGTCCTCGCGCGTTTGGGCGACCTTCATGCCGCGACCGCCGCCGCCGGCGGCGGCCTTGATCAGCACGGGGAAGCCGATCTTCTCGGCGGCCTCGAAGGCCTCTTCCTCGGTCGAGACGCCGCCGTCCGAGCCAGGAACGACCGGGATGCCGGCGTCCTTCACGGCCTGCTTGGCGGTGATCTTGTCGCCCATCATCCGGATGTGCTCGGGCTTCGGACCGATGAAGGTGAAGCCGTGCGCGCCGACGATCTCGGCGAAGCGGGCGTTCTCGGACAGGAAGCCATAGCCCGGGTGGATCGCCTGGGCGCCGGTGATTTCTGCGGCCGCGATGATCGACGGGATGTTCAGATAGCTCTTGGCGGCGGGAGCCGGGCCGATGCAGACGCTCTCGTCAGCCAGGCGCACCCACATGGAGTTGCGGTCAGCCTCGGAGTGCACGGCCACCGTTGCGATGCCCATTTCCTTGCAGGCACGGTGAACCCGGAGCGCGATCTCGCCCCGGTTCGCGATCAGGATCTTGTCGAACATGCGCGTTACTCGATGACGACGAGCGGCTCGCCGAACTCGACGGGCTGCGCGTCGGTGACCAGGATCTCGACGATCTTGCCGGCCTTGGGGGCCGAGATCGGGTTCATGGTCTTCATGGCTTCGACGATCAGCAGGGTCTGACCGGCCGCGACGGTGTCGCCGACCTTCACGAACGCATCGGCGCCCGGCTGGGGCGACAGGTAGGCGGTGCCGACCATTGGCGACTTCACCGCGTCGCCGCGCGTGGCGGCGGGCGCCGGAGCCGCTTCGGCCGCCGGAGCGGGCGCGGCGGGGGCGGGCGCGGCGGCGGGCGCCGGGGCATAGGCGGGGGCCGTCGCCTGGACGTAGTTGATCGGCGCGGCCGTCAGTTCACGGGCGACGCGGATTTTCAAGCCGGCATGCTCGACTTCGATCTCGGACAGGCCCGTGTCCTTCAGGATGTCCGCGATCTTGCGGACCAGACGGGCGTCGATGGCCGGAGCTTCGACCGGATCGGCGGGGGCCTTGGGGTTCGACATGGAAGCTTACCTTGTTGTTCTGAAACGCCGCGCGCCGCGGAAAAGCGCTGGGGCGAGGTTCTCGTTAAACGCCGATCAGGCCGAAAGCGGCCTCGATCGCCAATTCATAGCTCGCCGCGCCGAACCCGGAGACGATCCCCGTGGCCGCCAGCGACACATAGGTATGGCGGCGGAATTCCTCCCTCGCCGCCGGGTTGGACAGATGGCACTCGATCACTGGGATGCTCAAGGTCTTGAGCGCGTCCAGCAACGCGATCGAGGTGTGGCCGTAGCCAGCCGGATTGAGAATGAGCGCCGAGGCCGACAGACGCGCCTCTTGCACCCAATCGATCAGCACGCCCTCATGATTGGACTGGCGGAAGACCACCGAAACGCCACGCGAAGCCGCCCGCGCCTCGCAGCGCGCCCGGACATCGTCGAGGGTGTCCTTGCCGTAAATCTCGGGCTCGCGGGTTCCCAACAGGTTGAGGTTGGGGCCGCTCAGCACGTGGATCGGTTTTACCATGCGGCTCCGCCGTCGATTCCGGGAGGTCTTGTATAGCCGGTTCCCTCAGGTCACAAGCAGGGCTCGCTTCGGAGGTGAAATGAGGCTTTTGTTGAACGGGGAAGAACGGGACGTGGCCGGGGTGGTGACGATCGCCGATCTGGTGGCGTCGCTGGGCCTGGACGCCCGCAAGGTGGCGGTCGAGCGCAACCTCGAGATCGCCCCGCGTTCCACCTACGCCGACACGGCTCTGGCTGACGGCGACCGCATCGAGATCGTCACTTTTATCGGCGGCGGTTGATCCTGCGTATTTGAAACGCCGGCTGACGGGGCGTAAACCAGCCCTATGAACGCGCATGTTTCCCCCGACGCCGTCGCCGCTGACACCGAAGAAACCTGGACCGTCGCCGGCCGCACCTTCCGCTCGCGCCTGATCGTCGGCACGGGCAAGTACAAGGACTATGCGACCAACGCCGCCGCCGCCCGCGCGGCCGGGGCCGAGATCGTCACCGTGGCCGTGCGCCGCGTGAACCTCACCGATCCCACTCAGCCGTTGCTGGTCGACTATGTGAAGCCCAGCGAGTTCACCTATCTTCCCAACACCGCCGGCTGCTTCACCGGCGAGGACGCCGTGCGCACGCTGCGCCTGGCCCGCGAGGCCGGCGGCTGGGATCTGGTCAAGCTGGAGGTCCTCAGCGACCCCAAGACCCTGTTCCCGGACATGGAAGAGACGCTGCGCTCGCTGAAGCTGCTGGTCGCCGACGGCTTCCAGGTGATGGTCTACTGCTCGGACGACCCGGTCTATGCGCGCAAGCTGGAAGAGGCGGGGGCGGTGGCGATCATGCCGCTGGGCGCGCCGATCGGCTCGGGCTTGGGCATCCAGAACCGCGTCAACCTGCGGATCATCGTCGAGAACGCCAAGGTGCCCGTGCTGGTCGACGCCGGCGTCGGCACGGCCTCGGACGCGGCGATCGGCATGGAGCTGGGCTGCGACGCCATCCTGATGAACACCGCCATCGCCGAGGCCAAGGACCCGATCCGCATGGCCAAGGCGATGAAGCACGCCGTCATCGCCGGCCGCGAAGCCTATCTAGCCGGCCGGATGCAGAAGCGCCTCTACGCCGATCCCAGCTCGCCGCTGGCGGGGCTGATCTAGCGGTTAGCCCGCCTTCACCTTGCTGGCGCGGGTCTGCTCGATCGCCAGCTTCAGGGCGTTGATGTCGGCGCCCGGGATCAGGGTGTCGCCGACGACGAAGGCCGGCGTGCCTTGCAAGGCCAGGGTCTTGGCCAGCGCTTCGGTGTCGGCCAGGTGTTGGGTCACAGCTTCGCTTTCACCCGCCGCCTTGGCCTTGTCGAGGTCGATCCCAAGGCCCTTGGCGATGCGCAGCGCCCCGGCGGCGTCCAGGGCGTTCTCGGCCATCAGCGCCTTGTAGAGATCAAGGCTCTTGCCCTGGTCCTTGGCGCCCAGCATCAGGCGCGCGGCCGCTTCGCTGTCGCGGCCGAAGATCACGAAGTCCTTCAGCACCAGCCGGATGTCCGGGTTCTTCTGGACCAGCTCGACGATCTCGGGCGCGGCGTGGCGGCAATAGCCGCATCGGTAGTCGAAGAACTCGGTGACCGTGATCGTCCCCGCCGGATTGATCACGACGTCGCGCGGGTCGCGTTCGATGGCCTGGCGATACTGGCCGATGGCCTTCTGGGCCGAGACAGCCTGCTGGTTGGCCTGCTTTTCCTGCAGCTTCTGACTGACCTCCATCAGCACCTCGGGGTGCTCGAGCAGGTAGGCGCGGACCTTTTCGCCGAACGCCTTGTCGGGCTTGGCCTGGTCGCAGCCGGCAAGGACGAGGCCCGAGACGGCCAGGGGCAGGGCGAGGGTCGCGGCGCGACGAAGCAAGGTCATAGAGGTCTCGAACTCAAGAGAGGGCCGATTATCGGCCGAGATTGGATTGCATGGCCCCATCCTTGGCCAGGTCCTTCAGATCCTGGTTGGAGGGGCGGGACGCCAGGACGATGTCGGTGGCGCGGCGCCAGTCGGGCGTGTCCTTGGGCAGCAGCTCGCGAGCGCGCATGGCGAAGACCCGGGCCTCGCGCACCGCGCCGAGCGAGAAATACTGTTCGGCCGTGGCCAGACGCGCCTCGCCGTCTTTCTTCTGCTTGTCGTAGGCCTGGGCCAGCAAGCGCCAGGCCACGGTGTTGTCCGGTTCGTTCAGCAGGCTGCGCTTCAGTTCCTTGACGCCTTCCTCGACCTTGGCGGGATCGTCGAGGCTGATCAGGGTTTGGCCCAGATTGACGCGCAGCAGGGCCGCATCCGGCTTCAGCTGGACCGACTTGCGCTGGGGCTCCTCGGCCAGGGTGATGCGATTGAACTCGAACAGCACCTGACCCTTCAGCTCCCAGAGATAGGGGTTGTCCGGGTGGTCGGCGATCAGGGCGTCGATCAGCTTCAGCGACCGGTCGGGGTCCTTCATCTGATAGTAGGCGATGGCGCGCGCGTAGCGGGCCGGGAAGCTGGCGTCGGTCTCCTTGTACTTCATCAACGCCACCTGCGGGTTGATGAAGCCTTCCAGCTTGGCCTTCATGACCTCGTGCTGGGCCAGGTCCTCGGGCGTGTCGACGGCGCTGTAGTGCGGTTGGCGCTCGACGCGGCTGCGCAGCACCTCGATCCGTTCCGACGACAGCGGGTGGCTGCGGAAGTAGGCGTACCGACGCGCTTGATCGAAGACCTCCTGGTAGCGGAAGTTGTCGAAGAACTCGACGAGGCCGCGACCCGACTGGCCCGTGGCCTCCAGGAAGCCCGCGCCAGCCTGGTCGGCGCGCGATTCCTGCTCGCGGCTATAGCCCAGAGCGCCCAGGGCGCCGGCGAATTGCGAGTTGGCGATCAGCGCCGCGCCGCCGTCGGGCGAGCCGGCCAGGGCCGCCAGGATGCCGAGGCCCATGGTCAGGATCATGGGCTTGAGGCCGGCGCGCATCATCTCGTCCGAACGGATGGGGTGGCCGCCGGCCAAGTGTCCGGTTTCGTGGGCGATGACGCCGCGCAGCTGATTGGGGTTCTCGGTCTGCAGGATCAGGCCGGTGTTCAGGCCCATCTGCAGGCCCTGGGTGGCGAAGGCGTTGAGGCTCTTGTCGCCGACGATCAGAATCCGGACGTTCTTGGGGTCCAGTCCCGCCGCCGCGAAGATCGGATCGGCGTCCTCATGCAGGATTTCCTCGATCTCGGTGTCCCGGATCAGGGAGGGGGCGCCGTCCTGGGCGAGGGCGACCTGGGGGACCGAAACGCCAGACGCAATGATCGACAGCGCCGACAGCGCAACGATCAAACCACGCCCAGCTTGGCGTTTTCCGGCATGCCCTCGACGCGAGGTCATCGAATGATCTCCAGATCGCGCCCCCGCGAACCCGACCAGTCTAACTTGGATCATCGGCGCGAGGGAACAAGGGCCATGCCGGTCCCCGCGACGATTTCGGCCCGCGCTTCGGTCAGAAAGCGCGGGCCGTGATCGGCTCGATTACCGGCGCCACCAGCCGCGGCGCGGCTTTTCGGGCGGCGTGGTGATCTCGGCCGGGTCCGGTTCGGCCGGAGCGGCGGGCGCCGCCTCGACGGCGATCTCCGGTTCCGGCGCGGGCTCGGGCGCGGCTTCGACGACCGGGGCGGCCTCGGGTTCCGGCTCGGGCGGAACGATCGCCACCGATTCGGTGACGGCTTCGGCCACGGCGTCCGCCGTTTCGGCGACGTCGGCGGCGGGCTTCTTGCCGCGCGAACGCACGCGCTTGGGCTTCTTCGGCGCTTCCTCGACTTCCGGCAACTCGACCCAGACATCGGCCGGAGGCGCGGAGATCACCGGCGGAGCCAGGATCGGCGCTTCGAACGGTTCGGCCGGCTCGGCGGCGGCGATCATCTCGGCGGGCGCGGCGGCCTCGGCCACGGCCGCGTCGGCGACCGGGGCCTCGTCGCGATTGCGACGGCCGCGGTCACGACCGCGACGGCCACGCTCGCGGGCGGGACGCTCCTCGCGCTCGGCGCGTTCCGGACGCTCGGCCGGGGCCTCGGCGCGCGCTTCCGGCGCCGGGCGGCGACCTTCGCCGCCGTTACCGCCGTTGCCGCCGACCAGGGCTGCCGGGTCGTGCCAGGTGAACACGTTCTCGCCGAACGGGACGCGGGGACGGATCCAGACGAAGGCGTCGGTCGGACGATCGCCGTCTTCGCGACCGCCACGACGGCCGCCACGACGGCCGCGACGGCGGCGACGGCGGCGGGCGTCCTCGTCCTCGTCGCCGAACTCGGCGCGGTCGTCGGCGTCGGCGTCTTCCTCGTCGCCTTCGCTGTCAGCCTCGATTTCGGTCTCGGTTTCGCGCTCGTCGCGACGGCCGCGACGGCGATCACGGCGGCGGCGGCCCTTGCGGTCGCCACGATCGTCTTCGCGCGCCTGCTTGCGGGCGGAGGCGTCGTCGTCGTCGGTGTCTTCGCGCTCGATGTCGTCCTCGTCCTCGAGGACTTCTTCGTCGTCTTCCTCGGCCTCGTCGTCGAAGGCGGCGTAGTCGAAGTCGTCGTCTTCATCGACATAGGGCGCCGGCGCGACGGCGATGCGTTCGCCAAGTTCGGTGCGCTCGATCTCCTGGTCGGCCGCGTGCAGGCTGTCGTCGACCACGACGGTCACGAACAGGCCGTGCGTCTCCAGCAGCCGCTGCAGGTAGGCGCGCTTTTCGTTCAGGATATAGAGGCCGACCGAGCGCGAGACCTTCAGGATCACGCTGCCCGAGCCCTTCAGGGCCTCGACCTCGACCGCGCGCAGGGCGGCCAGGGCGCTGGACTCGACCGAACGGACGCGGCCGGTGCCTTCGCAGTGTTCGCAGACGTGGGTGGTGCCTTCCAGCACGCCGGTGCGGCGGCGCTGGCGGCTGATCTCCATCAGGCCAAAGCCCGAGATCTTGCCCATCTGGATGCGCGCGCGGTCGTCCTTGAGGGCGTCCTTGAGGACCTTCTCGACCGTGCGGTTGTTCTTGGCTTCATCCATGTCGATGAAGTCGATGACGATCAGGCCGGCCAGGTCGCGCAGGCGCAGCTGGCGGGCGGCTTCCTCGGCGGCCTCGCAATTGGTCTTGAGGGCCGTGGCCTCGATGTTGCGCTCGCGCGTGGCCTTGCCCGAGTTGACGTCGATCGCGACCAGGGCTTCGGTCTGGTTGATCACCAGATAGCCGCCGGAGCGCAGCGGCACGACCGGCGAATAGATCTGGGCCAGATGGTCCTCGATCTTGTTCTTCACGAACAGCGGGGTCGGGTCGCGGTAGTTGAAGACCTTCTTGGCCTGGCTCGGCATCAGCATGCGCATGAAGTCGCGCGCTTCCTTGTAGCCGGCGTCGCCCTCGACCCAGATGCCGTCCAGGTCCTTGTCGTACATGTCGCGGATGGCGCGCTTGACGAGGTCTTCCTCCTCGTAGATCAGCGCCGGCGCGATCGAGTGCAGCGTGTTCTCGCGGATGTTCTCCCAGAGACGCAGCAGATATTCGTAGTCGCGCTTGATCTCGGCCTTGGTGCGCTTGGCGCCGGCCGTACGGACGATCAGGCCCATGCCCTGCGGCACGTCCAGGCTCTGGACGACGCTCTTCAAGCGCTTGCGGTCGGTGACCGCCGTGATCTTGCGGCTGATACCGCCGCCGCGGGCGGTGTTGGGCATCAGGACGCCGTAGCGGCCGGCCAGGGAGAGGTAGGTGGTCAGGGCCGCGCCCTTGTTGCCGCGCTCTTCCTTGACGACCTGGACCAGCATGATCTGCCGGCGGCGGATCACTTCCTGGATCTTGTACTTGCGCATCAGCCGGCGCTTGCGGCGCGCCAGCTCTTCTTCGACGTCGTCTTCATCGTCGTCGATCGCGGTGTCTTCGCCGTTGACGTCGTCCTCGTCGTCGCCGCCCGTGGCGCGACGCGAGATCGGGGTGTCGTCCTCGTCATCGCCGGAATCGTCGCGCATCAGCGCTTCACGGTCGGCGACCGGGATCTGGTAGTAGTCGGGGTGGATTTCGTTGAACGCCAGGAACCCGTGGCGATTACCACCATATTCGACGAACGCGGCCTGAAGGCTGGGTTCGACGCGGGTCACCTTGGCGAGATAGATATTTCCACGAAGCTGTTTGCGGGTCTGGCTCTCGAAATCGAACTCTTCAACCCGGGTTCCGTCCACGACGACCACACGCGTCTCTTCGGCGTGTGCTGCGTCGATCAGCATCTTCTTCGACATTAAGGAAGTCTCCACGGCGCGCGGCGGGCTCTAGGCCCGGGCGCCGATATGAATGAAGGGCGCGCGCGTCGCCGACCGTCGCCCCGCCGAAGCGGTTGCGAAGGGTCAGGTGCCAGAGGCGGTCGGGTGCGGCGCAGCCCATTGGGGGTTTCGTTTTGTCCCTACCGCGCAGGGCGCGGATTGGATGGTTCGTGTGTCGCGCCAGAAGGCGCGGATCGGATGGCGCGTCGTCGCCATAAGGGCGTTTGAGCCCGACGCGGGCCCCGCGATACGGCGTCTCGGTAGGCGTCTTGCCCGCTCGGTCGGCCGCATCTCGAACTATCTAGTCTGCCGCCTCGGCTTCGGAAGGGGTTCAGGACCTCTTTCGAAACCATGGCGGCCCGCACGCAGTCGTGACGATCACGGAGCTTCGCACGCGGCGCGACTGTAGCCACATCGGCGCGGAAAAGAAAAGCTTTCGACGCCGATCAGGACTTAACCCTTTGGCTACCGCCTTGCGCCGATATTGACGAACCGTTCACCAAATCCGGCTAGCGCGGACAGGTATGCGTAAGGTTTTGATCAGTTTGGCTCGCATGGGCTGGTTTCGAGCGGCCCTGATCGTCGGTGGCATGACCACCGCCGGCGTCGCTGTCGCGACCGCTCAAGGCCCCGCCGCGCCCTCGGGCGTGCAGAAGGTCCGCTTCGGCGGCGATCGCACCGAGACCCGCGTCGTGATCGATCTGGACCGCGCCGCCGCGGGCAAGCTGTTGTCCGATGGCGCGACTGATCAGCGCTTGGTCCTGGCGCTGCCGAACGTCACAATTTCCGGCGACCTGCAAGGCTCCGGCCAGGGGCTGGTCAAGCATTGGCTGATCGACGAGGCCGCTGGCGGCGCCCGCCTGCGCCTGGAACTGGCCGGCAAGGTCGAGGTCCGCCGCCGCTTCCTGCTGCCGCCCGGCGACGGCGCGACGGCCTATCGCTATGTCATCGATCTGAAGGCCGTGGACGGCCCCGCCGCGCCGGCCGCGTCACAGGCCCCGCCGCGCTTGACCTTGGTCAGCGCGCCGATCAAGGCCGCGCCGCTGCGCCTGAAGAAGGTCATCGTCATCGACGCGGGTCATGGCGGCAAGGACTCGGGCGCCCTGGGCGCCAACGCGTTCGAGAAGGACGTCACCCTGGCCGCGGCCAAGGCGCTGAAGACCCGCCTGGAAAAGACCGGCCGCTATCAGGTGGTCCTCACTCGTGAGACCGACACCTTCGTGCCGCTGGAAGGTCGCGTGCAGATCGCCCGCCGCGCCGACGCTGACCTGTTCATCTCGCTGCACGCGGATTCCGGCCCCGACACCGCCACGCGCGGCGCCTCGGTCTACACCGTGTCCGAAAAGGGCGCCGAGCGTGTGGGCCTGGTGCTGGACAAGAGCGACTGGCTGATGAAAGCCAACCTGCCGGGCCGCGACCGCGCCGTCAGCCAGATCCTGCTCGACCTGTCGCAGCGCGCCACCAAGAATCGCTCCGCCACCTTCGCCCAGCTGTTGCTGGCCAATGTCGGCGAGGAGACGACGCTGCTGCGCCGCAGCCACCGCGACGCCGGCTTCTTCGTGCTGCTGGCGCCCGACGTGCCGGCGGTCCTGCTGGAGATGGGCTTCATCACCAATCCCGAGGACGAGGCGTTCCTGACCAACAAGGCCAGCCGCGCCCGCCTGGTCGACGCGGTCGGCGACTCCATCGAGGCCTATTTCTCGGCGGACGTCCGCAAGTCCTGACCGAAAGGCCCGCTTCCCCTTTCGCGCGCCGCGCTCTAATCACAGAAGCGATCGTTCGCGCCGTGCGCCGGGCGATCCAAGTCTAGGTGTGTGGTGGGCGAGGGCGCCCGCTCGACGGAGGTCGCGTGGATCTGAAACCCACCGAACGATGGATGGCCATCGCGGGCGTGGCGGTGCTGTCGATTATCGCCGTCGCGGGATTCGCGATCGCGATCTATGCGGCCTGGCTTTTCCACGACATGCCCGACGCCGGCGAGCTGCAAGACTATCGGCCGGCTACGGCCACGCGCGTCTACGCCTGGGACGGCACCCTGATCGGCGAGTACTCCAAGGAACGCCGGATCTTCATTCCCTACGACCAGATCCCGCCCCAGCTGGCCCAGGCCTTCCTGGCGGCCGAAGACCGCAACTTCTTCTCCCACGGCGGCGTCGATGTCGGCGGTCTGTCGCGCGCCATGATCAACAATGTTGGCAACGCCATCCGCGGTCGGCGCCTTGAGGGGGGCTCGACGATCACCCAGCAGGTGGCCAAGAACGTCCTCCTGACCAGCGACGCCACGGTCGGCCGCAAGTTCAAGGAAGCGATCCTGGCCAGCCGCCTGGAGCAGTCGCTGACCAAGCAGCAGATCCTCGAGCTCTATCTGAACGAAATCTGGCTGGGCTATCGCTCGTTTGGCGTCGGCGTGGCCGCCTACAACTATTTCGGCAAGTCCCTGCCGGAGCTGACCCTGGCTCAATGCGCCTATCTGGCGTCGCTGCCCAAGGGACCGGACAACTACCACCCGACCCGCAACAAGGCCAAGGCGATGGCCCGACGCAACTGGGTGCTGGGCCAGATGGCCGAGCAGGGGTGGATCACCAAGGCCCAAGCGCAGCAGGCCATGGCCGAGGATCTGGTCGTCCAACCGGGACCCAAGCGCGCCGCTTATCGGGACGCCGACTACTTCGTCGAGGAAGTGCGCCAACGGGGCATGGCCACGCTCGGCCCCCGCCTCAACGAGGGCGGCTACTACATGCGCACGACGCTGGACCCGCGCCTGCAGACCACCGCCCGCATCGCGCTGATGGATGGCCTGGAGCGCTATGACCGCCGCCACGGCTGGCGGGGCGCCTGGGGACATGTCGAGTCCACCGACCTCAAGTGGGAAAAGACCGCGCTGGCCAGGCCGATTCCGTCGGAGCGAACCGCCTGGCGTCCGGCCCTTGTCACCTCGAACGGCGGCCAGGTGCGTCTGGTCAAGAGCGAAGGCGAGGGCCAGATCGTTGGCGAGGACATGGCCTGGGCCAAGGCCGGCAAGGGCCTGAAGGCCGGGGACCTCGTCTTCGTCGAGAAGGCCGCCAGCGGCGGCTATCGCCTGCGCCAGGTGCCCGCGGTCAACGGCGCCCTCGTGGCGATGGAGCCCTATACGGGTCGGATCGTGGCTCTGGTCGGCGGCTACAGCTACTCGCTGTCGAACTTCAACCGCGCCACCCAGGCCAAGCGTCAGCCGGGCTCGTCGTTCAAGCCGTTCGTCTACGCCACGGCCCTGGAGAATGGCTACACGCCCGCCAGCGTCATCGTCGACAGTCCCATCACGCTGAGAGGCGCCAACGGCCAAGACTGGAGTCCCGAGAACTACGACAAGGAGTTCTACGGCGCCCAGCCTCTCCGAAAGGGCCTGGAAAAGTCGATCAACGCGATGACCGTGCGGCTGGCTCAGGGCGTCGGCATGAAGAAGATTATCGATTTCTCCAAGCGGGCCGGCGTCGTCAAGGAGATGGATCCGGTGCTGGCCATGGCGCTGGGGGCGGGGGAGACCACGCCCTTCAAGCTGACCGCGGCCTATGCCCCGTTCGTCAATGGCGGCCGCCGGGTCGATCCGCACCTGATCGAGCTGGTGCAGGACCGCGAGGGCAAGGTCATCTTCCGCGCCGACAAGCGCGATTGCGAGCGCTGCACCGCCGGCTTCAACGGCGACGAGAGCCCGCGCTTCGCCGCGCCGGGCGAGCAGATCATGGATCCCGTGACGGCCTACCAGATCACCTCGATGCTGCAGGGCGTGGTCCAGCGCGGCACCGCCGCCGCCGTCAGCTCGCTGGGCCGTCCGCTGGCCGGCAAGACCGGCACCACCAATGAGTATCGCAGCGCCTGGTTCGTCGGCTATTCGCCCAACCTGATCGTCGGCGTTTTCTTCGGCTTCGATGACAACCGCTCGCTCGGCGAGGGGGAAACCGGGGCCGCGGGTCCCGTTCCCGTCTTCATGGACTTCATGAAGGTTGCTTTGGAAGGCCAGCCGGTCGTCGACTTCAAGCCGCCGAAGAACGCCAAGTTCGCTCTGGTTCGCGGCGTGCGCGAGGCTTTCCGCCCGGGCACCGAGCCCAAGGTCGAGGTCGCGCCGATCGGGCCCATTCCCTACAACGAGCTGACGCCGGGCCTGCCGCCGGTTCCGCAGTCTCAAACCCAGCCCGGCAAGCCGCCACAAAAGGTCGATCCGCTGAGCGGCCTCTATTGATGTCATTGCGCGTGGGCGCGGCGCAGGCTATCTCCCGCGCCCTTCAACACTGTCACGGAGTTACGTGATGCGACCGGATGTCGAGGCCGCCGCGGCCGACATCGAGCAGTCCGTGGGACTGCTCAGGAGGCGTCTTTGACTGGGACGTCGCTCTCCGCAAGCTCGATGAGCTGAACGCCCGGGTCGAGGACCCGACCCTGTGGGACCGCCCGTCCGAGGCTCAAGCCGTCTCGCGCGAGCGCGCCGCCCTGGCCGCCAAGGTCGAGGCCGTGCAGTCGATCGAGCGCGATCTGAAGGACGCCGTCGAGTACGCCGAGCTGGCGGACATGGAAGGCGACGAGGAGTCGCTGAACGACGCCCGCGTGCAGCTTAAAGCCCTGAAGGACCGCGCCGGCCGCGCCGAGCTGGAGGCCCTGCTGTCGGGCGAGGCCGACGGCAACGACGCCTATATCGAAATCAACTCCGGCGCTGGCGGCACCGAGTCCTGCGACTGGGCCGGCATCCTGCTGCGCATGTACACCCGCTGGGCCAACGCCCACGGCATGCAGACCGAGCTGATCGAAGAGACCGACGGCGACCAGGCCGGCATCAAGTCGGCCACGCTGCTGGTCAAGGGCCCCAACGCCTACGGCTGGCTGAAGACCGAGGCCGGCGTGCACCGTCTGGTGCGCATCAGTCCGTACGACAGCAGCGCTCGCCGCCACACCTCCTTCGCCTCGGCCTGGGTCTATCCGGTGGTCGACGACACGATCGAGATCGAGATCAACCCGGCCGACGTGCGCACCGACACCTATCGGGCCTCCGGGGCCGGTGGGCAGCACATCAACAAGACCGACTCGGCCGTGCGCCTGACGCACATCCCGACCGGCATCGCCGTGGCCTGTCAGGCGGGCCGCTCGCAGCACCAGAACCGCGAAGAGGCCTGGAAGATGCTGCGCGCGCGCCTCTACGAGGCCGAGCTGCAAAAGCGCGAAGCCGCTCAGCAGGCGCTGGAAGACCAGAAGACCGACATCGGCTGGGGTCACCAGATCCGCAGCTACGTCCTGCAGCCCTACCAGATGGTCAAGGACCTGCGGACCAACGTCGAGACCTCCGACACCCAGGGGGTGCTGGACGGCGATCTCGACGCGTTCATGGGCGCGGCCCTGGCCCAGCGCGTCGGCGCGACTCGCGACGGCGCCGAGGCTTAAGGTCTATTGATCCCGCTGGCGTCGCCAAGGCGTCAGCGGGACATAGGTCGCCGGTTCGGTCGGGGCATGGCGACTGACCGAGATCAAACCCCTTCGTTTCAGGATATCGACGGCGTTCTGAACCGTTCGCCGTGACTGGCCGGTGCGTTCGGCCAACTCCGCGTGGCTGAAGCTGGCGCGGCCGTCGGCGCGCGCCGCGACGATCGCCAGATAGACGAGGAAGGCGGATGGCTTGTGGTCATGGCCCACCAGGTCGGCCATCAGCGTGTCGAGGACGTACCGGTCCAACCTGTAACTTTGCGCATCCATTGCTATAGCAATATTTGCACGTCTTCACCGGCGCAACCCCGGCGGGCTACGCCGGTCTCGTCGATGGCCGACAGGAGAGGCGGGTCGTGAGCGTGATCAGTAAGGTGAAGTTCGTCAGCATCCCGGTCAGCGACCAGGACCGGGCGCTGGAATTCTGGACGGAGAAGGTGGGCCTGCGGGTCGCCACCGACCAGCCGATGGGCGCCCAGCGCTGGATCGAGCTGTCGATCCCCGGCGCGGAGACGGGGCTGGTGTTGTTCACGCCCGAGGGCCACGAGGACCGGATCGGCAGCTTCTTCAACGGCTCGCTGGCTTGCGACGACGTCGAGCACGCCTATCGCAAGCTCAGCGAGAAGGGCGTCGAATTCGAGGGGCCGCCTCAGAAACAGCCCTGGGGCGCCTTCGCCAAGTTCAAGGACCCCGACGGCAACACCTTCGTGCTGAGCAGCCGCTAGGCCGAAGTCCCCGGTCAGCCGACCGTTTCGGCCGCCGCGAGGGCTAGGACTTCCGGCTCCGGCGTCGGCTGGATCGGCGAGGGCGGGCGCTGGAACTTCAGGCTGCGGCCTTGGAAGAAGGCGCCCGACTCCATCGACAGCTGTTCATGGGTGATGTCGCCATCGACATAGGCGGTGCCGTAGAGGCGGACCTGCTTGGCGATAATCGAGCCGACGATGCGACCGCGCACCTCGACGAGGTCGGCCTGGACGCAACCCTCGACATGGCCGGTTTCGCCGACGCTGAGGCGCGCCACGCGGACGTCCCCGCGTAGAATTCCATCCAGTTGAAGCTCGCCTTCGCCCTCGATGCAGCCCTCGATCGTCAGGTCGGCCGAGAGCAGGGAGGCCACCTTGGGCGTGCGGCGCGTGGCGTCCGCGGGGTTGCTGGAGGGCAGGCTCGCCGGCGCCTCGGCGCGACCAGAGGCCTTGGGCCCCGACTTAGCTTGTTTGCTGAACATACTCACCAGCCCTCAAGAAGCGGTTGGGGTTCTGGGCCTTGCCATTGACCCAGACTTCGTAATGCAGATGCGGGCCGGTCGAGCGGCCCGTCGAGCCCATCGCGCCGACGCGCGAGCCGATCGTCACCCGCTGACCGACGCGAACGCCGATCGAGGACAGGTGCGCGTAGCGGGTCTTGAAGCCGCCGCCGTGGTCGACCTCGACCGTATTGCCGTAGCCCGCGCGGACGCCGGTGAACGAGACGACGCCCGGGGCGGTGGCCATGATCGGCGTGCGCATGGCGCCGGGGAAGTCGAGGCCCGAGTGGAAGGCCGGGCGGTGCGTGAACGGATCGAAGCGGACGCCGTAGCTGGACGACAGGGCTGGATTGCTGGTCGGCCGATAGAACGGCAGCTTTTTGACCGCCGCGCCCAGGCTGCGCATGTCCGACATGTCGTTCGCGGCGTGCTGGATGCGGCTGGCGAAATCCTCGTCGACGTCCAGAACCGCGGCCAGCGCGCGCGGGTCCTTGGCCTCGATCAGCGGACCGCCCAGCGAGACGCCTCGTCCGGTGAACGAAGAGGCGTCGAGGCCGGCCATGCGCATGGCCAGGCGCAGCCGTTCGGCGCGGCTCTTGGCGAAGCCTTCGGCGGCGTCGATCAGGCGCTCTTGATCCATGCGCGTGGCCTGGATGCGCTCGACCGGGCCGGCGGCAAGCAGGCGCGGCTTGGCGACGCTCAGGGCGTCGGCGGCGCCCGGAACGCCCTTGAAATCGGAAACCAGGAGGGCGAGGGCGGCGTGGCGCTTCTCGACCGAGCTGGCCAGCTCGTCGAGCGAGCCGTTGGTCGCGGAAAGCTGAGCCACGGCGCTGTTCAGGCGAGCCTGGCGGTCGGCGTTCAGCCGCTCGTAGTAGGCCTTCTGCTTGATCACCTGCTGATCGGTCGAGCTGACCGACAGAACATTGATCAGCATGGCGGCCGTGCACACGCCCATCCACAGAGCGCCAGCGCCGACGCAGCCCGCGCCGATCAGTTGTTTGTTGGTGGAGAGAACATAGCCGCGCATCTCGCCGCCAGAGCGGACGTAGACATGCCGTTCAGGAAACAGGGCCTCGAGAGATTGCCGCAGTCGCTTGAAGCGCTTGATCGCCATCGTCCCAGGAAACCCCCCGTTTCAGGTCTGGGGGATATGGAACGATAAAACGCTAACGTGCAAGACTCTTCGCGCCCTGAAAGGACGCGAGTCGCGAAAAGTCATTTTGCGCCTCGATCCTTAACGTTTTCTGACCAGAGGAAATACGCGTTAACCGCGTAAGTCGTGGAAACGCCACAGGTTGAGGCGCCAATACAACACGCGCGCGGCGCAAGCGTTCCCGAAGCCGTCGAACTTACTTAATAGCCTTGGCGGCGTTCATGACGGCCTTGATGTGCCCCGGCACCTTCACCTTGCGCCAGACCTCGCGCACGACGCCCTCGCGGTCGATCAGGAAGGTGGAGCGGTCGATGCCCATGTACTTGCGGCCGTACATGCTTTTCTCGACCCAGGCGCCATAGGCCTCGACGATGTCGCCCATGGGGTCGGCGGCCAGTTCGATGGTCAGGTCGTGCTTGGCGCGAAACTTGGCGTGGGAGGCGGCGCTGTCCTTGGAGACGCCGATGATGACCGCGCCCAGCTTCTGGAACTCCTCGACCTCGGACGAGAACTGCAGCGCTTCGGAGGTGCAGCCGGCCGTGTCGTCCTTCGGATAGAAGTAGAGGACGACATTCTTGCCCTTCAGGGCCGACAGGCTGACGCGACCGGTGTCGGTCGGGAGGTCGAAATCGGGGGCCTTGTCGCCGGGTTGCAGCATCGGTCTCTTCCTCGATCACTCGAAACAGGTGAGGGGCCGGACGGGCCGGTTAAGTCCGTCCGGCATACGATAACTAAACGGGCTTCACCAACACGATCTTCTTCTTGCCGGCGGCGAGTTTGACCACGCCCTCGACGAGATCGGCCGAGGTGATCGTCCGGTTGGCGTCGGCCTCCGCCTTGTCGTTGACCTTCAGGCCACCGCCCTGAGCCAGGCGACGCGCCTCGCCCCGAGAACCGGCCAGACCCGCGTCGGTGAAGAGCGCCGCCAGCACGATCCCGGCCTCAAGATCCGCCGCCGGAACCTCGAAGGTCGGCAGGTCGGCCGACAGCGCGCCCTGTTCGAACGCCTTCTCGGCGGCGTCGCGGGCCTTGCGGGCCTCTTCCTCGCCGTGGGCCATGCGGGTGGCTTCGTCGGCCAGCACCTTCTTGGCCTCGTTGATCTGGGCGCCTTCGAGGGCTTCCAGTTCGGCGATCTTTTCGAGCGGCAGGTCGGTGAACAGCTTCAGGAAGCGACCGACGTCGGCGTCCTCGGTGTTGCGCCAGAACTGCCAGTAGTCGTAGGGGCTCAGCTGCTCGGCGTTCAGCCACACCGCGCCGGCCGCCGTCTTGCCCATCTTGGCGCCCGAGGCGGTGGCCAGGAGCGGCGTCGTCAGGCCGAAAGCGCTCTTCTGGTCGACGCGACGGGTCAGCTCGACGCCGTTGAGGATGTTGCCCCACTGGTCCGAGCCGCCCATCTGCAGCACGCAGCCGTGGGCGCGGTTCAGCTCCAGGAAGTCCACCGCCTGCATCAGCATGTAGTTGAACTCGAGGAACGTCATCGGCTGCTCGCGCTCTAGGCGCAGCTTGACCGAGTCGAAGGCCAGCATCCGGTTGACGGTGAAGTGCACGCCGTATTCGCGCAGGAACTGGACGTAGCCGAACTTCGACAGCCAGACGTCGTTGTCGACCATGATCGCGTCGGTGGGCCCGTCGCCGAAGGTCAGGAACTTGGCGAAGACCTGCTTGATGCCGGCGATGTTGGCCTGGATGTCGGCGTCCGACAGCAGCTTGCGGCTCTCGTCCTTGCCGGTGGGATCGCCGACCTTGGTGGTGCCGCCGCCCATCAGGACGATCGGCTTGTGGCCGGCCTGCTGCAGGCGGCGCAGCAGCATGATCTGGATGAGGCTGCCGACGTGCAGGGATGGCGCGGTGGCGTCGAAACCGATGTAGGCGGTGACGATCCCGGCCGAGGCGGCCGCGTCCAGTTCCTCCGGATGGGTGATCTGGTGGATATAGCCGCGCGCCTCCAGGGTTCGCAGGAACTCTGACTTGAAGGACGACGCGGCGGACATGGATCGACTCTCTATTTGACTTGGCGGGCCGTCTAGCACGGCGGGATTGGATTGTGAGGCTTTCATTTCAGACTCCGGGGAGGATGCCGGAGCGCATGATCGACTGGAAAGAAAGCGACCCCGGCGAGGCGGGGGCTAAGCGACGTGTCTGGTCGGCCTCCCGCTATGGCAGCGGGCGGTAATAGGGGCGGGCCAGGACGAAAGCGTCGATCATGGGGCCTAGCTACCGTTTCGCGGCCGTGGCAGTCAACGCTCCCATGAAGATCCTGGGATTCATGACCGGCACCTCGCTGGACGCGGTCGACATGGCGGTGCTGGAGACGGACGGCCACGACATTCAAGCCTTCGGCCCGGCCGGCGAGCGCAAGCTGCGCGAGGAAACCCGGGACTTGCTGCTGGTCGCCACCGAGGTCGCCCGCGGCTGGCCGCGTGGCAAGCCCGCGCCGGAGATCTTCGCCGAGGCCGCCCAGGCGGTCGCCGACGAGCACCTTCACGCCGCCGAGAGCTTCCTGGCCGAGCATGGCCTCGCATGGAGCGAGTTCGATCTTCTGGGCGTGCACGGCCAGACGGTGCTGCATGAGCGTCCGACGCCCGAACGGATCGGTCGGACGGTGCAACTGCTGGACGCCGAGCGCCTGGCCAAGGCCACGGGGCGGCCGGTGGCGTTCGACTTCCGCACCGCCGACGTGGCGGCCGGCGGGCAGGGCGCGCCGCTGGCCCCGATCTACCACGCCGCTCGCGCCCGCGCCTCGGGCCTCTCCGCGCCCGTGGCGGCGCTGAACATCGGCGGCGTGGCCAACATCACCCTTATTGGAGAGGGCGACGACCTGTGGGCCTTCGACACCGGCCCCGGCAACGGCATGATCGACCTGATGCTTCAGGAGCGCGGGCTGGGCCGGTTCGACGAGAACGGCCGGCTGGCCGCCGCCGGCCGGGTCGATCAGGCCATCCTCGACGCCTTCCTGGCCAGCGACTACTTCGCCGGGCCCGCGCCCAAGTCCCTGGACCGCTACGACTTCCCGCTGGACCTGGTCGAGCCGCTGTCGGCCGAGGACGCGGCCGCGACCCTCGTCGCCTTCACGGCCGAGGCGGTGATCAAGGCCTTCGACCACGGCGCGCGGCCCAGCGCGCTGATCGTCTGCGGCGGCGGCCGTCACAATCCGCAGATCATGCGCGCCCTGACCGAGCGCGCGCCCGTGCCGGTGAAGACCGCCGAGGCCTTCGGCTGGCGCGGCGACAGCATCGAGGCCGAGGCCTTCGCCTATCTCGCCGCCCGCACGGCCCAGGGCCTGCCGATCAGCTTCCCGGGCACGACCGGCGTGACGGCGCCGATGACGGGCGGTCGGATCGTCGAGCCCTGACCGACGCCTAGACTTGGCCACGATTTTGAATTGAGCTGGCCTCGGACTAAAGCCAGGGGGCGAGCATGATCGGGATTTTGTTGGCGGTCTTGTTGGGCGCGAGCGATGGGCCGCCCCTTAGCCCGCGCGCCGCGGAGCTGATCGCGCCCGTACGCCAAGCCCTGGAAGCCGAACGCAAGGCTCAGGCCGCGCTGCCGCCGCCGGCCAACGATGCCGAGAAGCTGGAGCGGATGGGGCGGCTGGATCAGGTCGGTCGGCGCGTTCTTGTGACCATTGATCTCTCCCTATTGCCGCCGGAAGAGATGAACGCCGCGCGAAAGGCCATGTGGGACCCGGTCGAGGAGGCGGACGCCGAGAACGAGAAGGCCCTCCTGGCCATGGCGCCGCCCGAGGGCTGGTTTCTGAAAAGCCGCTATGGCGACAAGGCCGCGAAGGCCGCCTTTATGATCGTCCAGCACTCTAATCTGGAGCTTTGGCGCCGTTTCGTGCCCGTGCTGGAGCCTCTGGTCGCGAAAGGCGAGGTCGACGGCCAGAACTACGGCCTGATGTACGACCGTCTGGCGCTCAACGAAGGGCGGCCGCAGCGCTATGGCAGTCAGGTCGTGTGTGAGGCCGGCAAGTGGGCGCCGGATCGGTTGGAGGATCCCGAGACGGTGGACGAGCGGCGCAAGGCGATGGGGTTCCCCCAGAGCATGGCCGAGTACCTGGCCTATTTTCAGACAAACTATCCGCCCTGCACGTGAGGTCAGTGCAGCTTCAGCCGTCCTGACACCCGCTGCTGCAGCAGGCGCGCGAGCGCCAAGGTGGCCGTGCGGCCGACGCCGAGTATCGCACGGTGGTGATCCAGGTGCAGGGACATGTAGGCCCACTTGGCCAGCAGCCCCTCGATGAAGAAGTTCGGACCGCCCAGCCCGCCCATCAGCGATCCCACGCCCTTGTGGTCCCCCAAGGAGACCAGCGAGCCGAAATCGCGATAGACGAACGGCGCCTTGAGCGGCCCCTGGCGCAGGCGCGCGATGATCGCCCTTTCCAGGTAGCTGGCCTGCTGGTGCGCGGCCTGGGCGCGGGCAGGGACAGTCTTGCCATCCTTCCACGGCGCGGCGGCGCAGTCGCCCAAGGCCCAGACGTCGGGGGCGGAGGTCTCCAGGTGGGCGTTGACCACGAACTGGTTGGCGCGGTTGGTCTCCAGGCCAAAGCCCTGGTTTGTCTCGGCCGCCTTGATCCCTGCCGCCCAGACGATCAGGTCGGCGGGCACGTCGCCCTGGCTGGTTTCCAGGCGATCGGCGTGGACGGCCAGCACCTTGGCGTCGGTCTTCACGGCTACGCCCTTGCGTTCCAGGGCGAGGGTCGCCTTGTCGGCGATCTTCTGGGGCAGGGCGCCCAGAATGCGCGGCGCGGCTTCCACGACCGTGATGTCCAGGCGGAAACGCTGCTCGTCGCCCAAGCTGCCCAGCAATTCGCGGTGCGCCTCGATCAGCTCGGCCGACAGTTCGACGCCGGTCGCGCCGCCGCCGACGATGGCGACGCGCATGATCTTGTCGTTCGAGAACGAGGCCTTGGTGAAGGCCGCCAGCAGCCGGGCGTGGAAGGCCTCGGCGTCCTCGGTCCGCTCCGGAAGATGAGCCTGCTCGGCGCCGGGGGTGCCGAACAGATTGGAGCCAGAGCCGACCGCCAGGACGCCATAGGTGAAGGTGATGGCGCGCTCGGGCGCCAGCACCTGGCCGTTATCGTCGGTGATCGCCCTGAGAGTCAGGCGCTTGGCGCCGGGATCGAAGGTCTCGAGCTCGCCGAGGAGGAAGTTGAAGCCGTTGGAGCGGCCGAGGATCGAATAGGAAATGCCTTCCTGGTGGACGTCGAGGGTGCCGGCCGCCACCTCGTGCAGGGTCGGCTTCCAGATGTGGAAGCTGGAGCGGTCGATCAGCAGCACCCGGCGCTTGCCCCGATGGGGTGTATTGGGCCGACCGCCCAGCCTGCGGCCCAGCCGCGACGCCAGTTCCAGTCCGCCGGCGCCGCCGCCGACGATGACGATGTCGTAGTGCATCACCGCCTCGCTTGATATTCATCAATCGGTGAAAATATAGGTCGTGGACCGATGTTCCGCCAGCCGCCGCGACGCGCAACGAAAAAGGCCTCCCCGGAGGGAGGCCTTTTGAACTCGCTAGATAGGATTTTCGGCCAATCGCTTGTCGAGATAGTCGCTGACGCTTTTCTCGACGCTGGGCAGATGCTCGGTCCAGAAGTGGCTGGCCTTGTCGATGACCTCGTAGTCGATCGTGATGCCCTTCTGGGTCCGCAGCTTGGTGACCACGCGCTCCACCTCGACCGGCGGGGTGATCGTGTCGGCCGAGCCGGTCAGGAACAGGCCCGAGGCCGGGCAGGGGGCCAGGAAGCTGAAATCGTACATGTTGGTCGGCGGCGAGACCGAGATGAAGCCGTCCGTCTCGGGACGGCGCATCAGCAGTTGCATGCCGATATAGGCGCCGAAGTCGAAGCCGGCGACCCAAGTCTGGCTGGCGGCCGGGTTCGAGGTCTGCAGCCAGTCCAGCGCCGTGGCCGCGTCGGCCAGCTCGCCGATGCCGGCGTCGAACTCGCCCTGGCTGCGGCCCACGCCGCGGAAGTTGAAGCGCAGGGTCGCGAAACCGCGCTTCATGAACAGGTGATACAGCTGCACCGAAACCGGATGGTTCATGTGACCGCCGGCCTTCGGGTGCGGGTGCAGGATCAGGGCGATCGGCGCCGTCTCGGTCTTGCCGGGAGAATAGCGACCCTCGATCCGTCCAGACGCGCCGGTCAAAATCACATCAGGCATGTCATCCCCTTCAGCTCGACAGCGGCCGAAGATCCGACGATTGGGTCGCCAGAATACTTGACCGCCGCGCTTGGTCTTCCTAAATCGCAGCCAGCAAGCGGACCGACGGCCCGCGCGCGAAGTCGCGGCTTGTAGCACACGCAAAAGCCGATGCGCGCGGAATCTGCAAGGGGTAAGGCGATGCGCCTGAGCACCAAAGGACGATACGCGGTCATGGCGATGACCGACCTGGCCAAGCGCCAGGACGAAGGCGAGGGCCGCGCCGTGGCCCTGGCCGAGATCGCCGCGCGCCAACAGATCTCGCTTTCCTATCTTGAGCAGCTCTTCGCGCGCCTGCGCCGCAAGGGCCTGGTGATCAGCGCTCGCGGGCCGGGCGGCGGCTATCGCCTGGCCAAGGCCTCTACCGAAACCTTCATCGCCGACATCGTGCTGGCGGTGGACGAACCGCTGCGCGCCACCCGCTGCAACTTCACCAAGGGCCAAGCCAAGGGCTGCATGGCCGGCGGCGAGCGCTGCATGACGCATAATCTCTGGGAAGAGATGGGCCGCCAGATTCACGGCTATCTCGCCAGCGTGTCGGTCGCCGACGTGCTGAAGGGCGAGCTTCGGCCAAATAGCGAGAAAGTGGCCCGTCCGATGGAGATCGCGGCCGAGTGAACGCCTCCCGCCCTTCCATCTATCTCGACTACAACGCCACGGCGCCTTTGCGGCCGCAGGCGAAGGAGGCGCTGTTGCGCGCCCTGGAGAGCCCGGCCAACCCCTCGTCGGTGCATGCCGCCGGCCGCGCCGCCCGCGACGTGGTCGAGCGCGGCCGCGCGCAGGTCGGCGCCCTGGTCGGCGTGCCCGCTGGCTCCGTCACCTTCGTCAGCGGCGGGACCGAGGCCAACGCCTTGGCCATCGAGAGCGCCAAGGCGGCCGGCGTCGAACGCATCCTCATCTCCGCGATCGAGCACGACGCGGTCACCGAGACGGCGAAGACTTCTGGCCTGCCGGTCGAGGTCCTGCCTGTGGACAACAATGGCGTCGCCGATCTCGGCTGGCTGGCGCAAGCGCTTGAAAAGCCGGGCAAGACCCTGGTCTGCCTGATGCTGGCCAACAACGAGACCGGCGTCATCCAGCCTGTGGATAAGGCGTCAGCCCTCGTGCGCGCCCACGACGGCTGGCTGCATGTCGACGCCGTCCAGGCCGCCGGCAAGATCGCGATCGACTTCTCCGGCCTCGGCGCCGACACCATGGCGCTGTCGGCCCACAAGTTGGGTGGGCCGCAGGGCGTCGGCGCTCTGGTCGCCGGGACCCGCGCCACGGTCACCCGTCGCCTTCATGGCGGTGGTCAGGAGCGCGGTCGCCGGGCCGGCACCGAGAATGTCGCCGGCATCGCCGCGTTCGGCGCGGCGGCCCAGGCGGCCCAGGAAGGCCTTGCCTCGATGGCCGAACAGGCCCAATGGCGCGACGCCCTGGCCCAGCGGCTGAAAGCCGAGGGCGCGGTCGTGCTGGGCGAGGGGGCTGATCGCCTTCCCCAGACGTTGTGCTTGGCGGGCGAGGGCTTCGGCTCCGAGGTCCAGGTCATGAACATGGACCTGGCCGGGATCATGGTCAGCGCCGGCAGCGCCTGCTCTTCGGGCAAGGTCAAGGCCAGCCGCGTGGTGGAAGCCATGGGCCGCGCCGATCTCGCCCCGTTCGCCCTGCGTATCAGCGGCGGCTGGGCGAGCACGGAAGACGATTGGATCAAGTGCGGCGACGCCTGGCTCGCCGCCTGGAAGCGTATCGGCGCCCGGCGCCGGGAGGTGGCTTAGTGGCCGCGGTCAAAGAGACTGTTGAAACCGTCGCCGCGCTCGAGAAGTACGAGCACGGCTTCACGACCGAAATCGACCAGGAGTTCGCCCCCAAGGGCCTCTCCGAGGACATCGTGCGCTTCATCTCGGCCAAGAAGGACGAGCCGGCGTGGATGCTGGAGTGGCGGCTTGACGCCTATCGCCGCTGGCTGGCGATGGACGAGCCCGATTGGGCCAAGGTCAGCTATCCGCCGATCGACTACCAGGACACCTACTACTACGCCGCCCCGAAGACCAAGGAAGGCCCCAAGAGCCTGGACGAGGTCGATCCGGAGCTGCTGGCCGTCTACGAAAAGCTCGGCATCCCTCTGAAAGAACAGGCGGTTCTGGCCGGCGTCGAGGGCGCGCCGCGCTACGCGGTGGACGCCGTGTTCGACAGTGTCAGCGTCGTCACGACCTTCAAGAAGGAGCTGGCCCAGGCCGGCGTCATCTTCTGCTCGATGAGCGAGGCGATCCGCGAGCATCCCGAACTGGTGCGCCAGTACCTGGGCAGCGTGGTCCCGACCTCGGACAACTATTTCGCGTGCCTGAACAGCGCGGTGTTCTCGGACGGCTCGTTCGTCTACGTCCCGCCGGGCGTGCGCTGCCCGATGGAGCTGTCGACCTATTTCCGGATCAACGCCAAGGATTCCGGCCAGTTCGAGCGCACCCTGATCATCGCCGACAAGGCCGCCTACGTTTCGTACCTGGAAGGCTGCACGGCCCCGATGCGCGACGAGAACCAGCTGCACGCGGCGGTGGTCGAACTGGTCCTTTTGGACGACGCCGAGATCAAGTACTCGACCGTCCAGAACTGGTACCCGGGCGATCCCGAGACCGGCAAGGGCGGCATCTACAACTTCGTGACCAAGCGCGCCGACTGCCGCGGCGACCGCTCCAAGGTCTCGTGGACCCAGGTCGAGACCGGCTCTGCCATCACCTGGAAGTATCCGTCCTGCGTGCTGCGCGGCGAGGGGAGCTCTGGCGAGTTCTATTCGATCGCGGTGACCAACGGCCACCAGCAGGCCGACACCGGCACCAAGATGATCCACCTGGGCGCCAACACCCGCTCACGGATCGTCGCCAAGGGCATCAGCGCCGGCAAGTCGACCTCGACCTATCGCGGTCTCGTCTCGGCCCACCCCAAGGCCAAGGGCGCGCGCAACTTCACCCAGTGCGACTCCTTGCTGATCGGCAAGGACTGCGCGGCCCACACCGTGCCTTACATCGAGGCCCGCAATGGCCAGTCGGTGTTCGAGCACGAGGCCACCACCACGCGGCTGTCGGACGACCAGCTGTTCTACTGCCAGCAGCGCGGCCTCAGCCAAGAGGAGGCCGTGGCCCTTCTGGTCAACGGCTTCGTCAAGGACGTGCTGCAGCAACTGCCCATGGAATTCGCCGTCGAGGCCCAGAAGCTCGTGGCGATTTCTCTCGAAGGATCCGTCGGTTAAATGCTTTCCATCAAGAACCTTCACGCCCGCGTCGAGGACAAGCCGATCCTGAAGGGCGTCACGCTGGACGTTCCCGCCGGCGAGGTCCACGCGATCATGGGGCCGAACGGCGCCGGCAAGTCGACCCTGTCCTACGTGCTGACCGGCCGCGACGGCTATGAGGTCACCGAGGGCTCGGCGACGCTCAATGGCGAGGACGTGCTGTCGCTGGAGCCGAACGAGCGGGCGGCCAAGGGCCTGTTCCTGTCGTTCCAATATCCCCTGGAAATTCCGGGCGTTCCGGCCCTGACCTTCATCCGCACCGCCCTCAACGCCCAGCGCCGCGCGCGGGGCGAGGACGAGGTCGCCGCGCCGGCCTTCCTGAAGCTGGCCAAGGAGAAGGCCGCGGCGCTGAAGATCGACTTCGAGATGCTCAAGCGCGGCCTGAACGTCGGCTTCTCGGGCGGCGAGAAGAAGCGGATGGAAATCTTCCAGATGTCCATGCTTTCGCCGAAGTTCCTCATCCTCGACGAGACCGACAGCGGCCTGGATATCGACGCGCTGAAGATCGTCTCCGAGGGCGTCAACGCCCTGCGCTCGCCCGAGCGCGGCATGCTGGTCATCACCCACTACCAGCGCCTGCTGGACCACATCAAACCCGACAAGGTCCACGTGCTGGCCGCCGGCCGCATCGTCGCCTCGGGCGGTCCGGAGCTGGCCCTGCAGCTGGAAGCCGAGGGCTATGACCGCATCGTGGGGGCGGCGGCTTGACCCTTTCGACCGCCCTCAAGACCGGCGACCTCTCGGCGCTGCCGTCGCGGCGCGACGAGGACTGGCGCTGGACCGACCTGCGGGGCCTGCTGAAGGTTCTGCCACCGGTCGCGCCGGCGCATGACGGCGAGGTTCCGGCCGGTCCGTTCGCGGGCCTGGCCGACGCCGAGACCCTGTTCGTCAACGGACGCCGCGCGGGCGCCTCCGACGTCGCCTCGGGCGTCGTGGCCCTGCGCTTCGTCGCCCTGGCCGACAAGGCTTCGCAGGGCGCCAGCCACGCCCTGGTGGTGAAGCCGGGCGAGAGCCTCGTCCTGCTGGAAAGCCACGAAGGCCGCGCCGGGGCTTATGTCTCCGACGTCGCGCTCGACATCGCCGTGGGCGAGGGCGCCTCGCTGGAGCGGATCGTGCTGGTCGACGACGAGGCCGAGGCCGTCAACGTCGTCACCGCCGAGGTCGCCCTGGCCCCCGGCGCCAAGTTCGCCCAGACCGTTTTGACCTCCGGCGCACGTCGCCAGCGGATCGAAACCCGCGTCCGCCACCCCGGCGCCCATGCCGAGGTCCGCCTCGACGGCGCCTATCTGCTCGATGCGCAACGCCACGCCGACCTGACCAGCGTCGTGACCCACGGTGGTCTCGACGGCGTCACCAGCCAGCTGACCAAGGGCATGGTGACCGATCAGGCGCGCGGCGTCTTCCAGGGGCGGATTGTCGTCGAGAAGGGCGCCGACCAGACCGACGCGCGGATGGGCCACCACGCCCTGATCCTGTCGGACAAGGCCGAGATCGACGCCAAGCCAGAACTGCTGATCTTCGCCGACGACGTCTCCTGCGCCCACGGCAACACGATCGGCGCGCTGGACGACGAGGTGCTGTTCTACGCCAAGCAGCGCGGCATCCCCGAGGCGGACGCCAAGGCCATGCTGACCGTGGCCTTCGTCGGTGAAGTGATCGAGCGGATCGAGCACGAGGGCGCGCGCGCGGTCGCCGCCGCCTGGGTCGCCCGCAAGCTGGGGAGCGACGCCTGATGGCCTTTGACGCGCCCTACGACGTCGCCGCGATCCGCGCCCAGTTCCCGATCCTGGCGCGAGAAGTCCACGGCAAGCCGTTGATTTATCTCGACAGCGCCGCCAGCGCCCAGAAGCCGGACGCGGTGCTGGACGCCATGATGGGCCTGGCCCGCACCTCGTACGCCAACGTCCATCGCGGCCTGCACACGCTCGCGAACGAAACGACCGAAGCCCATGAAAAGGCGCGGGAAACCGTCGCGCGCTTCATCAACGCCGAGCGCGACGAGGTCGTCTGGACCAAGAGCGCGACCGAGGCGGTGAATCTGGTCGCCAGCTCGTTCGGCCTGTCGCTGAACGCCGGCGACGAGATCGTGCTCTCGGAGATGGAGCACCACGCCAACATCGTGCCGTGGCACTTCCTGCGCGAGCGCAAGGGCGTCGTCCTGAAGTTCATTCCGGTGCTGGAAGACGGGCGCCTGGACGTGGAGGCCTACAAGGGTCTGCTGTCCGAGAAGACCAAGATGGTCGCCGTCACCCACATGTCGAACGTGCTGGGCACGGTCAACGACGTGGCCGAGATCGTCCGCTTGGCCCACGCGGCCGGCGCGCCGGTGCTGCTGGACGGCTGCCAGGGCGTAGTCCACACCAAGGTCGACGTGAAGGCGCTGGACGTCGACTACTACGTCTTCTCCGGCCACAAGTTGTACGGTCCGACCGGGATCGGCGTGCTCTACGGCAAGGCCGAGCGCCTGGCGGCCCTGCCGCCGTACCAGGGCGGCGGCGAGATGATCGGCTCGGTGGCGTTGGATCGGATCACCTACGCCGACCCGCCGCACCGCTTCGAGGCCGGCACTCCGGCGATCCTGGAGGCCGTGGGCCTGGGCGCGGCGATCGAGTGGCTGAACGGCCTGGATCGCGACGCGATCTTCGCCCACGAACACGCCCTCTATGAGCGGGTCGCCGAGCGGCTGCGCGGCGTCAACGGCGTGCGGATCCTGGGCGAGGCGCCTGGCAAGGGCGCGGTGCTGTCCTTCACGGTCGAGGGCGCCCACGCCCACGACATCGCCCAGGTGCTGGACCGCTACGGTGTCGCCGTGCGCGCCGGCACGCACTGCGCCGAGCCCTTGATGCGCCGTTTCGGCGTGACATCGAGCGCCCGGGCCTCGTTCGCCCTATATAACACAGAGGCCGAAGCCGACGCGTTCGTGGACGCGCTGGCCAAGGCCCGCAGTTTCTTCAGTTGAGCCGCTTCATGACCGACGCCGCCGCCGTTCCCGAACCCGCTTCCGCCCTGTCGCAGGACGAGCTGAATCGGCTGACCGACCAGCTGATCGAGAAGCTGAAGACGGTCTACGACCCGGAGATCCCGGTCGACATCTATGAGCTGGGCTTGATCTACAAGGTCGACGTCTCGGACGACAAGGACGTGGCCATCGAGATGACCCTGACCGCGCCGGGCTGCCCGGTGGCCGGCGAAATGCCGGGCTGGGTCAAGGACGCGGTTCTGGAGATCCCGGACCTGAAGTCCTGCACGGTGGATCTCGTCTTCGATCCGCCGTGGGATTCCTCGCGCATGAGCGACGAGGCCAAGCTGCAACTGAACATGTTCTGATCGGTTCAAACGCCATGGAAACCGCGATCACCGCACGTCCCCGCCGTCCGCGCCCCAAGGTCGTCACCCTGACCGACGCCGCGGCCGCGCGCGTGAAGGCGATCATGGACAAGGCCGACAAGCCCTATGTCGGCCTGCGCGTCGGCGTGAAGAACGGCGGCTGCGCCGGCCAGGAATACGTCTTCGAATATGCCGAGACGAAGGGCCCGATCGACGAGGTGGTCGAGGACAAGGGCGTCACGATCCTGATCGAGCCCAAGGCGGTGCTGTTCCTGATCGGCACGGAAATCGACTACGAGGTCAGCAAGCTGTCCTCGAAGTTCGTGTTCCACAATCCCAACGAGACCGACGCCTGCGGCTGCGGCGAGAGCGTCACGATCCAGCCCGCCGCCGAGGTTCACGAGTAATGCTGGCCAAGACCCCGTCGTGCGTCGAATGCGGCCTGCCGTGGGGCTCCCCGCGCTTCAAGCACGAGGACGAGGCGCCGCTCTACTGGTCGGACACCGGCCTCCTGTGCTCGGGCGGCTGCGCCCAGAAGCACTTCGAGAAGCGTCGCGCGGAGGGGACTTTCGTCGCGATCCCGGCCGAGTGCCCGGTCGCTGTCTGATCGCGCATTGACCGGAGCGCGCCGGGCGGCCTAAGCCCGGCCATGGTCAAGACGGTTCTGATCTATTCGATGGGCGAGGTGATCGGCGACGGGCTGATCAAGCTGCCCTTCATCGCCGGCCTGCGCGCGGCGTTTCCGGACGCGCGGATCAGCTGGTGCGCGGCCAAGGGCGAGACCGTCTATGCCGGGCCGCTGAAGGCCGTGGTCCAGGGCTATATCGACGAGGTGATCCTGGAGGGGGCTAACGGCGCGAAGGCGCGCGACAGCCTGCCTTGGTCCAGACCCTTTTGCGGTCGGAAGTTCGACCTCGTCATCGACACCCAGGAGAACCTGCGGCGCAGCGGCGTCGCCCGGCGCGGAGCGGCCGGACGCTTCGTCTCGGCGGCGCGGCTGGCGCGGAGCCAGGATTGGCCCGTCGCGGTCGCCGACCGGCTTGCGCGGCTGCTGTCGCTGGCGACGAACGGGCAGGGCGCGCCTAGGCCCCTGGCCCTGACCAATCCCGACGCCCTGAAGGCCGCTGAGATCCTGCTGCCCGCCGGTTCGACCTATGTCGGCCTCGCGCCCGGCGCGGGCGGCCAGGACAAGCGCTGGCCGCTGGAGAACTACCTGGAGCTGGCCCGCCGGATCGTCGCCAGGGGCTGGACGCCGGTGTTCTTCTTCGGTCCCGACGAGGCCGATGACGCGGCGATCGCCGCCCGCGAGGTCCCGCAAGCCCTCCAGACTGAGCGCAATCGCACTGACGGTCTTCCCGTGAAAGGGCCGCTGCTGGTTATCGCCCTAGCCGGACGGCTGGCGGCGGGCGTGGCCAACGACGCGGGACCCGGCCACATGCTGGCCGCCGGCGGCGCGCCCCTGCTGTCGCTGCAGCAGGACCGCCGCAAGGCCGTGAAGTTCCGTCCCGCCGCCGCCCGGCTTGAGATGCTGGTCGCGGAGGACTACGGAAGCGGCATGGACGCCCTGCCGCTCGACACGGTCTGGGCCGCCCTTGAGAAACTGGTTTCCGGAGCGTCCTGAATGTCCATCCTCGCGCCGATCTCGGCGGGCGAACTGGTCGACAAGATCACCATCCTGCGGGTCAAGGCCGAGCGGATCGGCGATCCGGCCAAGGAAGCCAATGTCCGCAAGGAGCTGGCCCTGCTGGAGGCCACCGCGCGCGAGCACCTGCCCGACACGGCCGAGATCGCGCGCCTGACCGAGGAGCTCACCGCCGTCAACGCCGCCCTCTGGGACATCGAGGACGGCAAGCGCGACTGCGAGCGTCGCCAGGACTTCGGCCCCGACTTCGTGGCCCTGGCGCGCCGCGTCTATATCGACAACGACCGCCGCGCCGCCATCAAGCGCGCGATCAACGAAGCCGCCGGCTCCGAGATCGTCGAGGAGAAGAGTTACAAGCCCTATCTGGCGGGTTAGCGCCCCTTGAACGCCGCCGCGCGCTTCTGGAGGAAGGCGCTGACGCCTTCGATGAAGTCCTCGGTCTTGCCGGCGAACTTCTGGGCCTTGCGCTCGGCGTGCAGCTGGCCGGTCCAGTCGGCGTCCAGGCTGTCCCAGACCAGCTTGCGGATCGCGCCGAGCGCCGCGGGGCCGCGCGCCAGCTCCTGGGCGATGGCGGTGGCCGCGCCGATCAGCTCGTCGTCCGGCACGCAGCGATTGACGAGACCCCACTGAAGCGCCGTGGCCGCCGGCACCTTGTCGCCCAGCAGCATCATCTCCATGGCCCGCGCCTTGCCGACCAGGCGGGGCAGCAGGTAGGTCGAGCCGCCGTCGGGCACCAGGCCGATCCGGCGGAAGGCCTGTAGGAAGTAGGCGCTCTCGGCCGCGACGATGATGTCGCCCATCAGGGCGATCGAGCAGCCGACGCCGGCCGCCGGGCCGTTCACCGCCGTCACGATCGGCAGCGGGAAGTCCTTCAGCAAGGTCATCAGCGGATTGTAGATGGTCTCCAGCGCCGAGCCGGCATCGGGCTTGCCGTCGACATCCAGCTCGCGCCCGGCCGCGCCGCCGCCGGACAGGTTGGCGCCCGAGCAGAAGCCGCGGCCTTCGCCGGTCAGGATCACCGCGCGCGCCTCCACCTTGCCGGCCGCGATGGACGAGAAGGCGTGGATCAGCTCGCGAGCGATCTCCAGGCTGGCGGCGTTCAGCGTGGTTGGATCGGCGAGGGTGACGGTGGCGACGCCGTCGTGCGTCGAGACACGGATCTTCTGGTAGTCCACGGCCTTGACCTCCCTTTCGTCTCTTTGGGGAGGAGTCTAGGCGCCTTTGCCCCTTGGGAAGGCTAGCGGAATCTTCAACGAAAAACGCCGCCGATGCGGGATCGGCGGCGTCTTATCGAAATTGGGTCGAGGGAGACTAGGCTGCGTTCGCCGAGGCGGGCATGCCCTCGGCCGCCGTCACGCGGTTGCGGCCGTTGCGCTTGGACGCATAGAGGGCCGCGTCGGCGCGTTCCATGATCGAGTGGCCGCTTTCGCCCGGGCGACGCTCGGCGAAGCCCGACGAGATGGTGATCGCGCCCAGGTCCTCGTTGGTCGAGCGGCGCTTGAGCATGCGCGAGGACACCTCGACGCGGATTTCCTCGAGCGAGGCGGCGATGACCGCCGAATTCTCACGCGGGAAGATCATGGCGAATTCCTCGCCGCCGTAGCGGGCGGCGAAGCGCGGCGGGGCGGCGACACGACCGATCACCGAGGCGACGTAACGGATGACCTGGTCGCCGGTCTGGTGGCCCCAGGTGTCGTTGAAGCCCTTGAAATGGTCGATGTCGAGGACGGCAAGGCACAGCGGGGTGCCCTGGCGGTCGGCCTCGGCGCAGGCGCGGTCCAGTTCCTCGTCGAAGGCCTTGCGGTTGGCGAGGTTGGTGAGGCCGTCCGTGGTGGCTTCGCGGCGGACCTGTTCGAGGTGTTCGCGCAGGCGTTCGACCTCGGAGGTCGATTCCGCCAGACGGGATTCCAGCGACTGGTTCTCGCGATGCACGCGGCGGGTGGCGTCGGCCAGGTTCGAGACGACGACCTTGATGGCCTCGACGTCGGTGGACTTGTCGAGGTTCTTGGTCGCGCCCGCCAGTTCCTTGCCGAAGGCGGCGTTGGATTTCTGGGCGTTCTGGATGGCCTTGGCGACGGCCTCCAGTTCCTTGGAGAGGATGTCGCCGGCGTCGCGGATCTGGTCGTTCAGCCGCACCTTGGGCAGGTAGGTCGCGGCCAGCTCCTCGCTGACCAGCTCGGTCATCGGCTCGCCGATCGAGATCAGCCGGGTCAGTTCACGGGCGAGGGGGCCGTCGGGATCGGCGACATAGTGCGTCCAGAGCTCGAAATTCAGCGCGGTCGGCCACACTTGGTGGCGCTCCATCAGCTCCAGCGCGCGCGAGGCGACCTTATAGGCTTCAGGGCCGCGCAGCGCGGTTTCGACTTCCGACATTTCTCTTATCCCCCGTCCGTCCTTTCCGTCGGGGAAAGGCCGATCGCATGGACACGGAGACTAGACGGTAGAGTTCTTACGACCCGTTAAGAACGAGCAAGGTTTGCTTGCGCGCGAACGCACGCTCACGCATGGTGAACGATGATAAGATGAGCGCTGCGCCACGAGCGTCGCGCCAGCCATGGGAGGCGAGAGATGAACGCTCCAATGAACCCGTTGGACGCCCACAAGGCGACCATGAACGAGGTGCTCAGCCGCCAGAAGGCCGCGCATCTGCGCGACGGTCCGCCCAGCGTGGAAAAGCGCGTCGACTGGCTGAACCGGTCGATCGACCTGCTGATCGGCCACCAGGCGGAGATCGCAAAGGCCGTGAACGCGGACTTCGGGTCGCGCTCGCCCGAGGCGACGGCCCTGACCGACGTCGCTGGCTCGATCGGACCGCTGAAGTTCGCCCGTGAGAACGTCGCCAAATGGATGCGGCCGCAGAAGCGCAGGACCACCCCGGCGATCCTGGGTCTGTTCGGGGCCAAGGCCGCGGTGCAGTACCAGCCCAAGGGCGTAGTCGGCGTCATCAGCCCGTGGAATTTCCCCGTCAACCTGACCTTCGCGCCGCTGGCGGGCATCTTCGCCGCCGGTAACCGGGCGATGATCAAGCCCTCGGAATACACCCCCGCCACGTCCGAGCTGCTGAAGGCGATGTTCGCCGAGGCCTTCGACGAGGAAGAGGTCGCCGTGTTCGTCGGCGGGCCGGAAGTCGGACAGGCGTTCTCGGGCCTGGCCTTCGACCACCTGGTGTTCACCGGCGCGACCTCGGTGGCCCGTCACGTGATGCGCGCCGCGGCCGAGAACTTGGTGCCGGTGACGCTGGAGCTGGGCGGCAAGAGCCCGGTGATCCTGTCGCGCGGCGCCGACCTGGCCACCGCCGCCGCTCGGATCATGAACGGCAAGACCCTGAACGCCGGCCAGATCTGCCTGGCCCCCGACTATGTCCTGGCTCCCCAGGAGGACGTCGAGACCTTCGTCGCCGAGGCCAAGGCGGCCGTCGGCCGCTACTTCCCGACGCTGAAGGATAATCCCGACTATACGGCGCTGGTCGCCCAGCGGCACTACGACCGGGTGAAGGGCTATGTCGACGACGCCAAGGCCAAGGGCGCGCGCGTGGTCGAGATCAATCCGGGCGGCGAGGACCTGTCGCAGCAGGAGCATCGCAAGATCGCTCCGACCCTGATCATCGATCCGACCGACGACATGAAGGTCATGCAGGAGGAGATCTTCGGTCCGGTCCTGCCGGTGAAGAGCTATCGCACGATCGACGAGGCCGTGGACTATGTGAACGCCCACGACCGACCGCTCGCGCTGTACTGGTTTGGGACCGACGAGGCCGAGAAGGACCGGGTTCTGGCGCGCACGACGAGCGGCGGGGTCACGGTCAACGACGTGATCTTCCACGTCGCCCAGGAAGAGTTGCCGTTCGGCGGCGTTGGCCCAGCCGGCATGGGCGCCTATCACGGCCACGACGGCTTCCTGGAGTTCAGCCACAGGAAAGCGGTGTTCCAGCAGCTGAAGAAGGACATCGCGCCGATGCTCGGCTTGCGGCCGCCCTACGGCGAGGCGATCCGCAAATATCTGGCGGGTCAGATCAAGCGATAGGTCGGCGCTAAGGACCCGTAGAAGGGTTTTCAGCCGGGCCGGGTCATGCTCCAAGCGGGGCATGACCGCGTCGCTCTCCGTGCGCCCCATTGTCGAAGCCCAGGACATGCCGCGCGTGCTGTCCTTTGAACTGGCGGGGCTATTGGCGCGAAGCGAGCCCGGCGTCGCCTGGGCCCCGGAAAACGACGCCTCGGCCGACGCGCCGATGGGGCGTCTGGGCGGGCTGGAGGCGGCCGCTTGGCCCCATGACATCGCCGCCCGGCCGCCGGTCAATGTTCCTGCGCTCTGCGTGGTTGGCGAGACCTGGTGGTTCCCCGCCTTCGGCGCGCTGATGGGAACGGACGGCGCGCTCTACAACGCCACGGTCGGCGAGGCGCGGCACGGCCATCCGGACCTGTCGGCGATCCCGGGCCTGAGCGATCAGGCTTCGCGCTTTACGCCGCCAGCGTCCGCGCCGGTGCTTGAGGGCGGCGCCGTCTTCCTGCCGTGGGGCGCGACCTTCAACTACGGCCACTTCGTGATCGACGCGCTGACGTCCCTGTTGGCGCTGGAGCAGGTGGGGCTGCTCGAGGACCTGCCGATCCTGGCGCCCAAGCTCGCCACCTGGCAGCGCGACCTGATCGACCTGGCGTTTCCCGGCAGGGCGGTGACGGAGATCGACGCGCCGGTCGTCCAGCTCAAGCGCGCCGCCTTCGCCACCAGCATGGACCATTTCCTGCATCATCCGAACGGCCTCCTGGCCGATCTGGCGGCGCGGGTTCTGGCGCGCGCGCCCGCCGGCGAGGGCCATCGGCGCGTCTATCTCTCGCGTCGGGGCCAGTCGATGCGGGTCATGGTCGGCGAGGCCGCGTTCGAGCGGGCCTTGGCGGCGCGGGGCTTTGCGATCGTTCGGCCCGAGACCCTGAGCGCCGCCGAGCAGGTCGCCCTGATGCGCGACGCCGAGATCGTGGTCGGCGCCAGCGGCGCGGCCCTGGCCAACGCGGTCTTCCTGCCGCGCGGCGCGCGTGTCGTCGAGATTCAGCCGCTGAACTTCACCAGCCAGTGGGTGAGGGCGGCCTGCCGCCAAGTGGGCGTCGATTGGCGAGGCTATGTCTGCGCCTCGCCCTGTCCGGCGCGACAGGCGCCGCTGACCGCCCGGCTGCGACGCGGTTTCAAGTTCGCGTTCAAGCCGCCGCTGGACGATCTGCTGCGCTTCGTGGACGCGGCGCTATAGGATGCCCTTGCGGCCCTCGACCCACGGGTCCAGCGGCTGCTGCTCCTCGCGGCGGACCATGCCGTAGTAGCCGACGACGAAGACCACGATGGCGGTGACCAGACCGCCAAAAAAGCCCGCCGGCGTGGCGAACCACACCGTCAGGGCGCTGATCACCACCGCGCTGTGCAACATCGCCCATCGCACGAGTATGGCGAAGGCGTGGTAGGTCCTCTCGTGGGCGATCAGGATCGCCTCGCGATCGGCGATGTCGTGTTCGAAGGCGTCAGGCTGGGTGGCGGCCATGGCGCGATCCTCCCTTAGCTGGTTCGCGGCCTATACGCGCCGCGCGTCGAAAACGTCCGCCAGGATACCCGTGTTCCGCCACCGGCGCTATCGAAGGCCGCTCGGGTTAAGCTTAGGATCGAGCGATTCCTCGGCCGCCTGGAGCAGGGACGATGCCCAATCCGCTGCAGCTGCTGCTGCCGGCCCTGATCCCGTCCTGGAACTTCTTCGACGTCATCGCGCCGTCGCCGCGCGTGGAATACGCGGTGACCCCTTCGGTCGAAGCGGCGCCGGAGGCCTGGCTAGAATTCCGCCCCCGGCCTGAGCGGGTCACGTCGGCGACCATGGCGGCTCGCCTGCTGTGGAACCCGCGCTGGAACGAGAGCCTGTTCCTGGTCAGCTGCGCCGAGCGCCTGATCGACAACCCGACCGCGCACAGCGAGCACGAGATCTTCAAGCGGATCGCCGCCGATCTGGCGCGGGGCGGGGAGACGGTCGAGGGCTGGCTGGCTTTTCGGCTCGTCTTCGTCGTGCGTGACGGCGAGGCGATCACGCGAGAGGTGCAGTTCGAGGCCGCGCCGCGCGCTCTGGCGGAGATCGACGTCCGATGACCTTGCCGGACGCGATCCGCCTGACGCAGGCGCTGCTGGCCTTGGCCCTGCTGCAGCAGAGCCTGGAGCATCTGCGCGGCTTTCGCGACGAGCGCGCCCTGTTCCTGGCGCGGGCGGTGTTGTGCGTGCTGGTGCTGCTGGGCGTCGCGTCGCCGTGGCCGCTGGTGGCGATGGCGGCGCTGTCGCTGCTGATCCTTCAGCGCTTCCAAGGCCCTTATAACGGCGGCAGCGACCGGATGGGCCTGTTGTCGCTATGGTGCCTGACCCTCGCCAGCCTGGCGCCCAGCACGCCGCTGCGGGAGCTCTTCTTCGGCTATCTGGGCGCGCAGCTGGTGCTGTCCTACTTCATCTCGGGCTGGGTGAAGGTCGTGAACCCCGATTGGCGATCGGGGCGGGCGTTGCGCGACGTCTTCCAGTTCTCGGCCTATCCGGTCGCCGAGTCCCTGCGCGCTTTGGCCGAACGACCAAGGCTGCTGACCGTGATGTCCTGGGCGGTGATGGGGTTCGAGCTGGTTTTCCCGCTGGCCATGCTGACCAAGCCGACCTTGATCGCCGCCCTGGTCGTCGCCGGGACCTTTCACCTGGCCAACGCCTGCCTGTTCGGCCTGAACCGCTTCTTCTGGACCTGGCTGTCGGTCTATCCGGCCATCCTGTGGCTTCAGGGCCGCCTAGTCCACTAGCCCAAGCAAAAGGGCGTCGGACACGGAGTCCGACGCCCTCATTTGTGCATGTCTTGGCTCGCCGCTACTTGCGCGGCGGCTTGGCCAGGAAGGCGGGGATGTCGTTGCCGAAGCCGACGACGCGACGGTCGTCGTCATCGCGATCGCGAACCGGTTGGACGCCGCGAACGGGACGCTCGGGGCGCTCCTGACGGTCCGGCCGTTCCGCGCGCTCCGGACGACCCGGGCGTTCGGCTTCGACGACGGGCGCGGCGGCGACCGGGCGCGGCTCGCGTTCGCGGCGCGGCTTGCGTTCGCGGGCGGGACGGGCCTCGACGACGGCCTCGGGCGCTTCGGCGGCGATCGCTTCGACCGGAGCCTCGATGGCGGTCTCTTCGGCGCGGCCGCGGCTGCGGCTGCTGCCGCGGGCCGGACGTTCGCCACGCTCGCCGCGATCGCGGTCTCGGTCACGACCGCCGCGCTTGCGGTCGCGGTCGCCCTCGCGCTTGACGGTGACGGCGTTCGAGTAGTCGAGCTCAAGCTTTTCTTCGTCCGGGGTCGAGCCGATCAGCTTGACGACCTTGTCGAAGCCTTTGTCGTCGGCCGGCGTGACCAGCATGTAGGTGATGCCCGTCCGACCGGCGCGGCCGGTGCGGCCGATGCGGTGGACGTAGTCGTCGGCGTGGTGCGGGACGTCGTAGTTGAAGACGTGGCTGACGGCCGGGATGTCGAGGCCGCGCGCGGCGACGTCCGAGGCCACCAGGATCTTCAGCGCGCCCGAGCGGAAGTCCGCCAGGGTCTTCATGCGCTGGGTCTGGTCCAGGTCGCCGTGGATCGGGGCGGCGTCGTAGCCGTGCACCTTCAGCGACTTGGCGACGATGTCGACTTCGGTCTTGCGATTGCAGAAGACGATGCCGGTCTCGATCTGGGCCTTCTCGATCAGAGCGCGCAGCGCCAGGCGCTTGGCCTTGGGATCGGAGGAGGGGACCTTGACCAGCAGCTGGGTGATGTTGGCGTTGGTCGTCGCCGGACGCGCCACCTCGATCCGGACCGGATCGCGCAGGAACTGCTTGGTCAGGCGGGTGATTTCCGGCGGCATGGTCGCCGAGAAGAACAAGGTCTGCTTCTTCGGCGGCGTCATCTTGAAGATGCGCTCGATGTCCGGGATGAAGCCCATGTCCAGCATGCGGTCGGCTTCGTCGACGACCAGGAACTGGACGCCGGTCATCAGCAGCTTGCCGCGCTCGAAGTGGTCGAGCAGGCGGCCCGGCGTGGCGATCAGGACGTCGACGCCGCGGTCGAGCTTCTTTTCCTGGTCGCCGAACGAGACGCCGCCGATCAGCAGCGCCCACGAGAGCTTGGTGCCCTTGGCGTACTTCTCGAAGCTGGAGGCGACCTGGTCGGCCAGCTCGCGGGTCGGGGCGATGACCAGGGCGCGCGGCATGCGGGCCTTGGCTCGGCCCGACTGCAGCTTGTCGATCAGGGGCAGGGTGAAGGCGGCGGTCTTGCCGGTGCCGGTCTGGGCGATGCCGAGGACATCCTGGCCGGCGAGGGCCACCGGAATGGCCTGGGCCTGGATGGGCGTGGCAGTGGTATAGCCGGTGTCGGCGACCGCCTGCAGGGTCGTGGGCGAGAGCCCGAGGTCGGAAAATTCAGTCATTACACGCTGATCTGCGGAGCCGCCCGTGCTTGGGCGAGCGGGCGGCGCGGATTCGCCAGACCTGCTCCGAAGGTGCGGATAAATAGGCCGAAAGTCGCCAAAGTCAATCGCGACAAGGCGTGAAGGGGGATTTCGTCACCCTGGCGAGGGGGCTGCCGCTGGCGTCTGGCCGACCGCCGCTCTATATGCGGCCGGGCATGACCATCGACCACGACTCCCGCCTTCGGCGCCTTCGTTTCCGCGCCTGGCATCGCGGTTTCCGGGAAGCGGACCTGATCCTGGGCCCGTTCGCGGACATCCATGGCCCGAACCTGACGCCAGAGCAGTTCGACACGCTGGAAACCCTGCTTGAGCAGTCGGATCGCGAGATCTATGCCTGGATCGTCGGCCAGGAGCCGACTCCCGAGCGTTTCGAGACGGACGTCCTGGCGATGATCCGTGCGTTCCGGTTCGAGGCGCACGCGTCGCGCCCCGCCGGCGACGGCGCCTGACCCCTTTCTAGACCAAGAGACCCGATGGCCTACGACGCCAAACAGATCGCCAAGGCCGCCGGCGGCTTGACCCTGGCCGGCGCGCCGGAAGGCTTCGACGCGCTGGTGATGGCCGACATCGCCAGGGCGCGTGGCGGGCTGACCGCCTTCGTCGCCCGCGACACCGCCCGCGCCGGCGCCTTCATCGACAGCCTAAAGTTCTTCGCTCCCGAGATCGAGGCGGTGCTGCTGCCCTCGTGGGACTGCCTGCCCTACGACCGCATCGGCCCGTCGGCGAGCGTCTCGGCCACGCGCATGTCGACCTTGTCGCGCCTGGCGCGCGGTCTGGGCGAGAGCAAGCCGGCCATCCTGGTCATCGCCGCCCACGCCCTGCTGCAGCGCGTGCCGACCAAGGACGTGCTGCTGCGCGCCAGCTACAGCGCCAAGGTCGGCGGCGTCGTCGACATCAAGGATCTCGAGACCTATTTCGCCGTCAACGGCTACGCCCGCGCCTCGACCGTGTCGGAGCGCGGCGAGTTCGCGATCCGCGGCGGCGTCATCGACGTCTATCCGCCGGCCGCCGAGGAGCCGGTGCGCCTTGATTTGTTCGGCGACACGCTGGAGAGCATCCGCGCCTTCGATCCCGAGACCCAGCGCTCGACCAAGCAGCTGAAGGAGATCGACCTCCTGCCGGTCAGCGAGGCCCTGCTGGACGCTGACGCCATCTCGCGCTTCCGCAAGGGCTATGTCGCCGAGTTCGGCGCGCCGGGAGACGATCCCCTGTACGCCACGGTCAGCGAGGGCGGCCGCCGCGCCGGCCTCGAGCACTGGCTGCCGCTGCTCTACGAGCGCATGGCGACGCTGTTCGACTATCTGCCGGCCGGGGCCCTGATCGGCGTCGACCACCAAGCGGCTGAAGCGCGCGACGAGCGCCTGTCGATGATCCTGGACGCCTACGAGGCCCGCGCCAGCGCCGACCGCAAGTCCGCCTATCGTCCGCTGCCGCCCGAGGCGCTGTACCTGACGGCCGCCGAGTGGGACCGCGAGCTTTCCGACCGCACGCACCGGCAGTTCACGCCGTTCCAGCCGCAGGGCCTGGATGTCGTCGATCTGGGCGCGAAGCTTGGCCGCACCTTCGCCGCCGAGCGGGCCCAGGACAGCGTCAACCTGTTCGAGGCCACCGCCGACCACGCCAGGAAGCTGGCGGCCGAGGGCAAGCGCGTGCTGTTCGCGTCGTGGTCCGAGGGCTCGTCCGAGCGCCTGGGGACCATGCTGGCCGACCACGGCCTCAAGAAAATCCCGTTCGCCGGCTACTGGCAGGCCGCGAAAGCCAATGACCCCAAGGTCCCGCAGCGCGTCGTGCTGCCGCTCGACCACGGCTTCGAGACCGAGGCGCTGGCGGTCATCTCCGAGACCGACATTCTGGGCGACCGCCTGGCCCGCCCGCGCAAGAAGCGCCGCGCCGCCAACTTCCTGGCGGAAGCCTCGGCGCTGACGCCAGGTGACCTCGTCGTCCACATCGACCACGGCATCGGCCGCTACGAGGGCCTGAAGACCCTCGACGTCCAGGGCGCGCCGCACGACTGCCTAGACCTGCTGTATGGCGGCGAGGCCAAGCTCTATCTGCCGGTCGAGAACATCGACCTTCTGACGCGCTACGGCGCGGCCGACGCCGACAACGTCCAGCTGGACAAGCTGGGCGGCGCGGCCTGGCAAGGCCGTAAGGCGAAAGCCAAGGAGCGCCTGCGGGTCATGGCCGAGGGCCTGATCCAGATCGCCGCCGCCCGCCAGCTCAAGCACGTCGAGGAGACCGATCCGCCGCACGGCGTGTTCGACGAGTTCTGCGCCCGCTTCCCGTATGAAGAGACGGACGACCAGCTCAGCGCCATCCATGACGTGCTGGAGGACCTATCGTCCGGCAAGCCGATGGACCGCCTGATCTGCGGCGACGTCGGCTTCGGAAAGACCGAGGTGGCCCTGCGCGCGGCCTTCGTGGTGGCGATGAGCGGCAAGCAGGTGGCGATCGTCTGCCCGACCACGCTGCTGGCGCGCCAGCACTACAAAACCTTCAAGGACCGCTTCCAGGGCTGGCCGGTCAAGGTTACGCGCCTGTCGCGCCTGGTCACCGGCAAGGAAGCGGCCGAGACCCGCGAGGGCCTGGCCAATGGCCAGTTCGAGATCGTGGTCGGCACCCACGCCATCCTGTCCAAGCAGGTGTCGTTCAAGGACCTGGGCCTCGTCATCGTCGACGAGGAGCAGCACTTTGGGGTCAAGCACAAGGAGAAGCTGAAAGAGCTTCGCGCCGACGTGCACATGCTGACCCTGACCGCCACGCCGATCCCACGCACGTTGCAGATGGCGCTGTCGGGCATCCGGGAGATGTCGATCATCGCGACCCCGCCGGTCGATCGCCTGGCGGTGCGCACCTACATCAGCCCGTTCGACCCGGTGACCCTGCGCGAGGCCCTGCTGCGCGAGAAGTATCGCGGCGGCCAGTCCTACTACGTCGTGCCGCGCATCAAGGACCTGGAGGACATCGAGAAGTTCCTCCGCACCCAGGTCCCGGAGGTGAAGTACGTCGTCGGCCACGGCCAGATGTCGGCCACCCAGCTGGAGGACGTGATGACGGCCTTCTACGAGGGCCAGTACGACGTGCTTCTTGCGACCACGATCGTGGAGAGTGGGCTCGATATCCCGTCGGCCAATACGCTGATCGTCCACCGCGCCGACATGTTCGGCCTGGCCCAGCTGTATCAAATCCGGGGCCGCGTCGGCCGCTCCAAGGCCCGCGCCTACGCCTATCTGACCACGCCGGTCGAGAAGTCGCTGACCCTGTCGGCCGAGAAGCGCCTGCAGGTGCTGCAGTCGCTGGACAGCCTGGGCGCGGGCTTCCAGCTGGCCAGCCACGACCTGGACCAGCGTGGCGGCGGCAACCTGCTCGGCGACGAGCAGAGCGGCCACATCAAGGAGATCGGCGTCGAGCTTTACCAGCAGATGCTGGAGGACGCCGTCGCCGAGCTGAAGCAACGGCAAGGTCAAGAGGCCCTGCTGGAAGACCGGGGCTGGTCGCCGCAGATCAACACCGGCGCGGCCGTGATGATCCCCGACGATTACGTGCCGGACCTCAATGTGCGCCTGTCGCTCTATCGTCGCCTGTCGGAAGCCGAGAAGGCCAACGACCGCGAAGCCCTGGCCGCCGAGATGATCGACCGCTTCGGCCCGCTGCCGCCCGAGACGGACTCCCTGCTCAAGGTCGTCGCGATCAAGGGCCTGTGCCGCGAGGCCAATGTCGCCAAGATCGACGTCGGCCCCAAGGGCGCGGTCGCCAGCTTCCGCAACGACGAATTCGCCAACCCGCTGGCGCTCGTCCAGTTCGTCGCCAAGAACAGCCTGATCTGGAAGGTGCGTCCCGACCAGAAGGTGGTCGTGAAGGGCGAGTGGGAGACCCCGGCCCAGCGTCTCGACGCGGCCGAGAAGATCCTGACCCAGCTGGCGAAGCTGGCGAAGGGGTAGGGCGGCCGCCGCCGCAGGCCCCCACCTGACCTGCTTCGCAGGTCGTCCGCCCCCAGAGGGGGCGGAAGGAAACGCGCCCCTTCTTCCCCCTCCGGGGGAGGAGCGCGTTAGCGCGGAGGGGGCAAGTACGAGCGTTCGCGGCGCTCTATGATCCGCGTATCCGGAATCGAACTCAACGATTTCAAACACTTCCAACTTTTACACCCCGCTCCATCATCCGCGTTGAAACCGCCCTTATGCTTTACCCACCTCGTCGCGAGGAAAGGGCGCATGGCCAGCGACCATCGTGGCGGCGGGGGGCGATCGAGCGGGGACAGGTTCGAGGGGGATACTCGGACGGTCCGGGGATGAGCTTGCTGGGCTCACCCGCCCGCCGTCGGCGTGGTTGGAGGCAAAAGGGCGTGTCTGGCTGAAAGCCCGTCCTCTCCGACCGCTGGGTCTCTCGGAAACGGGAGGCCCAGGTCCCGGTAAGGCCTGAACAGGGCCACCCGACGGGACGCTGGCGGATAACGGTCGCGCGGAGTGTCGGGCTTCGTCGAAACGGTATTATTCAATCTTCTCCGGACGGATGTCCGGCGCTCCGCGTCCCTTTCCATCCCTTCTGCGGGAAACCGCGTGAAGCCGATGAAACACGTCCCTCCCCTTGATGGGGAGGGGTAGGGGGGGTGAACTCAGCGGTCGATACAGCGCGCGGCCGCCAGCTCGGCGATCACCCCATCCCCGGCCCTTCCCCATCAAGGGGGAGGGGGAACGTGGATCAAGCCGCCAGGGCCTGGTCGATCGCTTCGGCGATCCGCTCGGGCGTCTCGGCGCCGACCACGGCGACCTTGCCGGCGAAGATGGCGAACGGCACGCCGGTCACGCCGCCTTGGACGGCCATGGCGTGCTCGCGGGCCACGGCTTCCTTGTCGGCCCCTTCGGAGAGCAGTTGCAGCACCACCAGACGCTCCATGCCCGCGGCCTCGGCGATGTCGGCCAGAACGACAGGATCGCCGATGTCCAGGCCCTGCTCGAAATAGGCCTTGAACAAGGCTTCCACGACCGGGTCCTGCACGCCGGCCGTCAGGGCCCAGCGGATCAGGCGATGGGCGGCGTTGGTGTTGGGCGAAAGATCAATGGCCTCGAAATCAAAGGTGATGCCTTCCTCGGCGCCGCCCTCGACCAGGGCCGCGTGGACCGCCTTCAGCCGGTCGGGGTCCTTGAACTTCTGGGCCATGTAGGCCTTGTGGTCGACGCCCTCCTCGGGCAGCGACGGATCCAGCTGGTAGGGGCGCCAGATCACCTGCGCTTCCAGGTTCGGCCGCAGGGCCAGGGCCGACTTCAGCCGTCGCCAACCGAGATAGCACCAGGGGCAGACGACATCGGCGACGACGTCGATGATCATGGGCTGGGACTGGGCCACGGCAGGCTCCTCGGGAAACTCTGTCCGCGACGGGACGATGCTCATATAGCCATCGGCCGGCGCGCCCCCAAGCGCGACCGGTCAGCCGACCTCGCGCTTCAAGGCTGCGGCGGCCGCGCGCTCCAGCGCCTTGACCGCGCCTTCGCCGGGCTGGACCTCGGCCACGCCGATGTCGAACTCGCAGACGAACGGCGGGCGATCCTCGCCGGCGTCGAAGGCGGTGCAGCCGATCACGGCGGCGATCCGCTCGGCGGCGGCGCGGGCGGCGTTCTGGTTGGTCGCCGGCAAGGCGAGGGCGAAGACTTCCGTCGACAGGCGGGCCGGCGTGTCCTCGACGCGGACCAGGCGGCCGATCATCGAGCCGATCTGCGGAATGGCGCGATCCAGCCAGCCGTTCTGACGCGCCCAGGTCGTGTCGGGCTTGTCGGCGACCCGCAGCACGCAGATCGACAGCGGCCGGGCCCGCTCGCGGGCGGCGGTGGCCAATCGAGCCAGGTGCGCGGCGAACAGGTCGCGGGTGAAGAGGCCGGTGGCGGCGTCCATCAGGCCCGAGCTGCGGGCCTTTTCCAGCGCGCCCCGGATCGCCTCGCCGCGACGGAAGCTGCGGGCCAGCTCCATCACGCGCAGGGCCGTCTCGGTCTCGGGCGTCTCCGGCGAGGCCACGTCCGAGACGCCGCGATGGAAGGCGTCGGACATGGTCACATAGCTTTCGGCCTTCAGATAGAGCAGGGCCGGTATGTGATAGAGGCGGGTGTTGCGGCGCATGCCCGCCGCGATCGACAGCGCCTCCTGCTGGCTGTCGCCTGCCCACAGCACCACGGCGTCGAACGACCGCTCATGCAGATAGTCGAAGGCGGTGTAGGCGGTGAAGGCGCCGACGACCTCGGCCCCGCTGCGCTGCAGGGCGTTGGAGAGCGCCAGGAATTGCGGGGCGGGCTCGCCGACGGCCAGCACGCGGAACGGCGCTTCGGATTGCTCGGGCAGGTCCAGGCGGCGGCCTCGGTCGCCGAAGGTCTCGAGGCGCAGCTCGAACTCTTCCTCGGCGATGGCGGTGCGGACCAGGGTCTCCAGGCGCAGGGCCGCCTGCGAGGGATGCAGGGGCGGCGACAGGGTCAGGTCGAAAGTCTGGTCGCGATAGTCGTTCTCGGGCTCGCCGATGGCGATCACCGGCAGGCGGCGCGGCGCGACCGCGGCCTTCAGGCGGCGAGACAGGGTCTGGATGTCCGGACCCGAGCTGGCCAGGTCGACGATCACCGCCTCGATCGGCAGGTCGCCCAAGGCGGCGACGGCCGCATAGGGACCGCGCGCGGTGATCGTTCGCCAGCCCAGACGGTCAAGCCCTTCGGCCAGCGGTCCGGCGCGAACGTCGTCGCGCGCCACGATCAGGATACGGGCGTCTGCCGCCAAACCAACCTCCGCCCGAATGCTCGCCTTGCCGACGGGGCGGCGAGCTTCGAGATTCGTCGCGGCAACATAGCAGACCAAGGCCCGGGTCAAAGCCGCGCAACGCCGCAGGCTGGGGGCGAATCGAAGATCGCCGGGCGATCGCGCGCCAGGGCTTGCCTGACCGAACGTCAGGCCCGCTCTAGTATGGCGGACCGGCCGCTTCAGGAGAGCCGGAAGGGAGACGACGTCATGGGCCAAGGGCCGCTTTCGGGACTGAAGATCGTCGAGTTCGCCGGCATCGGTCCGGGGCCGTTCTGCGGCATGCTGCTGTCGGACCTCGGCGCCGATGTCGTCCGGGTCGACCGCAAGGGGCAGGGGCGCGGTTCTCCGGCCGACGTGACGGCGCGCGGCCGGCGCTCGGTGGCGCTGGACCTGAAGCATCCCGACTCGATCGAGACCTGCCTGAAGCTCCTGGAGCAGGCCGATGGACTGATCGAGGGGTTCCGACCCGGCGTGATGGAGCGCCTCGGTCTGGGGCCTGATGTCGCCTTGGCGCGTAGTCCCAAGCTCGTCTATGGCCGCATGACCGGCTGGGGCCAGACGGGGCCCTACGCCAAGGCCGCCGGCCACGACATGAACTACATCGCCATCACCGGCGCGCTGGATGCGATCGGGACGCAGGACAAGCCGGTGCCGCCGCTGAACCTGGTCGGCGACTTCGGCGGCGGCGCGCTCTATCTGGCGTTCGGCCTGCTGGCGGGGGTGATCCATGCGCGCGCCACCGGGCAGGGGCAGGTGATCGACTGCGCCATGAGCGACGGCGCGGCCTCGCTGATGGCGATGTTCTACGGCTTCAAGGCCGGCGGCATGTGGAACGAAGGGCGTCGGACCAACCTGCTCGACGGCGGCGCCCACTTCTACGACACCTACCAGTGCGCCGACGGCAAGTGGATCTCGATCGGCTCGATCGAGCCGCAGTTCTATCTGCTTCTGCTGGAAAAGACGGGGATTTCCGACCCGCAGTTCCAGCACCAGATGAGCCGCGAGGAGTGGCCGGAGCTGCGCGAGAAGCTGGCGGCCGTCATCAGGACCAAGCCTCGCGACGAATGGTGCGCGATCATGGACGCCACCGACGTCTGCTTCGCGCCGGTGCTGACCATGGACGAGGCGCCCAAGCACGCGCACAACGCCGCGCGCCAGACCTTCGTCGAGGTCGAGGGCGTGACCCAGCCGGCGCCCGCGCCGCGCTTTTCGGCCACTCCGGGCGCCATCCAGGGGCCCCCGCCGAAGATCGGCGCCCACAATGACGCAGCCCTGGCGGACTGGGGCTTCTCCGTCGACGCGATCGCCGGGCTGAAGGCGTCCGGCGCGCTCTGATGTCGTTCAGGTCCGGTTCAGGCGGGCGGCCCTAGTCTGCAAAGGTCGATCGGTCTCCGCGCCATCCGTCCCTCGATGCGGCGATCGGTTCCAGGCCAAGCCTTGAAAGGCGCGTCGTTCTTCGGGACGGCGCGTCTTTGACTTCCGGGGCCCGCGCCGCCATGGTCCGCCGGATGAACGATCCGCTCCACCAGATCCGCTGGCGCGACCTCGACCTTGATCCAATCCACTGGGCTCGTGAGATCCTCCGCGTACTGGGGCTGGCCCTCTCGCGGCTTTGGGGCCGCGATGTCATGCTCTATGTCGGCGGCGTCTCCTTCTTCGCCCTGCTGGCGGTGTTTCCCGGCCTGGCGATTCTGATCGGCCTCTACAGCCTGTTCCTGACGCCTGAGACCGCCGCGCGGCAGGCCAACAAGCTGGCCGAGCTGATTCCGTCCGGGGCGCGGGGCATGTTCCAGGACGAGTTCGGGCGTCTGGCCCACGCCCCCGGGAGCGCGGTCTCGCTGCAAAGCGCGGTCGTGCTGATCGTCGGCGCCTATGCCGCCCATCGCGGCTTCAAGGCGCTGCTGGCGGGGCTCTCCTTCATCCACGACGAGGAGAACCAGCGCGGCTTCTTCGGTTTCAACCTGATGGCGCTGCTGGTCCTGATCGCCGCTTTCGGCCTGCTCTTCTTCATGTCGGGCGTCTTCCTGACCCTGCGACTGCTGGGCTCGGCGTTGAACCTGCGCCCCTTGGCCGGCGTCTCGTGGATCCAGAGCGAGTGGACCTGGGCCAGCTTCGGCATCGTGGTCGGCATGACGCTGGTCTATCGCTACGCCATGTCGCGGGCGCCGGTCGGCTGGCGCGCTTCGACCTCGGGCGGCGTCGCCGCGGCGGCCCTCTGCGTCTTCATGTCCTGGGCCAGCGCCTTCTATGTCGAGAAGATCGTGCACCTGGGCGCGACCTATGGCTCGATCTCGGCGGTCATCATCTTCCTGATCTGGCTGTCGTGGAGCGTGAACGCCATCTTCTTCGGCGGCGCGCTGGCGACCGAGGTGGAGATCGCGCTGGACGAGCGGCCGCGGGCGCTGCTGGAAGGCCCCAAGGCGATCCCGCTCAGGCCGCCTTCAGAATCCGGAAGCTGATCACGCCGCCGGCCAAGTCAGCGATCTCGAGCACCGTGGCGCCGATCTGACCGGCGAAGTGCGGCACGTCGATCCGCGCCATCGGATCGGTCGCCCACAGCACGAGCTCGGCCCCCGGCGCGGCGGCCTCATGAGCCTTGCGAAGTTTCAGGGTCGGCACGGGGCAGTGATGCCCTCGGGCGTCGACGAGGATCGGCTCAGCCATCGACGAACACCGTCTCGGCTTCGCCGGCCGGCAGGATACGATGCTGGCCCGGCTCGAGATCGTCGGGCAGGACCAGGCGTCCGATTCGCTCGCGGTGCAGGTCGGTCACGTGGTTGCCGACCGCGGCGAACATCCGCCGGACCTGGTGGTAGCGGCCTTCGGTGATCGTCAGGCGCGCCGTACGCTCGTCGACGATCTCAAGCCGCGCCGGCAGAAGAGGCTTTTCCTCGCCCTCCAGCATCAGCGTCCCGGCGGCGAAGGTTTCGCCCTCCGAGCCGCTCAGCGGACGATCCAGCCTTGCCAGATAGGTCTTCGGCACATGGCGCTTGGGTGAGATCACACGGTGCAGGAAGTCGCCGTCATCGGTGATCAGGATGAGGCCGCTGGTCTCCTTGTCGAGCCGGCCGACAGTCGACAAAGCCGGGTCCCGCAGCCGCCAGCGGCGCGGCAGTAGGTCGTAGATCTTCTCGCCGTCCTCCTTGTGCGAGCACACCACGCCGAGCGGCTTGTGCATCATCAGCACCAGCGGCGCCGGAGGATCGACGGCGACGCCGCGGATCGTCATGCGCTCGGGCAAGGTCGCGTCCACGGCGATGCGGAGGCCGGCGTCCTTCAGCGGCTTGCCGTCCAGAACCACCTTGCCGGCCGCGACCAAGGCCTGGACCTCCTTGCGGCTGCCATAGCCGAGATTGGCCAGCAGCCGGTCCAGGCGGGCCATCAGCGCCTTGCTCATTTGCGCGCCTCGAAGACCTTGTAGCCGCCGCCTTCCCCGACCAGTCGGACCTTGGCGAAGCTCTCGGCAAGAATCGCCTCGTAGGGCAGGTGGCGGTTGGCGACCATCCAGAGCGCGCCGCCCTTGCGCAGCGCGCCGGCCGCCGCGCGGATGAAGGCCTGGCCCAGCGCCTTGTCTTCGCCGCCGCCTTCATGGAACGGCGGATTGCTGACGATGAAGTCCAGATCCTTCAGGTCCGCCGCCTCATGGCGGACGTCGCCCCAGACGAAAACGGCGCGCGGGTCGGCGACATTGCGCTTGGAGACCTCGATCGCCCGACGATCCAGCTCGACCAGGGTCAGCTTGGTCACCGTCTTCGACGCCAGGACGTTCAACGCCAGCAGGCCAATGCCTGCGCCGAAGTCAGCGCCGGCGCCGGAGAACGCGGGAAGGGCTTGCAGCAGGGCGTTGCTGCCGGCGTCCAGGCGATCCCAGCTGAAGACGCCCGGCTGGGTCCAGAGACCGTTCTCTGCGATCTGGCGCGGCGCGCCGGCTGCGATGGCCTCCTCCAGGCCCTTGGGCGCGGCGGGGCGAACGACCATGCAGATGCGGTTGTGCCGACGGGCGCTCTCGCCGACGTCGCAGCCGAACGATTCGAGCTCCTTCTTCAGCCGCAGGCCGCCGCGGTCCTTTGGCGCGAAGGCCGTCAGACGAGCGCCCGGCGCCAAGGCGCGCAGAGCGTGGGCCAGGACGAAGCGTCGCTCAACCGCGCCGGCGGGCGCGCGGACCGTCACAGCGTTAAGAGATTCGGCTTCGATGGCGGCGATGTCGCTTGATCCGACCATCAGGGGAGAGAGCTGGATCGCGTCCGGCGCGGACGGCGCCAGATCGTGGTCGGCCTGGCCATAGAGCGCGGTTCGGTTCGCCGACATGCTTGTCCTGAAAGGGTTTTCGCCACGAAAAAGGGTGGCGGACAGGGTGGGATTCGAACCCACGGTAGGCTTTCACCTACGGCGGTTTTCAAGACCGCTGCCTTAAACCACTCGGCCACCTGTCCGGAGCAGGCGGCTATATCAGCGCGTCATCGCCTTAACCAGACCGCAAAAGCCTTAACCAGACTTCAAAACAATTCGGTCACCATGATCGATCAGAGGGGCGGGCTCCTCGTCTGGACGGCATGCGCATGGACCAGCAAATCGATCGCTTTTGGCGGGTGATCCGTCTCCAGGGGCTCTTCGTTTTCGTGGCCCTCAGCCTGGCCGCCTGCGCGACGCCCAAGTACGAGGTGGGTCGGCCGATGATCGGCGCACGCAACGCCGCGCCGCGTCCCAGCGACATGGTGGGGCCCAACGGCAAGCCGCTACGCGGGACCGAAAAGCCCTATCAGATCAACGGTGTTTGGTATTATCCGAAGGAAGATCGCGACTACAACGTCGTCGGAACCGGCTCCTGGTACGGCGAGCAGTTCCACAACCGTCGCACCGCGAACGGCGAGATCTTTGACATGGACATCCCGTCGGCGGCGCATAAGACCCTGCCGCTGCCGAGCCTTGTGGAGGTGACGAACCTCGACAATGGGCGACGGATGATCGTGCGGGTCAATGACCGAGGGCCGTTCGTCGGCGACCGTGTCATCGACCTTTCCAAGGCCGCGGCCGAGGAGCTCGGCTACCGGCGCCAGGGCGTAGCCAAAGTGCGGGTCAAATATATCGGCCCAGCGCCCAAGAGCGTGTTTGATCCGCCGCGTCAGTACGCTCGGGCGCCGAGCCGCGCCGAGCCGCCGGCGCGCGGCTTCGAGGCGATTCAGGAGCCGCCGCAACGCGTGCAGGTCCTGCCGGCTAAGTCTGAGCCCGAGTGGTCGCCATCGCCGAGCCTCTCGGCCCCGCCGATCAATCCGCCCGATCCCGTGAAGCGCCCGCCCACCCTGGCAACCACAGCGTCGGTGGCGCCTGCGGCCAAGGCGGGCTTCCGGATCCAGGCCGGCGCCTTCTCCAGCCGCGAGAACGCCGAGAAGGCCGTTCAGCAATTGGCGCTGGCGGGGTCCGCGCGGATCGAGCCGCTCGAACGCCCCAGCGGCACGCTCTACCGCGTCGTCGTCGCCGCCGGCGAGGACGAGGGCGAGGCTTGGAGCCTGCGCCAGAGGGTCGAGGCGCTTGGCTATGCGGGCGCGACGGTGCTTCGGCCCTAAGCCCTCTGGACAAGCCCTGCGATCCGGTCGAATTGAGGCCGGTGACCCAGGGTTTCTTCATCAGTTTCGAGGGCGGCGAGGGGGCTGGGAAGTCCACCCAGATCCGCCGCTTGGCCGAGCGGCTGCAGGCCGCGGGCCATGACGTCGTCGTGACCCGCGAGCCCGGCGGAAGTCCTGGGGCTGAAGCGATACGGGAGCTGCTGGTCAATGGCGCAGCCGACCGCTGGTCGCCCGTCACCGAGACGCTGCTGATGTACGCCGCTCGCCGCGACCATGTGGAGCGGGTGATCCGACCGGCCTTGGCGCGCGGCGCGGTCGTCCTTTGCGACCGCTTCGCCGACTCGACGCGGGCCTATCAGGGCGCCGGCGGCGACGCGCCGGCCAGCTTGATCGCGTCGCTGGAGGATCATGTCCTGAGCGGAACCGTCCCGGACCTGACGCTCATTCTCGATTTGCCGGCCGAGATCGGCCTCGAGCGCGCCGAGGCGCGCGGCGGGGCGGCGCGTTTTGAGTCCAAGGGTCTGGCGTTCCATGAACGCCTCCGCGCAGGCTATCTCGAGATCGCGCGGCGTGAGCCCGAGCGCTGCGTCGTCATCGAGGCCAACGCGGATATTGACGCCGTGACCGCCGCGATCAGCCGGACGGTCGACCAGAGGCTCGAACGCTGATGCCCGCGCCGGCGCACCCTCGCGACGTCTATACGCTGGAAGGCCAGTCAGCCGCCGAGGAGGCGTTCCTGGACGCGCTCGATCGCGGACGCCTGCACCACGCCTGGCTGCTGACCGGTCCCGAAGGCGTGGGCAAGGCGACCTTGGCCTACCGCATGGCGCGGCGCCTGCTGGGGGCTCGTCCCGAGCCGTCGCTGGGTCTGCTGGGCGCGGCCCCGTCGGATGTCGTCAGCCGCCAGGTGGCGGCCCGCTCGCATCCGGACCTGATGGTGCTGGAGCGGCTGACCGATGACGGCAAGGCGCGCAAGTCCATCCCCGTCGACGAGGCCCGCAGGCTGCCGGAGTTCTTCGCCAACTCGCCGGCTATCTCGCCGTACCGGGTCGCGATCATCGACGCCGCCGACGACTTGAACGTCAACGCCGCCAACGCCGTGCTGAAAACGCTGGAGGAACCGCCAGCGCGCGGGGTGATCCTGCTGATCAGCCATGCGCCGGGGAAACTGCTGCCGACCATCCGGTCGCGCTGTCGTCGCCTGCCGGTTCCGGCGCCGGGCGTTCCTGCGGCCGCCGACATGGTCGAACGTATGGCCGACCTGCCGCACAGAGACGCCGAACGCTTGGCGCGGATGGCGCATGGCGCGCCCGGCAGGGCGCTGCAGCTGGCCGCCGCCGGCGCGATCGCCATCGACGACGCCGCCAACGAGATCCTGCGGGCGCTACCCAAGATCGACGAGGGCGCGCTGCTGGCCATGGCCGACACGTTCCGGGGCGCGGAGGGCGCGGCGCGGTTCGAGCTGCTGATGGACCGCATGGCCGATCAGGTGCGGATCTTCGCAACGCAGGTCGCCGCCGACGGCAAGAACTCGCCAGGTCTCGATCGGTGGGCCGCGGCGTGGGAGCGCTTGTCCAGCGTGCCCGGCGAGGCCGAGGCGGTGAACCTCGACCGGGGCGACGTGTTCTGGAGCGTCATCTCGGACTTGCGCGCGGCGGCCAAGGCGGCGATGTGAGCGCATGCTCATCGACAGCCATGTGAATCTCCACGCGCCCCAGTTCGCCGAGGACAAGGACGCCGTGATCGCCCGGGCCCGCGAGGCCGGGATCGCCATGATGGTCACCATCTGCGACAAGGTTTCGTCCTTCGAGGCGGTGCACGCCATAGCCATGGCCGAGCCGGACATCTGGTGCACGGTCGGCACGCACCCGCACGAGGCCAAGGAAGATCCCGGCCTCACCGCCGCGCGCCTTGTCGAGCTGGCCAGCCGTCCAAGGGTGATCGGGATCGGCGAGTGCGGTCTGGATTTCCACTACGATCTTTCGCCGCGCGAGGTGCAGGCGGAGGTGTTCCGTCAGCACTGCATCGCCGCGCGGGAGAGCGGCCTGCCGCTCGTCGTCCACACGCGCGAGGCCGACGAGGTGATGGGTGAGATCCTTGAAACCGAGCACGCCGCCGGTCCGTTCAAGATCCTGATGCATTGCTACACCAGCGGCCCAGACCTCGCTCGACGCGCCGCCAAGCTGGGCGCGTGGTTCTCGGTGTCCGGCATCGCCACCTTCAAGACGGCCGAGGAGGTGAGGGCGGTGATCCGCGACATGCCGGCCGACCGGATCATCGTCGAGACCGACTGCCCTTACCTGGCGCCCGTTCCCATGCGCGGTCGCCGCAACGAGCCGGCCTATCTGCCGCACATCTACGACAAGCTGGCGGAGATCCGGGGCTGGAGCCGGGCGGAGACCGAGCAACGCACCGAAGACGCCTTCTTCGCCCTGTTCGATCGGATTCCTCGCCCATGAGCGCTTCGCTGGAGTTCACGATTCTGGGCTCTGGCTCCTCCGGCGGCGTTCCCCGCGCCGACGGCAACTGGGGCGACTGCGATCCGGACGAGCCGAAGAACCACCGCTCGCGCTGTTCGCTGCTGGTGCGGCGTCTGGGCGAGGGCGGTCGAACCCATCAGACGACGGTCATCATCGACACCTCGCCCGACCTGCGCCTGCAGACGGTCGCCGCCGGGGTACGGCGGATGGACGCGGCGCTCTTCACGCACGACCATGCCGACCAGGCGCACGGCATCGACGATCTGAGGCCCTTCTTCCTGAACCAGCGTGTCCGCATCCCGACCTATATGGATCAGGCGACGCACGACGGTCTGCTCAGGCGCTTCGAGTACGTCTTTCGCAGCCAGGGCGGTTACCCGGCGATCTGCGAGCCTCTTCTGCTTCCGCCCCTGGGCCATGATTTCGAGATCTCGGGCCCCAGCGGAGACATCCTGGTCCACACGTTCGACGTCGATCACGGCGAAGTCCGCGCCGTCGGCTACCGGATCGGCGATGTCGCCTATACGCCCGACGTTCGGGCCATCCCGGAGAGCAGTTGGGCCGATCTCGCCGATCTCGAGGTCTGGATCGTCGACGCTCTGCGCTGGACGCCGCATCCGACCCACGCCCACGTCGAGTTGGCGTTGGAGTGGATCGCTCGGGTGAAGCCCAAACGGGCGATCCTGACGAACCTTCACATCGATCTCGATTATCATGCGCTGGCGGCCAAATTGCCGCCCGGGGTCGAGCCGGCGTACGACGGCCTCCGCTTCCAGCTGCGAGCGCCCGCAAGATAGCCGCCAGTTGCCGAGCGTGGCGATTTTGGTCGAAACTTGGTTCTGCGTAACAGCGCTGAAATATGACGGACCAACAAGACCGTCATAGGGACGCGGTAGAGACATCTTCTCGTGCGTAACTGCTCCGCGCTTTCCCATGGCTGAAACCGTCACCGCTTCCCGAGAAATCTTCCAGCGCCTTCGCGCCCGGCTGCCCGCCGTCACGCGCGAGCACCTGTTCGAGTGCTACGCCATCAGCGAGACGACCTGGACCAAGTTGCGCGACGGCAAACCGGTCAAGCGCTCGACGCTGGATCGGATCTTGGTTCGCCTAGAAGCCTTGGACGCGCGTTTCGCCGCCTGACACGCGCCTCAGCTCTCATCGACGATCCGACCATCCAGCATCCGAATGCGCCGATCCGCCGCTTCGGCGAAACCTTCGTCGTGGGTCACGCAGACGACGGCGCGCCCTTCGATGTGAGCGAGGCGCTGGAACTCCTCGATCACCAGCCGGGTATTGACGCTGTCGAGATTGCCCGTCGGCTCGTCGCCCAGAAGGATTGCTGGATCGTTCGCCAACGCTCGCGCGATCGCCACGCGCTGACGCTGGCCGCCGGAGAGGCGGTCTGGGCGCCGGTCCCCCTGCGTGGCGACGCCAAGCTTTTCGAGCAGCGCCTGAACGGCTTGATCGATGTCCGGACCCGACTTCCGGCCGAGGCGACGCATCGGAAGCGCCACATTGGCCCGGGCTGTCAGTTCCGGCAGCAGGAAGTGGAACTGGAAGACATATCCGATCCGCTCCAGGCGCAGCCGGGTTCGCTCGCCGTCGTTGAGCCCCCCAGTCTGGCGCCCGTCGATCAGCACCTCGCCACGGGTCGGCCGATCGAGAAGGCCGAGCAGATAGAGCAGAGACGACTTCCCGCAGCCCGACGGCCCGACAATGGCCACCATCTGACCGGCCTCCACGGAGAGGCTGACGCCGTCAACCAGGGTGAAGGGTTCGGGATCGGAGAGGACTTTTGTCGCCGAGCGGACTTCGATCAGGGCGCTCATGCCGCGCCTCGCAAGATGGCGACGGGATCGACGTTCGCCGCCTTGCGGGCGGGCAGCCAGGCCGCGACCAGCGCGGCGCTCAACGAGGCGCCGCCCGCCAGCAAATACTGCGGCAGGCTGCGATCCAGCGGCAGGACCAGCGGCTTGCCGCCCATGGACAGAGGCAGGCTGGCGAGCACCTGCAGGAGGCCCGTGCCGATCGCGAAACCGACCGCCGCGCCCAGCACCCCGACAAGCAAGCCTTCCAGAAGGAAGATCGCCTGCACGTCGCCCGTGGTGAAGCCCATGGCGCGCAGGATCGCGATGTCGCGCCGCTTGTCGGCGACGCTGTTCGAGACGGCCGTATAGATCCCGAAACTGGCCACGATCAGGATCGCCAGGATCACCGCGTACATGATGATGTTACGCACCACGAGCAGGTTCAGGATGTCCACCGACCGTTCCTGCCAAGACTCCCACTTGTAGCCCCAGCGCGTCTCGAGCCGCTTGGCTTGGACCTCGGCGTCGGCGGAGTCCGCCAACCGGATGTGGATCTGGTTCACGATGCTGGGGCGCGCGAACACCACCTGCGCCGTGCGGAGCAGGCCGTAGGCGACGGTGTCGCCGGCGTAGAACCCGGCGCGGGCGTCGGGCTCGATCAGCGCCAGGATCCGCATCCGCTGTAGCGCGCCGGTCGGAGATGTCACCACCAGCGTGTCGCCCAGCTGCGCGCCGAGCCGGTCGGCGAGCGGCCGGCTGATGATGATGCCGTCGGGGCGCGCCTCCAGGTCGTTCAAGGCGCCGCCTGTCAGGCTCTCGTTGATCTTAGCCAGTCGCCCCTCGAGACGCGGGTCCACGCCGTTGAGGGCGACAGCCGCATTGCGGCCGGCATAGGCGATCGTCACCGCGCCGCTCAGGGAGGGGGCTGCGAGGCTGCCTGAAATGGCGCGAGCGTCGGCCAGCATGGCGGGCCAATCCTTGAGCCCCCGCACCTCTTCCTGAGGCCGCAGGCCGCGGACGGCCACCGCCGCCCCGGGAAAGGCGTCCAGAGCCGGCTGACGGACAGGGCGGCGCTGTTCGTCGCGAACGATGATGTGCGGCGCGGAGTCGACGAGCGTGCGGATGAAGTCCTTCTGCGAGCCGACCATCATCCCGGAGACGGCGAGAAAGAAGCCCACGCCGATCGCGACACCCAGGGTCGCGACCAGGGTCTGGCGGGCGCGGACCCGCAGGTGCGCCAGCGCGATGTTCGCCAGGACGGAGGGCGGGCTCATGGCCCCTTCGCCACCCGCACGCGCTGGCCGTCCTTGAGGCCCGTCGGCGGCCGCGCGATCACGGATTCGCCCGCAGCGACTCCCGATTGGATCTCGGTCAGATCGGCGCCGACCGCGCCAACGCGGACAGCGACGCGTCGGACGCGTCCGTCTCGCAGGATCCAGACGACGCCATCGCGCACCGCGCTGGACGGCGCCAGCACCGCCCTGGCGCGGCGATCGGTCACGAGATTGGTCTCCACCGTCATGCCCGGCGGTAGGCCGCTGTCGGCGGGTAGGGCGATACGGACGCGGAACACCCGTCCCTTGGCGTCGCCCGCGGGAGTGATCAGCGATACACGGCCCTCGAAGGTCCGCCCTGGAAAAGCGTCAGAGCGGATCAGCGCCTGGACGCCGGGCTTCAGCCTGGCGATGTCGCGCTCGTCCACGTCGGCGGTGATGCGCAGCGTCTGGGGATCGGCGATGACGAACAGCGCTGTCCCGACGGTTCCGAGATCGCCGGGCTCGGCCTCGCGTCGCAACACCCGGCCGGCGAACGGCGCCGTCAGCCGATAGTCCCGAAGGCGGGCCGCGGCGCTTTCGGCGGCGGCGGTGGCGGCGCGCGCCTGCGCCTGGGCGTCGTCATCGGCCGCGCGCGCGGCGAAACCGGCCTCAAAAAGTCTGCGAGTTCGGCCGGCGACGATCCGCGCCTGCGAAGCTTGAGCCGCCAGCTGCAGAGCCGTGCCTTGCGCCGGGCCGTCTTCAAGCTGAGCCAGCGACTGCCCGGGCTTCACCCAGTCGCCCTCGGCCACATCCACGCGCCGTATCGGGGCGGTCACGATGGGCGCGACATGCGCCTGGCGCACATAGTCGACGACACCGGACGCGTAGATCACGTCGACGGCTTCTCCGGTTCGGGCCTTGGCGATCTCTACGGCGGGAGGGCGCAGGACGACGGCGCCGATGACGCCGAGGGCCACCAGAAGGCCAGCGCTCAGGAGCCAGACCCAGGGGCGCCTTGCCGCGCGGGGCGCTGTCTCGTCCATCATCGCCGAAGACCCGTGAAACGCCGCCGACAGCGACCTTCGCCTCATGCCACGGGGAGAGGGTCGACAGATTGATCGGGATCATATCCGCTACGCGCAGTGGAGTCGTGGGAGGTCGCGCATGATCCGGATCTTACTGAGGGCCTTTGGCTTGGTCGGGCTTTTCGCCTCGTCTTCGGCGCTTGCTCAGGCCCGCCCGGAAGACACCGAGGTCTGGAACCCCAAGCCGATGCTCGTCGCGCCAGCGGCCGTCGTGGGCGAGGCGCCGTCAGGCGCGATCGTGCTGTTCGATGGGAAGAGCCTCGAGCAGTGGGTGTCGAGCCAGGACAAGTCGCCGGCCGCCTGGACCGTCGCCAACGGGGCCGTCACGGTGGACAAGGCCAAGGGCAATATAGAGACGAAGCGCGCGTTCCAGGACTACCAACTGCATCTTGAGTGGCTGATCCCCGCTGATATCGACGGGAGCGGGCAGGGGCGCGGCAACAGCGGCGTCTTCCTGGCCTCCACAGGGCCGCGCGACGCGGGCTACGAGGTGCAGATCCTCGATTCCTTCGAGAACCAGACCTACGTGAACGGCCAGGCCGCGAGCGTCTACAAGCAGCATCCGCCGCTGGCCAACGCCAGCCGCAAGCCTGGCGAGTGGCAGACCTACGACATTGTCTGGCGAGCACCGCGCTTCAACGCGGCCGGCGGGCTCGCCTCACCGGCGACGGTCACGGTGTTGCACAATGGCGTGCTCGTACAGGACAACGCCGTCCTAGCTGGTGAGACGGTCTATATCGGCAAGCCGTCCTACAAGCCGCACGGGCCGGCGCCGATCAAGCTGCAGGCGCATGGCGATCCCAGCAGGCCGATCAGCTTCCGCAACATCTGGGTGCGGGAGCTCTCGCCCAGGCCCTAAGCCGGGGGCGGGGCCGTACTCGCGCGCACGACCAGCTCGTGGGGCAGGGTGACGTTCTGCAGCGTCGTGGCGCGACCGGCCAGGATATCGAGCAGGAGGCGCACGACCTCGTGGCCGATCTCCTCCATCGGCTGGCTGACCGTGGTGAGCTGCGGATCGAGGTGGCGAGCGAAGCGGATGTCGTCGAAGCCGACAAGCGAAACGTCGCGCGGACAGACGAGGCCGCGTCGGCGGATCGCCTCCAGCGCGCCCATCGCCATTTCGTCGCTGAAGCAGAAGATCGCCGTCGGGCGACCTGGTTCGTCGAGCAGCTCGCCAGCCTGTCGGACGCCCGACTCGATCGAGAAGTCGCCAATCGAGATACGCAGCGCGCTGGCCCGACCATGGCGCTGGGCGGCCGCCAGTACGCCGGAGAGGCGGTCGCTGCTGATCGGGCTGGCCAGCGGTCCCGTGACGACGCCGATCCGGGCGTGACCCAGGCCATAGAGGTGCTCCATCACCTCGGCGGCGGCGCCCTCATTGTCGATGTGGGCGCTGGATACCGCCAAGCCCGGCCGGAATTCGCAGCCGTTGACGATCGGCGTCTTCACGCCCTTGACGGCGACCATTTCGGCCAAAGCTTCGGGCAGGCGGTGGCCCAGGAAGATCAGGCCGTCGGCCTCCTTGCGCCGGAACATGGCCGCATACTGCTCCTCGCGAGCCTCCTCGTGTCGCGTGTCACCCAGGAGGACGGAGTAGCCGGCGGCGAGCGCGGCTTCCTCGACCCCGCGAATGACCTGCGAGAAGAACGGGTTTGAGATGTCGGGCACCGTGACAAGGATTTTTTCCGTCCTCAGGGTGCGCAGGCTCTTGGCGGCGAAGTTGGGCTCGTAGCCAAGCTGGGCGACGGCCGCCATCACACGCTGACGCGTGGACTCGATCACCAGTTCGGGGGCGCTGAACACCCGCGACACGGTCGCGGTCGACACGCCTGCGGCCCGCGCAACATCTTGAATGGTCGCCATCGCGGCGACACTGGCGACTGCTCCGAGCGTTGGCAAGGCGAAGCTGGAGTGCGTGAACACGCCGGGAGCCGGTTGCCGGTTCGCCCGACCCCTGTTATCGATGATTTCGATTACATCGGAGCGAGCGGGGCTGGAATGGTCCAAAACGCCGCCCATAGCTGGTCGGGGAGGCCAGGACCATGAAGACGAGCTTCCGGCTCTTCCTGATGATGGTGCTGCAACTGGCGATCTGGGGCGCCTGGGCGCCGAAGATCTTTCCGTACATGGGCATGTTGGGCTTTGCGCCCTGGCAGCAGTCGCTGGTCGGCAGCGCCTGGGGCGTCGCGGCCCTTGTCGGCATCTTCTTTTCGAACCAGTTCGCCGACCGCAACTTCTCGGCCGAGCGGTTCCTGGCCGCGAGCCACCTGATCGGCGGCCTGGCCCTGGTCGGCACGGCGTTCTCGACCACCTTCTGGCCGTTCTTCCTGTGCTACCTGGTCTTCAGTCTGGTCTATGTGCCGACCCTGTCGGTGACCAACTCGATCGCCTTCGCCAACCTGCGCGATCCAGCCGGTGAGTTTGGCGCGGTGCGGATGGGCGGCACGGTGGGCTGGGTTCTGGTCAGCTGGCCCTTCGTTTTCCTGCTGGGCGCGCAGGCTACGGTTGAACAAACGCGATGGATCTTCCTGGTCGCAGCGATCCTGTCCTTCGCCTTCGCCGCCTACTCACTGACCCTGCCGCACACCCCGCCGCGCAAAGAGGAGGCGGGCGTCGACAAGCTGGCGTGGCGACGGGCGTTCAAGCTCCTGGGCGCGCCGTTCGTGCTGGTGCTGTTCATCGTCACCTTCATCGATTCCGTTATCCACAACGGCTATTTCGTGATGGCCGACGCCTTCCTGACCAACCGCGTCGGGATCGCCGGCAACCTGTCGATGGTCGTGCTGAGCCTGGGCCAGGTGGCCGAGATCCTGACCATGTTCTTCCTGGGGCGCGTCTTGGCGCGGCTGGGCTGGAAGATCACGATGATCATCGGCGTCCTGGGCCACGCCGCCCGCTTCGCCGTCTTCGCCTTCTTCGCCGACAGCATCCCGGTGATCGTCGCCGTCCAGCTGCTGCACGGGATCTGCTACGCGTTCTTCTTCGCGACGGTCTACATCTTCGTCGACGCGGTGTTCCCCAAGGACGTCCGCTCCAGCGCGCAAGGCCTGTTCAACCTCTTGATCCTGGGCGTTGGCAATGTCGCCGCCAGCTTCCTGTTCCCCGAGCTGATCAGCCGCCTCACCACCGACGGGACCGTCGACTATACGAGCCTGTTCCTGGTCCCGACCGGCATGGCGTTGGTCGCCACCCTGTTGCTGGCCGTCTTCTTCCGCCCGCCGGCCAAGGGACCGGTCGCCGAGAGCGAGGCCGACCAGGCCGCTCCGGCCGCCGCCAGCCCCGCCCAGCCCTGACCCGAGCCAAAAGGAAAGCCCGTGCGAACGACCGCCAACCTCACCCGCGCCGCCGCCGACCTGTCCCGGCGGGGCTTCCTCGCCGCCGGCGTCGCGACTTTCGCCGCCGCGGGCGCCGCCAGCGCCGCCCAGGCGACCTTCTTCCAACGTCATAAGCTGCCGTTGGGCATCCAGCTCTATAGCCTGGGTCCGGATCTGGCGAAGGAGCTGGACACCCAGCTCGCCACGGTCTCCAAGATCGGTTTCAAGACGGTGGAGCTGGCCGGGTATCTTGGCCGCACGCCGGCTGAGCTGCGCGCCGCCTTTGACCGCGCGGGCCTGGCCTGCACCAGCGCCCACGTCCAGCCCAAGGGCGCCGGCGCCAGCTTCAGCGGCGATTTGGCCAAACTGGCCGACGACCTCCACGTGATCGGCGTGAAGACGGCGATCATGCCGATCCACTACATCCCGGACCGCTTCACCGGCGCCGATCTGCGTCAGGCCGGGACCCAGATGACCGCCGAGGACTGGAAGTGGAACGCCGACTTCCTGAACGAGAAGGCCGCCGTCCTGAAGAAGGCCGGCATCGCCACTGGCTATCACAACCACAATTTCGAGCTCGCGCCGCTGGGCGACACCACGGGCATGGACATCCTGCTGAAGGGCACGGATCCGAGCCTGGTGACCTTCGAGATGGACGCCGGCTGGGTGACGGCCGCCGGCCACGACCCGTTCGCGATGCTGAAGGCGCATCCCGGGCGCTTCACCCACATGCACGTCAAGGACGTCAAGCCGACGACCAAGGCCAATTTCGAGCTGCGTCAGGACCCGACCGAAGTCGGGTCGGGCATGATCAATTGGCCAAAGCTCTTGCCCGCCGCCTATGACGCCGGCGTGCGCGGGTTCTTCTATGAGCAGGAGCCGCCCTTCAAGGGCGCGCGCCTGGAGTCGGCCAAGATCAGCTTCGGCTATCTGGCCAAGGTGGTCGCCTGATGAGCTTGCGGATGGCCATGGTCGGCGGCGGCCCCGGCTCGTTCATCGGCCCGGTTCACCGCATGGCGGCGGAGCTGGACGGCCGCATCTGGCTGGTCGCCGGGGTGTTCAGCCGCGATCCGGCCAAGAACGCTCAGGCCGCCGCCGCTTGGGGCGTCGCGCCCGATCGGGTCTATCCGGATCATCATGCGATGATCGCCGCCGAGCGCGGCCGCGCCGATGGGGTCCAGCTGGTTTCGGTCGTTACGCCCAACCACATGCACTTCGACGTCTCGGCGGCCGCGCTACGCGGGGGCTTGCACGTCATCAGCGACAAGCCGGCCACTCTGAACCTCGCCCAGGCGGAGGAGCTGGCCTCCATCGTCGCCGCGTCAGGCAAGCGCTACGGGCTGACCTACACCTATACCGGTTATCCCATGGTGCGGGAGGCGCGCGAGATCGTGGCGCGGGGCGACTTGGGCGCCGTGCGCAAGGTGGTCGTCGAGTATTCGCAAGGTTGGCTTTCGAAGCCCCTGGAACGCGAGGCGGACAACAAGCAGGCCAGCTGGCGGGCCGATCCGGCCCAGTCTGGTGTTGGCGGCTGCATCGGCGACATCGGTGTTCATGCGTTCAACATCGCCGAGTTTGTCACGGGCCGTCGGGTGGAGCGGATGTGCGCGGACGTCGCCACCGTCGTGCCGGGGCGGCCTCTGGACGACGACTGCAATGTGCTGCTGCGCTTTGACAACGGCGCCCGGGGCGTCTTGATCGCGTCCCAGATCAGCGCCGGGGCCCGCAATGGCCTGACGCTCAGCGTCTATGGCGAAAAGGGCGGCCTGACCTGGTCGCACGAGGACCCGAACGTCCTGACCCTGGACTGGCTGGACGGCCCCAGCCAGGTGCTGCACGCCGGTTCGGGCTATCTGAGCCCAGCCGCCCGCGCGGTGACCCGACTGCCGACCGGCCATCCCGAGGGCTTCATCGAGGCCTTCGCCAACATCTATCGCGACTTCGCCGACGCCATCGAAGGCGGGGAGGGGGCGCTGGTCCCCGATATCGCCGAAGGCGTGCGCGGCATGGCGTTCGTGGAGCGCGCCGTCGCCGCCAGTCGCGACGACGCTGGCTGGGTGACGCTGGAAGGAGACGCGCGATGAAGACGCTCAAGGGGCCCGGCATCTTCCTGGCCCAGTTCATAGGCGACAAGCCGCCGTTCGACAAGCTGGAGACCATGGCCAAATGGGTCGCGGATCTTGGCTATGTCGGCGTCCAGATGCCGACCGGCGGCGCGGACTCGTTCTTCGACCTGGCGCGCGCCGCCGAGAGCCAAGCCTATTGCGATGATATCGCCGGCCTGCTCGCTGACCACGGCTTGCAAATAACCGAGCTCTCGACCCACCTGCAGGGTCAGCTGGTCGCCGTGCATCCGGCCTATGACGAGCTGTTCGACGGCTTCGCGCCGCCCGAGCTGCGCGGCAAGCCCAAGGAACGCCAGGAATGGGCGGTCGGGCAGGTCAAGGCCGCCGCCATCGCCAGTCGGCGCCTCGGCCTGAAGGCGCACGCCACCTTCTCCGGCGCGCTGGCCTGGCCTTACTTCTATCCGTGGCCGCAGCGGCCGGAGGGCCTGGTCGAGGAAGCCTTCGCCGAGCTGGGCCGCCGCTGGAAGCCGATCCTTGACGTCTTCGAGGAGAACGGCGTCGACGCCTGCTACGAAATCCATCCGGGCGAGGACCTGCACGACGGCGCGACCTTCGAGCGGTTCCTGGACGAGGTGGGTGGCCATCCGCGCGCCAACATCCTGTATGATCCGAGCCACCTGGTGCTGCAGCAGCTGGACTACCTCGGCTACATCGACCGCTATCACGAGCGTATCAAGGCGTTCCACGTCAAGGACGCCGAGTTCCGCCCCTCGGCCCAAGCGGGCGTCTATGGCGGCTATTTGGGCTGGGCTGAGCGTCCCGGTCGCTTCCGCTCGCTGGGCGATGGCCAGGTGGACTTCAGGGCGATCTTCTCGAAGCTGGCCCAGTACGACTACGACGGCTGGGCGGTGCTGGAGTGGGAGTGCGCGCTGAAGCATCCCGAGCAAGGCGCTCGTGAAGGCGCGCCGTTCATCCGCGACCACATCATTCAGGTGACCGACAAGGCGTTTGACGATTTCGCCGGCGGCGCCTCTGATGCTGGCCGCAATCGCCGCCTTTTGGGCCTCTGAACCGCCGATCCCGACGGAGTATCCGATGAAGTTCCAGCTTACCCTCGCCGCTGTCCTGGCGGGTTTCGCCACCAGCGCGGTCGCCGCGCCGCCTTCCGGCGAACAGGTCTTCAAGCAGCGCTGCACGGTCTGCCATTCGGTCCAGCCCGCGCCCGGCAAGATGGGGCCGCCACTGGCGGGCGTCGTTGGCCGCAAGGCCGGAAGCGCGCCGGGCTACGCCTACAGCAACGCCATGAAAGCCTCGGGCATCACCTGGACGCCGGACCAGTTGGACGCCTTCGTCAAGGCTCCCGGCAAGACCGTGCCCGGCACCAAGATGCTGTTGGGCGCGCCCAATCCAGAAGAGCGCGCGGCGGTCATTCAATATCTGGGGACGCTGAAGAAGTGATGCGGGACTGGACGGCGCGCTAGCGCGCCGTCAGCTCCTGGATCTCGATGTCCTTGAACTCGATCGGGTGGCCCTCGCTCTGCAGGGCGATATAGCCTTCCCTCACGGGCTGAGCGCCGCGCGCCAGGATGTAGGGCTTGGCCCCGGCGGCCACCGTATCGTCCGGATCGAGGGTCAAGTCGGCGTAGCGATGGACCACGACGCCGTTGATGCTTTCGAGCACCTCGCCGTTAGGCCGAACCTCCAACTCAGCCTTGACCCAAGTCCCGTTCGGAACCGTGGGGGCGTTGGCGGACGGCGTGCAGTGCTCCTTCACCTTCTGGCCGTCGATCGTGATGGTGATGCCCGGCGTGCAGACCGCAGCCGTCGGACGCGGCGCGTCGCCATCCTTGCCCAGCAGCTGAAACTCGACCGACACAGGGAACGGCTGCTCGACCGTCATGCTCTCCGGGCTCTGGCTGTGAAACATGATCCCGCTGTTGCTCCGGGCCCAGGCCGGGGTGTCGGCAAGGCCGCCTTCGGTCAGGAACCGATAGGTGAACCGCAGGCGGTAGGCCTTGAACGGGGTCTTGTAGAAGAGGTGGCCGAACTGGCCGTCCATCGTCTGGTAGCCGGCGTAGGAGACCCGGATCGCGCCCTGATCCACCACGAAGGTCTGCTTGTAGTTCTCGCCGACCGGGTGCTTCGCGACCTTCGGTATCCAGCCGTCCAGACTCTTGCCGTCGAACAGAGACCGCCAGGGCCCGGCCTTCAGGTCCTGGGCCATGACGGGCGTTGCGGTGAGAATCAGGCCGAGCGCGATGGTCGCCAAGTAGGGGCGCCGCGCCGAAGCGGACGAGATGGTCATGATTGGCTTCTTCCTCCCAAACGCCCACTTTTCACGATCGAATGTCGAGCTTTCTTGCAATGTAACCCATTTCATGGAAGCCTCCAGGCAAGAATGATGGGTTCCATCCAGGGTTGGCGTCGTGTTGCGTAAGCATGCCGGCGCGGTCTGGCGAGCGGACCGCAAAGGGAGCGAACATGGCCAATCTGAACGGCCGAGCGCGTCGTAAAAACACCTACGACGCCATCGTGGTGGGCAGCGGAATCACTGGCGGCATCGCCGCCAAGGAACTCACTGAAAAGGGGCTCAAGGTCCTCGTGCTCGAGCGCGGACGCATGGTCCGCCATCTCGAGGACTATCCGACCGCCACCCTCGATCCTTGGCAGACCAAGTACCCGCAGGGGCAGCTGCCGCCGGACGAATTGGCCGAGCGCTACAAGGTGCAGCGCCGGACCGGCTACACCATGACGGAGTACACGCAGCACTTCTTCGTCCGCGACGACACCAATCCCTATACCGAGACCAATCGGTTCGACTGGATCCGCGGCTATCACGTGGGTGGGCGGTCGCTGACCTGGGGCCGGCAAAGCTATCGCCACAGCCCCATCGACTTCGAGGCGAACGCGCGCGAGGGCGTCGCGGTCGACTGGCCGATCCGCTATGAGGACCTCGCGCCGTGGTACGACCACGTCGAGCGGTTCATCGGCGTTTCCGGCCAGGCGGAAGGCCTGCCGCAGCTTCCGGACGGCGTCTATCAGCCGCCGATGGAGATGAACTGCGTCGAGAAGGCCTTCAAGGCCAAGTCCGAAGCGCGCTTCCCGGAGCGACGGATCACCATGGGCCGGACCGCCCACCTGACCGATCCCACCGAGGAGCAACTGAGCCTTGGCCGCACCAAGTGCCAGTACCGCAACATGTGCATGCGCGGCTGTCCGTTTGGCGGCTACTACAGCTCCAACTCTGGAGGACTGGTCGCGGCTGAGCGCACCGGCAATCTCGTGATCCGCACGAATTCGATCGTGACCGAGCTGATCTATGACGAGAAGGCGGGGCGGGCCAGCGGCGTGCGAATCCTGGACACGACCACGCGCAAGGACGAGGAGTTCTACGCCGACGTCGTGTTCCTCTGCGCCTCGGCGCTGAACTCGGCTTGGGTGATGATGAACTCCACCAGTTCGCGCTTCCCCAACGGCTTCGGCAACGGCAGCGACCAACTTGGTCGCAACGTGATGGACCACCATCTCGGGGTCGGCGCCAGCGGCGAGGCCGCCGAGTTCGCTGACATGTACTATTCGGGCCGACGCCCGAACGGCATCTATGTTCCCCGCTTCCGCAACCTTGGAGATGAGGCCACTAAGCGCTCGGATTATCTGCGCGGCTTCGGCTACCAGGGCGGAGCCTCGCGCCCGGGATGGGAGCGCGATCTCAAGCGCGGTGGGCGCGGCTTTGGCGCCGAGCGCAAGGCGGCTCTAAGCCAGCCCGGTCCCTGGAACATTGGCTTGGGCGGTTTTGGCGAGATCCTTCCCTACGAGGACAATCGCGTGACGTTGAACCGTGACTTGAAGGACGAGTTTGGTCTGCCGACCCTGACCATGAACGTCACCATGCGCGAGAACGAGCTGGCCATGCGCAAGGACATGCAGGCCGCCGCGGTCGAGATGCTGGAGGCCGCGGGCTTCAAGAACGTCCGTGGCTACGACAATGGTTTCGCGCCAGGCCTGGGCATCCACGAGATGGGCACCGCCCGCATGGGCCGTGATCCCAAGACGTCGGTGCTGAACGCCCACAACCAGGTCCACGAGTGCAAGAACGTCTATGTCACGGACGGCGCGGCCATGACCTCGGCCTCGTGCGTCAACCCATCCTTGACCTACATGGCGCTGACGGCTCGCGCGGCCGACCACGCCGTCAAGGCGCGCAAGCGGGGGGATCTGTGATGCTGCATCGACGCGACGCCCTCAAAGGCTTGGCCCTCACGGTTGGGGCCGTGGCGACGGGTTGGGCGGGCCGGGCGGCGGCGGCGCCCACGCTCGGCTGGACGCCAACCGCCTTGACCTCCGACCAGGCGCAGTTGGTCGATGCCGTCGCGGAGCTGATCATCCCGACGACCGACACGCCTGGCGCCCGTCAAGCCGGCGTGCCTCAGTTCATCGATCGAGCGCTGGCGAACTACTGCGACAAGGGCCAGAAGGACCTGCTGATCGGCGGGCTCACGCGCATGGATGCGGACGCCCGCGCTTCTCATGGCTCGATGTTCGTCGCTCTGAAGCCGGAACAGCAGGCCGCCATGCTGACGGCCTACGATCAGGAGGCGGCGATCGCCCGCGGCCAGAACCCGGCCCAGCCTCACTTCTTCACGGCGCTGGAGGACTGGGTGACCGTCGGCTACTTCACCTCCGAGCCTGGCGCGACCATCGCCCTGAAGTACGATCCCGTGCCGGGTGAGTATCACGGCTGTGTTCCGCTCGCGGAAGTCGGGAGAGCCTGGGCGACGCGCTAGCGCGCCGGCTTAGAACCTGAACTGCGCGAACAGCACCGCAAGGTCGACCGGTCGTCCGCCCAAGGCGCGGACGGCCGGGCCGGCGTCTTGGCGCGCCAGCTGTCCTTGGAGCTTCAGATTGCGGGTCACCTGCCAGGTCGCGTCGAGCTGCACGGCGTCGCCGACATCCTTGGACTGGCCCGCGCGCGCGGCCGCCAACGGGACGAGCGGCTGTAGATAGATCGCGTCGGCGCCCGTCCAGAGTCGATGAACCGTATAGCTGGCTTCGAGGCTGATCATTTTCCGTGGCGATATGCCGACGCTCGCCCGGACAGCCGCGAGGTTGCCCCAGCTGAAGAGACCTGTTTCGTTGAAATAGGCCCCTTTCGGGAACATCGGGTTGAACGTCTCGAGCCGTCCGTCTGTCGGATCCTTATCGCCTGACCCGGCGTCGAGCCGGAGGCCAAGGCGAGGCCTCCAGGGCTGATCCAGCGTGTAGCCACCGCCGGCCGAGGCCGCGAAAGCGCGGATACGGCGTCCGGCGAAGCGGCCGCCTTGCATGACGCCTTCGGCCTCGTAGTCGATCCGCCCTGTGCTTCCTGACAGCCGCGCGCCCACGCTGATGCGTCGCTCGTCGCCCGTGACCGCGCCGAAGCGGACAATGTCTCGCTCAAGACCCAGAGCATAGACGTCCAGGGCTTGGCGGGGCGATAGCTGCGTCGCGGCATAGACGCCGTAGAAGCGCTGCGTGCGGCTGCGCTTGTCGTCGAAGGCGCCTGGGGAAATGACGACGGGCTGGAGGTAGAAGGCGTCCAACTTCAGCGGGCCAACCGAACGCGTGATCCGCACGCCGTCGAAGCTCTGCCGGATGTTCGGCGCCTCGCGCACGGCGACGAAGCGCTGGGTCGTATTCAGCTGCAGTTCCTGACGGCCCAGGCGCAGGCGCCAGCCGGAGGCGGGGGTGACGTCGACGAACAGCACTTGCGCGTCGAGCCGATCACGATCGGTCGCGGAAGGCCTCTCTCGTTTGCCATAATCGCGATGCACACCAAGTTCGCCATAGACGCGGAACTTGGAGCCCAGATGCAGGTCGCTGCTCAACAGCAAACGTCCCAGGGCGAAGGTGTCGGCCCCGGCGCCGCCCAGACCAAAACGCGGCGCGTCGATGGAGTCGACCCGTAAGCGCGCCTCCCCGCCAAATCCGACATAGGCGTCGCCGCCCAGCGGGATGTAGCGCAGCGCGTCCAAGCCCTGCCGCTCGCGTACGTCACGCAGGTAGCCATAGTCCTCGTCCGACCGCACCGGCTTGAAGGCGGGAGGCTGCGCCGGGCCCGCCAGGGCGGCGGCGAGAAGCGAGGCGGTCACACTCATCGGCGCGCGCTTAGCGCATGGAGCGCCGCCAGCAGGGCGACGGCCACGACCGCGAGGAAGAGGCTCCAGGCTCCAGCGGCGAGCACGCCGGCCGCGCCGCCGACCGCGCCGAGCGCGAAGGCCGCGACGGGCGGCCAAGTCTTGAGCAGGCGGGCCTTCAGGGCTTCATCCGGACGCCCGCGCGCCGTCACGAGGTCTACGATGTCTATGGCCATCTGGGTGACATTGCCCGTCATCATGGTCGTGGGCGCAAGATGCCCGAAAACCACGCGGGCGCCGACGTTCTGCACCGCCATCGCCGCCACGCCCACGAGTCCCGCCAGCATGACTTCGGGCCGGTCGGCCGCGCCCGCCGGGGTGGCCGCGACGGTCAGAAGGGCGAAGGCGGTCAAGAGCAGCGCTTGCATTGCGAGCACGACCGCCTCGCACGAAAGGCCGCGCGCCTTGCGCCAGCGGACGAACGCGTAGGCCAGGGCCGCCGCGCCCAGAAAAACCGGCAAGGCCAGCAACTTGGTCGCCAGGCCGCTGGCGTCGCCCGCCAGGGCCACGCCCAGCATTACAAGGTTGCCAGTGGCGTGGGCGACGAACAGGCCGAACAGCAGCACGAAGCCGACCACGTCGACATAGCCGCCGACAAACGCCATTCCCATGCTCGTGGCCATATTCAGCCGATTGGCGTTCATGCCGCGCGCTCCTTTTCGACCAGGATGGCGGCCAGCATGAAGCCGCCGATCAGGCCGATATGCTCGAGGAAGGTGTTCAGGGCGTGGAAGCGTTCCGTCGGATCAACGACCGTCCAGTAGGGATGAGCGATCAGCGTCGCCAAGGCGGTGAACACGCCGAGCGCCCCGGCGGCGAGCCATCCTATCCGACCCAGGATCAGCGCCAGCGAGCCGCCCAGCTGGACCGCGATGGTGGCCGCGACGATCAGGGCGGCGGGCTTGAGGCCCAGGCCGGAGGCCTCGGCCAGAGCGCCTTTCAGGTTGGTCAGCTTGGCGATCCCGCTCCACCAATAGGGCAGAGTCAGGACCGCACGGGCGAAGACGCCGAAGGCCGACGACCGCAATAGGCCGGCGATGGGAGCGGGTGTCGTCACCTCACACCGCCCAGCAGCCGCAGCCCATGGCGCCCCAGAAGGAGCGCGCATCGGAAGTGGGCGCTTCGCGGGCGTAGGCCGCCGCGTGATCGTGGCCGTGGACGCTGCAGCCGCTGGCGCAGCCGCAAGCGCTGGCCAGCGCGCGGGCGTGGCCGCGCGAGCGATCCTGATAGCCGCCGAAGGTCCGTACCGGCGACCAGTCGGGCATCGGCGGGGGCAGCACCGGCGCCAGCTTGCCGAAGTCGCCTTCGCCATGGACGACCTTGCCGCCCAGCAGGGTCAGCACCGACGATAGGTGCGCAATCTCGTCCTCGGGGACGGTCAGGTAGTCGTCGCTGAGCACGGCCAGGTCCGCTAGTTGGCCCACGGCGATTTGGCCCTTCTTGCCCTCCTCGTTGGAGAACCAGGTGTTGGCGCTGGTCCACAGGCGCAAGGCCTCCTCGCGATCGACCCGGTTGGCCGGCGGGTATAGGCGCGTGCCGCCCACCGTCTTGCCGCTCACCAACCAGTTCAGCGAGACCCAGGGGTTGTAGCTGGCCACGCGGGTGGCGTCGGTGCCGGCGCCCACGGGGATCCCGGCTTTCAGCATCTTGCCGATCGGGGGCGTGGCCTCGGCGGCCTTGGCGCCGTAGCGCTCCATGAAGTACTCGCCCTGATAGGCCATGCGGTGTTGCACGGCGATGCCGCCGCCCAGGGCCGCGATGCGGTCGATGTTGCGGTCGCTGATCGTCTCGGCGTGGTCGAAGAACCAGTGCAGGCCATCGAACGGCATGTCGCGGTTGACCCTCTCGTAGACGTCGAGGGCCCGACTGATCGTCTCGTCGTAGGTGGCGTGCAGCCGCCAGGGCCAGCGGTTCTCGACCAGGTGACGGATCACCGGCTCCAGGTCGCTTTCCATGTTAGGCGGCATCTCGGGACGGGCGACGCGGAAGTCCTCGAAGTCGGCGGCGCTGTAGACCAGCATCTCGCCCGCGCCGTTGTGGCGGTACTTGTCGTCGCCCTGGCCTGGCTTGACCTGCTTGGACCAGCTTTGGAAGTCCGACAGCTCGGCCTTCGGCTTCTGGGTGAAGAGGTTGTAGCTGATGCGCAGGGTCAGCTGGTCGTCGGCGTGCAGCTTCTCGATGATCTCGTAGTCGTCGGGATAGTTCTGGAAGCCGCCGCCGGCGTCGATCACGCCGGTCACGCCCAGGCGGTTCATCTCGCGCATGAAGTGGCGGGTCGAGTTCAGTTGATATTCGGGCGGAAGCTTCGGGCCCTTGGCCAGGGTGGCGTAGAGGATCGTCGCGTTCGGCTGCGCCAGCAGCAGCCCCGTGGGCTCGCCCGAGGCGTCGCGCTGGATCTCGCCGCCTGGCGGGTTGGGCGTGTCCTTGGTGTAGCCGACGGCGCGCAGGGCGGCGCGGTTGAGCAACGCACGATCATAGAGGTGGAGAATGAACACCGGCGTCTCGGGCGCGGCGGCGTTGATCTCGTCCAGGGTCGGCAGGCGCTTTTCGACGAACTGGTGCTCGGTGAAGCCGCCGACCACGCGCACCCACTGGGGCGGCGGGGTGTTGGCGGCCTGCTTCTTCAGCATCGCCATGGCGTCGGCCAGGGTCGGCACGCCGTCCCACCGTAGCTCCATGTTGTAGTTCAGCCCGCCGCGGATGATGTGCATGTGGCTGTCGATCAGGCCCGGGATCACCCGGCGGCCGGCAAGATCGATGATCGTCGGGTTGGGCCCCGCCGCGGCGCGGACTTCGCGCTCCTCGCCCACGGCGGCGAACTTGCCATCCCGGACCAGCGCGGCGTCCGCTCGCGGATTGCTGCGGTCGAGCGTCGTGAACTTGCCGTTGACGAGCAACAGGTCGGCTTGGACGGACATGGGGCCGGGCCTCCGGGGATCAGAGAAAAGGGGATTAGGAAGGAGCGCCGCGCCCAAGGCCAGCGCTCGGCGGCGATTCAGCGTCGTCATGCCTCGTCCTCGGGCGTCTTGGCGACGGCCTGAGGGCCGAGCACTTGCCCCGCGCACTCTGGCGTCTTCAGGTAGGCGGTGACGGGCGCCTTCGTCAGCAGACGCTTGGCGATCGGCGCGGCCTGCTCGCCCAGCAACATGCCCAGCAGCCCCAGCAGGGCGATAGCGGGCGGGGCGGGGGAGCGCACGCCCATCAAGGAGTAGAGGACGCCCACCAAGAGACCGGCGCCGAGGGACAGCAGATAGGGTTTCATGACGGCGCTCCGGGAGGAGCGGGCGAGGAGGAGACGCCTCGCCCGCGGAAGGTCAGTGGCCTTCGGACGCGCCGAACATCGTCTTGGCGTAGATGATGCCCAGGCCATAACCACCGCCGAACTTCTTGGCGATGCCGGTTGTGGTGTCGTAGGTCTCCGAGCGGGCCCAATCGCGTTGCAGTTCGAGAAGATACTGGAGCGCGGTGATGGGCTGGGCGCCAGCCTGCACCATGCGTGTCACCGCACGCTCATGAGCTTCGGTCGAGACGTCGCCGCAGGCGTCGGTGATCACGAACACCTCGAAGCCTTGCTCCAGGGCCGACAGGGCCGGGCCGACGATGCAGACCGAGGTCCAGAGGCCGGCCAGCACGATCCGCGACTTGCCGATGGCGTTGACCTCGGCGATGACCGGGGCGTCTTCCCAGGTGTTCATCGAGGTGCGGTCGAGAAGGCGCTTGCCGGGGAAAGGCTCGGTGACTTCCGAGAACATGGGGCCCGAGAAACTCTTTTCGGCGACCGTGGTCAGGATCGTGGAAACGCCGAAGCCTGCGGCGGCGCTGGCGACGAGTGCGGCGTTGCTTCGCAGCAGGACCGCATCGATCGACTTGGTCGCGAACGCCATCTGCGACTGGAAGTCGATCATGATCAGCGTGTGATCGTTCGGCGTCAGGAGGCGCGCGCCTGGCGTGGCCTTGGCTTGGATGGTCATGGTTTCGGTCCTTCTGAAGTTGGCGGACCGTGCCCCGGGCCGCCGCGTCGATGTCTGATGAGGGGACTTTGCCAGCGCTTAAGTGGCTCATAAATGGAAATGAATGAAACTCATCATTTCCAATATCGGCCTCTACTGAACTTGAGACCCGCGCTTGACGCGCGGGTCTCCAACCGACCGAAAAGGACGCCTTCGGGAGTCCGGACAGTGACAAGCCCCAGCGTGAGCCAAGGGCCGCCGTCACGTGCGTGATCCCGGTCTATCGGCCGGGTCGGTCCTGCCTGGCACATGACGGCGGCCCCAACGTCCTTAGGCCTTGAAGAAGGCGAGCAGGTCGGCGTTGATCGTGTCGGCTTCGGTGGTCGCCATGCCGTGCGGGAAGCCCGGATAGGTGATCAGCTTGCCATGCTTGAGCAGCTTGATGGCCAGACGCGCGCTGTCATCGATTGGCACAACCTGATCGTCCTCGCCGTGCAGCACCAGCACCGGCACGTCGATCTTCTTAAGGTCCTCGGTGAAGTCGGTTTCCGAGAACGCCTTGACGCAGTCATACAGCGGCTTGACGCCGGCCTGCATGCCCTGGCGCCACCAGTTGTCGATGACCCCTTCCGAGACCTTCGCGCCGGGACGGTTGAAGCCGTAGAACGGACCGGCGGCGACGTCGCGGAAGAACTGCGCGCGGTTGAAGGCGGTGCCATTGCGGAAACCGTCGAAGACTTCCATCGGCAGTCCGCCCGGATTGGCGGCGGTTTTCAGCATGATCGGCGTCACTGCGCCGACCAGAACCGCTTTGCCGACCCGGCCCGGCTTGGCGCGAGCGACGTAGTGGGCGACCTCGCCGCCGCCGGTCGAGTGGCCGACGTGGAAGGCGTTCTTCAGATCCAGGTGATCGGTCAGGGCCGCGACATCGGCGGCGTACGTGTCCATCTCGTTGCCGGTGTCGGTCTGGGTCGAGCGACCGTGGCCGCGGCGATCATGGGCGATGACGCGATAGCCCTTCAGCAGGAAGAACATCATCTGGTTGTCCCAGTCGTCGGCTGACAGCGGCCAGCCGTGGTGGAACACGATCGGTTGGGCGGTCTTAGGGCCCCAGTCCTTGTAGTAGATCTGGACGCCATCCTTGGTCGTGACGTAGCCGCTGCTCATCGCGTGGGTTCCTTTGCCTTGGGTTGAGGACGCTGACTTGGCCAGCGCTAGGGAAGTGGAGGGCAGAGCCGCGAGCGCCGCCGCGCCCGCGCCTGCGGCCAGGACGCGACGCCGTGTGGCCCCCGTGTCGTCTCTTTCGTGATCGGTCATCTGTGCGTCCCCGGAGAAGGTTCAGAGCTGATGGAAAAGGCCGCGCGATCAGGGATCAGACGACACAAGGACACGTCGTCGGTCTTGTCGGGATCGGTCGTTATCGCAGCCGAGCCTCCCGCGCCGGGGCGGAAGGGTAAATGTCGGGCGGGCTACTCGCGGGCGACACGGATGGGCGTCGGTTCTTAACCAGAATGGTTCTGGCGGTCGCTGGTCGACACCAAATGGGTGGGCGCGGCCTAGCACGGTCGATATTGAACGATCTGGACGTCAGCGCTTAAGCAGGGCGCGTGGTAGAAGGCGCTGATGGCGAACGGATCTGCAAAGATTAGCTGGGTGGCCTTCTTGGTCGCTCTTCTGTTGGCCTCGCCGGCCTTGGCGCTGGATCCGCAGCGCGCCATCACGCAGTACAAGCACATGCGCTGGACTGTAGAAGACGGCGCTCCGGCGGCCATCGAGGACATCGTCCAGACGCCCGACGGATATCTCTGGCTGGGCACGCCGCTAGGCCTCTATCGCTTCGACGGCGTGAACTTCGAACCCGTGCGGCCGCCGCGGCCTAAGACCTACAAGCTCAACGACCGCGTCGTGCGTTTGATGGTCACGCGAAGCGGCGCGCTTTGGGTCGGCTACGAGGAAGGCGGTCTGGCTGTCCTAGAGAAGGGCAGGATCAGGCTGGTCTTCGATCCCAGGATCTTCCGCTCGGTGGTTTACTCCATCGCCGAGGGCCAGGACGGCGCGATCTGGGCGACCACCTCCAACCCCAAGGCCAAGGTGGTCAGGTTCTCGAACGGGGCCTGGCAAATCCTTGATCCGCTGATCGACATGCCAGACGGAGCCCACTGGGTGTTCGTCGGGCGGGACGGCGCGGTGTGGGTCGCCGGCTCGGGGCGCGTGGCCCGTATGCGTCCCGGCGAACCCAGGTTCACCACGATCGAGTCCGGCTTTATCGAAGAGGTCGCGCTGGCGGAGGACCGGCGAGGCGCCATCTGGGCGGCCGACGCGCGGGGCGTGCGGATCGTCGAGGGGCCGGGCGCCGGGCGGGTCGTCTACCCACTGCCAACCGTCAGTCGTCAGACGCGGATCTTCTTCGATCGCGACGACAGCCTATGGGGCGCCCGCCATCCGGACGGCGTCTTCCGCATACGCCTGACGCCAAGCTCCAGCAGCGCCATGCCTGACATCGACCGGTTCTCCGCCGGGGAAGGTCTCAGCTCCGAAATGGCCTATCGGGCGTTCGAGGACCGCGAAGGTGACATCTGGGTGGGGACCGTGCGGGGGCTGGATCGTTTTCGCCCGGCGGCGATCGCGCCCGAGAAGGTCGTGCCGATCAGCTCGCCCTACGGCTATGGCTTGTTCTCGGACGCTCAGGGCGCGGTCTACGTCTACGACACCGAGACCTTGTACAAGGCCAAACCGGGTCAGCCGCTCAAGCCCCTGATCCGGCGCCTCGGCCCATTCACCACCATGTGCGACGCGCCGAACGGCGGCATCTGGCTAGCCTTCGACTCCAAAGTGTTTCGAGTCGACGGCGATCGCGTCACACGCATCCCTGACCCACCCTATCCGAACGTGGAGGTCACGGCCTGCGCTTTGGATGCTCGGGGCGATCTGTGGGGCGCGGGCTTCATGGGCGGCTTGGTGAAGTGGGACGGCCGGACGTGGACGCATTCCATGCCCGAGGCTCTGGGACGGGCGGTCACGGCGCTGCTGGCGGACTCTCGCGGTCGTATCGTGGCCGATGGGGGGCGGAACGCCGTGTTGATCGATGGCGCGACGGTGAAATTGATCAAGACCCCGCCGCGCCTACAAAGAGGTGGGACCATGCCGATGGCGAATGGCCCGCTCGGGGTCATCTCCGGCAGCGACTTTGGCCTCACGCGTTTCCGCGAGACTGGATCGCAGTTCATTTCCCGGGACCGTTTTTCGTTCATCGGCCTTAGCCACGGCCTGGCGCAGACAGCCACCGAAACATGGCTGCTGGGCGCGGCGGGTCTCGTCAGGATGCGAAACGCCGACCTGGAACGCGCCTTCGAGGACCCCAAGGCCGACCTGCCGGCGCGCATCTATGATCTGAAGGACGGTCTGCCCGGCCCAGCCTCGTACAAATATCGGGCCGATCTGGCGATCGGCGGCGACGGCCGGGTCTGGATGGCGACCACGGCCGGGATCGCCTCCCTCGACCCGGCTCGCCTCCCAATCAACGCCGTCGCTCCGCCGGTCGCGATCAAGAGCGTTCTAGTAGATGGCAAGCGCGCCGCGGACGGACCGCTTGTCGATCTGCCCAAGGGCGCGCGGTCGGTGCAGATCGACTACGTCGGCCTGAGCCTGGCCGCGCCCGAGCGGGTGCGTTTCCGCTATCGGCTCGAGGGCGTCGATGACGATTGGGTCGAGGCCGGCGGGCGTCGGCAGGCGTTCTACGCCAATCTCAAGCCCGGCAAGTATGTGTTTCGGGTCCGCGCCGCGAACGCCGACGGCGTCTGGAATGAGGAAGGGGCGAGCGTGACCCTGGATCTTCCGCCGACCCTTTTCCAAAGCCGGCTCTTCCAGCTGTTGTGCGCCGTTTTGAGCCTGGCCTTGCTGGTCGTGGCCTTCCAGTGGCGGATGGGGCGCCTCACCGAACGCCTCCAGGCCGGCCTGCGCGAGCGGATCGCCGAGCGCGAGCGGATCGCTCGCGAGCTGCACGACACGCTGCTGCAGGGCGTCCAGGGCCTGATCCTTACCTTCCAGTCGGCCGCCCGCCAGGTGCCGGCGGATCTTCCGGCCCGCAACCAGCTCGAACGGGCGCTCGACCGCGCCGAGGCGGTTGTCGTCGAAGCTCGCGACCGCGTCCGCAGCCTCCGGGTTTCGGTCGGCGGAGACCTGATGACCACCCTGCGAGCCGTCGCGGATTCGATGCGTTCTGACGGGGGCGCCGAGGTGGTGACGACGGCTGTTGGTCGTCCGATCGCCCTTCACCCCCTTGTCGCCGACGAAGTGGAGCGCATCGTTGTCGAGGCGCTCTTCAACGCCCATCGGCACGCCCGGGCATCCCATATCGACGTGATCGTGACCTTCGAGAGCAAACGCCTTCTTATCAATATTCGGGACAATGGCGTCGGCATCGACCCGGCGGTCCTGGAGGTCGGCGGACGCGACGGCCACTTCGGCTTGGCCGGCATGCGCGAGCGGGCGCGGAAGATCCGCGCCAGCTTGACTGTTCGTAGCAGCGCCGGCGCCGGAACGGACGTAGAGCTCATCACGCCGGGTGCGGTGGCCTATGCGCATCGCCGGATCGGCTGGCCGAAGGGTTTGTTTGGTCCTCGCGGCGGCGGCGGCAAGGAAAGCGCGCAATGAACGATGTCATGTCGGTTCTTATCGTCGATGATCACCCGCTCCTGCGCGAAGGCGTCGCGGCGGTGCTCGAGGCCGAACCGGACATTCAGGTCGTCGGCGAGGCGGCGGACGGCCAAGACGCGATCGCGCAGTTCAAGCGCCTGCGCCCGGACGTGGTGCTGATGGACCTTCAGATGCCGGGCGTTGATGGCGTCGAAGCGATCAGGGAAATCCGGGCTCAAGCTCCGGACGCCAGGATCATCGTCCTCACGACCTACGCCGGCGATGTCCGCGCCTTGAGCGCCCTGCGCGCGGGGGCCAGCGGCTACCTGCTCAAGAGCAGCCTGCGCCGGGAGTTGATCGACACCATCCGCGCCGTGCTAGGCGGCCAGCGCTACCTTCATCCCGAGGTCGCCCACGACATCGCCGTCAACGCGATCGCCGAACCCCTCAGCGAGCGCGAGATCGACGTTCTCAAGCGCGTCGCGAACGGGGCGGCCAATAAAGAGATCGCCCGCGCGCTATCGCTTTCGGAGGACACCGTGAAAGGGCACATGAGGAGCATCTTCAGCAAACTGGACGTCACTGATCGCACGCAGGCGGTGACCGTGGCCCACCGGCGCGGGATCATCGCGCTCTAGGGCAGTTGATCGACGTCAGAGAAGTACTCCCGCGCCTGCTCCAGAAGCGCATTGGCCAGCCGCCCGGGCGGCGCCAGGGCCGAGGCCATGAACGCATAGTCATGGAGGATCTGAGGGCGGAAGACGCGCATCGTTATGCCGGGCTTGCGATAGTTGGTCGCCAGCAGCGCGTTGACGATCGCCACCCCCAGGCCCGCCGCGGCGAAGGCGCAGGCCGAGCCGACCGTGTGGGTCTCCAGCTTGACCTCCGGGCGTACCCCGCACTCCCGGAAAGCATCGTCGATCTGCCGCCGGGTTCGGGTTCCATAGCCCAGCAAGACCAGAGGCTCGCCGCGCAGGAGTTGCGGCGAGAGCTCCGCGTGCGCCGCGAGGGGGTGCGTCTCGGGCAAGACGCAAACGGTTTCACTCGATGATAGAAGGACGGTGGAGATGTCCGTCCGATCCATAGGCAACTTCACAAAGCCGCAGTCGGCGGTGCGGTTGGCGACCATGGTTCGGGCGGTCTCGGTGCTGCGCGAGTCGATCGAGACGCGTACGTTCGGAAAGCGCGCCATGAACCGACTGAGAATGTTCGGCAGAACGCCTTCGGACAGGCTGGGCGGCGCGACGATCTTCAAGGCCCCGGTGTTGAACGAGGCTAGGTCGCGCACCAGGTTGTCGACCCGTTCGAGCCCGCCGAACGCCAGGTCGATTTCTTCGTAGATAATCAGGGCCTCGGGCGTGGGCGCCAAGCGCCCCTTCTCGCGGTAGAAAAGATCAAAACCCGCGTCCTGCTCCAACTGGGCGATGAGGCGGCTCACCGCGGGCTGGCTCAAGCCCATGCGCGCGGCCGCGGCGGTGGCCGATCCGCTCAGCATGGTTTCCCGGAAAGCCTCCAGACTACGCAGGTTGAGCTTCATTCACCCGTCCGCTGATCGACTATGGCGCCAGGATCGGCAAGAGCAGGCGCGAGGGATGCGCCGCGTCCATATAGATCCGATTTGTCGCCACGCGGGGAGAGCGTCCGTATCCTTCTGGCTCGCCCGAGTTCGGATTGACGTCGAAGTGGGGGAAATTGCTCGAGGAAATATCGAGTCTGATCCTGTGGCCTTTGACGAAGCGATTGGCGGTCGGGAAGGCGTCGATCGTCAGCGCATAGACCTGGCCAGGCTCAAGACGGGTTTCCTGGTCGAAGCCTTCGCGATAGCGCGCCCTCAGGACGCCATGACTGAGGTTCATCGCATAGCCGTCGGGATAGTCTTCCGTCGGCGGATGGACGTCGATCAGCTTCACCATGAAATCGGTGTCCACGCAGTCGGACGAAATGTGAAGGTTCACCGTGATGGAGCCGACGACCACGACATCGTGCTCGAGCGGCGGGGTCTGGAAGACCAGAACGTCGTCGCGCTCGCCGAGCGCGCGATAAGGCGGCTCGCAACCGAACACGCTCGGCCCCTCGCGCTGGTCGAACGCTCCAGCCTCCATCACGGGCGCACCAGATGCGATGGCGCCGCCGATGGTCGGCACCGGATGGCGGGGGTCGTGGGCGTACTCTCGGAACGCCAGTTCCGCGCTAGAGGCCTGTCGCGTGATCGCGCCGTCGACCTGGAGGAACCAGTCGGTGATCGCGACGCCAGACGGCGGCCAAGCCGCAGCGTCCATCCAGACGCCGCCATGGTCCAGCCGCCCCTCCGCCGTCTTGCGTCCTGATCCGCCGCCCATGACGAACAGCTTGACCGGCGGCAGAGGATCAGGACCGCTCGGCGTTTTCAGCCACGCGTCGAACCAGGCCAGCCGCAGGGCGACGTAGTCCTCCGCCAGGGCGCCGTCCAAGGGCGCAGCGGAACCGAAGTCGACGTCGCCGGCATAGGTCACCGAGCGCTGTCCGTGGGTCCACGGGCCGAGGATCAATTTGACCGGCGAGTGCTTGCGTGTCGACAGGCCCAGGAAGTTCTCGATCGCCGTCACCGAGTAGGGATCGAACCAACTGCTCATGTGCACGGCCGGCACGTCGGAATAGGCCTCGTAGGCCCCCCGCGCGTAGATTCCGTTCTGCTTCCAGTAGGGTCCGAAGAGACCGTTGCGCCACTGGTCCAGCAGATAGGCTTCGTACTCAGGCGCCTCGGCGAGCGGTGAGCGGCCCTCGGACCAGGGCATGGCCTTGAACCACGCCTCCAGATCCTGCGCCTCCAGAGCGGCCTTGCGCGCTGGATCGGCTTGCGTGGCGGGGCTGAGCAGGGCGTGCTTATAGGCCCATGTCGCCTGCTTCAGTTCAAACGCGCCGCCCTGGCGAATTCCGGAATGATAGGCGCTGGAGAAGCCCCCGGAATCCAGGAACATCGCCGCAAGGCCTGGCGGGTCCAGGCAGGCGAGGGCGCTCTGGACGTGGGCGCCGTAGGACAAGCCCAGCGTCCCCACCTTACCGTCGCACCAGGGGCGATGGATCAGCCAGTCGATCGTGTCGACGCCGTCTCGTCCCTCGTTCAGATATTTCTCGAAGACGCCTTCCGAGCCGTAGCGGCCGCGGCAATCCTGAAGCGCCACGACATAGCCGCCGCGCACGAAATCGACCGCGAGTTCGGGCTTGGATCTTGGCGTCGGGTTCTGGCGCGTACGGTCGCCGTGATTGACGCCGGTCTTGTCGTAGGGAGTTCGTTCCAGCAGGACGGGGCACGCAACTTCGACCGGCTTGCCGTTGACCGCGGGCCGGTAGATGTCCGTCGCGAGCCGAACGCCGTCTCGCATGGTGACCATCACGTCGCGCGTGACATGGACGTCCGGCGGCGTGATGAACGGTCGCTCTTGGTGAGCGCTCATAGTCGCTCGCTCGCTACGGCATGGGGATCGGGGGATTGGCTCATAGCGTCCTGCCAACGGAAATAGGGTTGAGGCGGCCGAGGGATGGGAGCCTCGGCCGCCTCTCGTCAGGGTCTAGAATTTGGCTGAGACCCGGACGTACCCGAAGCGTCCGCGCGCGTCGTAGGTGTAGATGTCGTAGTTGATCGGCGCGTTCGCGTAGGAGGCCGGCGGAGCCTTGTCGAAGATGTTGCTCACGCCGACGCTGATCGACGCGTCACGCTTGTCGAACTGATAGCCGCCCTCGAGATCGTTGTAGAAGATCGCCTTGGTCTTGGCGTCCTTGACGGTGTTCACGACGTCGGTCGTCGAACCTATGTAGCGACCGCGCCAGAGCGCATTCCACTGACCGTCGGTCCAGCTGAACGAGGCCTGGCCCTTCCAGTGTGGGTAGGTCGCGCGCGGCTGGTCGCCCTTGCCGGCGCGTTCGTCGACGATAGGCGCGCCGCCCGCCGCGTTCGGGCTCGTGGTCTTGAAGCTCTCAAGATACGAGGTGTCGAGCACGGCGGCGAAACGGCCGAGGTCGTTGCTGAACTCGTAGCGCAGGGTGCTGTCGACGCCCGAGGTCTTGATCTCGGCTAGGTTTTGCACGCCCTGCAGCAGATTGGTGATGGCGCCGGTCGAGGCGTCGCGGGTGACCAGGTCGCAGAAGATCCCGCCGCGCTGGGCGCAAAGGCTCAAGATCTGGGTGGCCGACTGGCTGGCGATCGCGTCGTGGACGGTGATTTGATACCAGTCGACGGTCAGGCTCAGGCCCGGCGCGAAGCGCGGCTTGATGGCGACGCCGGCGCTGTAGGTGTCGGCGGTCTCGGCCTTCAGCTTGGTGTTGCCCGCGATGGTGCCGGCGATCAGGCCGTTCAGATTGTAGTTGGCCTGGTTGTAGCCGGTCGGCACGCCGACGCAGCCGGGCAGGTTGGGGTTGGCGGAAGCGCCGCCGTTGCAGGGGTCCGTGCCCTGGAAGCTGGTCTGGCGGCCGCCCTGATAGAGCTCCAGGATCGACGGCGCGCGGAAGCCCTGGGCATAGGTGCCGCGCACCAGGATGTCCTGGATTGGGCGCCAGCCGAGGCCCGCCTTAAGCGTGCTGTCGCCGCCGACCGTGTCGTAGTCCGAGTAGCGGGCGGCCAGGCTGATATCGAGCGACTTGGCGAGCGGGACGTCCTTCAGCAGTGGGATCGCCGCTTCGGCGTAGATTTCGTCCAGCGTGTATTGGCCTTTGGTCGCGCTGCGAGTCTGGGCCGTGGTGGTCGTGTTGCTGGCGTAGGCCGAGCCCGCCGCCGGTGTCGGGATGTTGGTCGGCAGGGCGTTGACATAGGGATCGGGGGTGTCCGAAGCCTTGTTCTTGCGATGCTCGTAGCCCGCGGCGATCGACAGCGGACCGGCGGGAAGCTGGAACAGCTCGCCGGTGATGTTGGCCGACAGATCGTAGATTTCCGTCTCGTTGGTTTCGCGCGCCGTGTAGCGGATGTAGGCCGCCTGTTCGGCGGTCATGCCGGAGAACAGGTTGATCGCCACGCAGCCGGCCGTCGAGGCGCAGTTCGGGCCAAGGCCCAGGGCCAGCTTGTCGTAGTTGACGCCGTTACGGGCCTCGCTGTCGATCTTGTTCTTCGAATAGAGGGCGTAGACGTCCCACTTCCAGTCACGGCCCAGCAGGTTCAGCTCGCCGTCGAAGCCGCCGGCGACGCGGTAGGTCTTCACATCCTGCACGTTGTCGCGATTGCCGACGTCGGTCATGACCTTGCGGATGCGCCAGGCCGAATTGGCGGCGAAGGCGAGCGCGTTAGCGGTCGGAACGCCGTTGGCCGTGCCGAACGGGTTATAGGCCTGGCTGGCCGGAATGGCGAAGCCGCGGATGGTGCCGGCCGAGCCGCCGATATCGAGCAGCACCGGTGAAAACAGCTGATCGGACTTGCGCTGGTTGAACAGCGCTTCGCCTTTGAACCGAACCTTGTCGCTGATGTCCGTGGTCCAGCGGGCGTAGACGCCGTAGCGTTCGCTAGGGCCGGTCGAATAGATGCCCTGCGCCTGGGTGTTGTAGTAGTCGCCGGGGAGGGCGGCCGTATGGAAGGCGTTGTCGGCCAGGCCGCCGGCGCCGATCGTCGCGCCCGCGTTGAAGGCCACCGGCGCGCTCGACGAGGCGAAGCCCGAAGCCGTCCCGAAATAGGCGTTGTTCGACAGCCCCGGCAGGATGAAGAGGCCGTTCGGGCTGGTGCCCGGCGCGGTGGCCGGAACCAGCGTCACGCGGGTCAGGTCGCGGGACGACGTCAGAATCGGCTTGTCCTTGACGTAGCTCAGCGAGACCAGCAGCGCGCTCTTGTCGAACCGCTTGCCGAAATTGGCGACACCCGAATAGGTCTGGCCATCGCCGTGCGTCGTGCCGCCGTACTTGGCTTGCACCTTCAGGCCGTCGAAGTCGCGGGCGGTCTTGATGTTGACCACGCCGGCGATGGCGTCGGCGCCATAGATCGCCGAGGCGCCGTCCTTCAGCACCTCCACGCCCTCGATCATGCCCAGCGGCATCGTGTTGAGATCCACGAAGTCTCGGAAGCCGCGCTGGCCGACGCCGTCCACCCAGCGGTGGCCATCTACCAGCACCAGGACGCGGTTGCCGCTGCCCTCGGCGCCGCCGAGGTATCGTAGGTTGATCGAACTGGCCCCGTAAGAGGTGCCTTGCGTGCCGTTGCTGCTGAGGCTGACGCCCGCCGACGGCAGCTTCTGAAGCAGTTCGCCAACCGAGCCGGCGCCCGATTGCTTGATGTCCTGTTCGGTGAGGGTCGTAACGACGCCGACCGAGTCCGCGTCCTTGCGCTGGATGCGCGAGCCAACGACGATGATCTCCTCGACCACGTCGGAGGGCGGCACCGCGCCGGCGGACGTCGAAACTTGGGCCATGGCTGGCGCAGTGATCATCCCCGCCATCAGGGCGGCGTAAGCGGCTCCAGCGCGCAGGGCGCGCGGGTTCAACACGGTCATTCTACCCCCTCGTTGTTGTCGATTTCACCGCGCCGACCGCGCGGTTCCCCTCAGTCCGCAAAGCCTAGGTGGCGCTCGTTTCCACGCGCAATGGCATTGGGTTGACTGATCGACCTATGCGCGCGGCGCATGGAGCGCATAACCTTTATGCATATTAAGCATGGTCTTCGGCGGCACATGCACAGCTAACCAGCGCTCATCTCCCGACGGTATCGCCCTATGTCGCCCCAGCATGGGATGGCCCATCCGACGGTTCCGAACCTATGATCGACGCCAGTTGAGGAGAGGGCATGAACCGTAGGACTTTGTTGGCCGCGGGAGCGGGACTGCTGGCGGTCCCAGCGATCGCCAAGCCTCGCCCCTTGCGCGTCGCCCTCTTGGGGCAATCCCTGATCGAACATGTCGTCGCTGACGAGGCGTGGCCGGGGCGCCGGGCCCTGCAAGCGCGTCTGCAACGAAACGACGTCTGCTTCACCAATCTCGAAACCGTTATCCGCGGCGCCCGCGCCGGCGCGCCCACGCGGGAAAGCCTGACCGTGCACGCTGGCGAGCCGGGGGTTCTGCGGGTGCTTGATGAGATCGGCGTCAATCTCGTGGCCACCTCCAACAATCATGCCTTCGACTTGGGTTCAGGCGGAATTCTCGACACGGTGGAGGCGCTGGAGCGTCAAGGTCTGGCCTTTGCGGGATCTGGCGCCGATCTCACCGCCGCCGCCGCCCCAAGCTACCTCAAGTCCCCGGTCGGCGCGGTCGCGCTGGTCGCGTTCGCCACCGGGAAGGTGCGAGATGGGGGCGCGGCGACTGCCTCGCGCCCAGGCGTCAACGAGCTGCGTCGCGGCCCGTCCGGCGAGCCCGTCGCGGAAGATCTCGCGCGCATCCTCGCCGCGATCGCCGAGGCGCGCAGGACAGCCGAGGTCGTCATCGCTTACCAGCACAATCACGACTGGGAGCCGGCGATGGAGGACGTTCCGGGTTGGCAACGTGACCTGGCCAGGCGGTGTGTCGACGTCGGCGCCGCCGCCTTCGTCGGCCATGGCGCGCCTGTCCTGCAGGGCGCGGAAATCTACCGCGGCGCGCCGCTCCTGTACGGCCTGGGCAATTTCATCTTCCAAACGGAAAAGCCACCGGGCGCCTATCCGCAATCGGCTTGGGAGAGCGTCTTCGCCGAATGCGTCTTCGAGCGTGGCCGCTTGGTCAGCTTGCGTTTCGAGCCGATCGTCCTCAACGAGATCGGTCGCGGCGGCCCAAAGGACATGGAGACGCGGGGCTTTCCCAGGCTCGCCCGGACCGCCGAGCGCAAGGCTATCCTCGATAGCTTCATGGCCCGCAGCGCCAAGTTCGGTGGGTCATTGCGCTTCGGCCCAAGCGCCGTGTTCGACACCGGCGCGGAGAAGGTCCTGGCCGGCGCGCATCTAGGGATCGTCTAGGCGGAGATGGCGGCTCGATATCGGCTTCTCCGGTTTTCCGCCGCTTACCCAAGGGCGCGTTGACGAGCCCAAGGCGAAGCCGGTACCCGAGTCGCGATGAGCAGCACAGAACACGCCGCGATTGAGGATGGCGCCGAGCGTCCTCACGCTCGCAACCACAAGGCCCGCACCGGACGCCTGGACAAACTGTCGAACGGGCTGTGCTCGTCGGACGACTTCCTGTCGATCCGCACGCACATGGCCAGCTTCATGGCGGCGGGCTTTGATGCGATCCGCCAGACATCCAAGGCTTCGGGGGACACGGCATGAGCGCGATCGAGCGGGGAACGCTGGCGGGTCTGTTCGACCTGACGGGCAAGGTTGCGATCGTGACGGGCGGATCGCGGGGCCTGGGGGTACAGATCGCGAGCGCTCTGGGAGAGTATGGGGCGTCGCTGGCGCTGGTGGCGCGCAAGCAGGGCGAACTGGACGCCGCCGTCGAGCAACTGACGGCCAAGGGGGTTACGGCGGTAGGCTTCGCGGCGGATCTCGGCTCGCCGCAAACGGCCTTGGCGCTCACTCAGCGGGTGCTGGACCGCTTCGGACGCATCGACATCCTGGTCAACAACGCCGGAGCGGCCTGGGGCGCGCCTGCGGAGGATCATCCGCTGGACGGTTGGAACAAGGTCATCGACCTGAACGTCACCGGGCTCTTCCTGCTGACCCAGGCGGTGGCCCGCGAAGCGTTCCTCAAACAGGGCAAGGGCGCGGTGATCAACGTGGCCTCGATCGAGGGCCTGCAGGGGCATCATCCCGATCAGCTTGGGACGATCGCCTACAACACCGCCAAGGGCGCGGTGATCAACATGACCCGCGCCCTCGCCGCCGAATGGGGCCCAAAGAACATCCGGGTCAACGCACTGGCCCCCGGCTATTTCCCCTCCAAGATGACCATGGTCACCCTGGGCGAGCACGGCGAAACGATGCTGCGTCAGACGCCGCTGGGCAAGCTGGGCGGCGACATCGACCTGATGGGGCCGGCGCTGCTGCTGGCCTCCGACGCCGGCGGCCATATCACCGGTCAGATCCTTGTCGTCGACGGCGGCATGACGATCATCTGAGATCTGCGCCGTCCGAGGTTTCTGTCTGACCAGATCGAATGGTGCGGGCCGGCGTCTCTGTTGAGCGCGGTGAGCAGTCGTCGAAACCCCTGCGCGGTCGCCAGGGTCGCAGGAACGTTGAAGCATCGCTCTCCGTCCTCCGCGACATGATGGATGCGATGAACGCCGATCCCAGAACGGCGACGCCGCGACTTGCCTACCGGACACTTCGCGCACGAGACCCACGCGCGCGACATCGCGGACTACGTGCTCGATTTCCTGGATCGGCGCACCGCTTAGCGTTCCGCGAGCCGCCCGCGCAGGGCGCGGTTTTCCGCCTCCAACGCCTCCAGTCGCTCGCGCAGCGGCTGGACGGCGCTGGCGATTTCAGCCTCGGTGAAGCGCGGCACGATATGTTGGGGACAGTTCCAGTCGAACGCCGCCAGTTTCAGGCGGAAGATGCGTTCGGGCTTGGCGCGATAGCCAGGGTTGGACACGCGCGCCATCAACGCCGGGTCAGCGTCGAGCGGCAAACGCTCGGCGCGCGCTAGGATCTTCAGCCGGGCGCGACGGGGATAGTCGACCAGGATCAGGGCCACGCGGTCATTGGCGTCTAGATTGCCGACGCTGATGTACTGGCGATTACCCCGGAAGTCGGCGAACGCCAGCGTGGTTTCGTCGATGACCTTCAGGAAGCCCGGTGGCCCGCCGCGATACTGGACGTAGGGCCAGCCCGTCTCCGAAACGCTGGCCATGTAGAAGCTGTCGCGCTCGGCGATGAAGGCTTCTTCATGGGCGGTGAACGCCTCCATCGGGCGATCGACTTGTCCGGGCGCCCACAGATGGTCGACGCCCATCTCGGCCTGGGCGGCTTTGACGCTCGCCGAGCCGGCGAGGTCCAGGAAGCTGTATCGGCTCACGAGATGTCCTTCATCGCTTTGCCGCCCGCGGCGGGCCTTATTCGACCAGCGCCGCGTCCAGGGTGATCTCGGCGTTCAGAAGCTTGGAGACCGGGCAGCCCGCCTTGGCGCCGGCGGCCAGCTTCTCGAACGTCGCCTGGTCGGCGCCGGGAATTCTCGCCCTCAGGGTCAGGTGCGAGGCGGTGATCGCGTAGCCGCCATCGACCTGCTCGAGCGTCACCTTGGCGGACGTGTCCATCTGGTCGGCGCGCAGACCCGCTTCGCCGAGCGCCAGGGACAAAGCCATGGTGAAACAGGCCGCGTGCGCGGCGCCGACCAACTCCTCGGGATTCGAGCCCGGCTGGCCCTCGAAGCGGCTGGAGAAACCGTACGGATAGGCCTGCAAGGCCCCGCTCTCGGTCGAGATCGAGCCCTTGCCGTCCTTGATGCCGCCGCTCCATGCGGCCGATCCGGTTCTAGTGATCTTCATGCTGTTCTCCTTGGCGTCTCGGGCCAGACGACGCTCTCATGTTCCACGCGCGCTGGCTCCAGTGAAAGTGCAGGGGCCTCCGCGAAAGCAGACGAGAAGCCCAATTCGCTCAAGTCGGAATGATCGTCCGGCCTGCGCCTGTTTCGCGCACCAGAATGGCGTCCAGATCAGGATCTGCCGTCGTGGAGGCGTGTGGCATGGGGTGTCTCGCTCTGCTGAAGGCGCTCCCGGAGCTACTCGCCGACACAGCGCCTCGTCGAGCAATCTAGGCTGGATAGCGCGGGCCCTGGCGTAAAGCGGGGTAAAGGACGGGAGGGCCTGATGGGCGGCCAAACAGTCGAGCGGCCTGTGTCCAGCGCCTGCAGCGGGATCCGGCACGAACGCCTGGGCCGATGAACTTGATCTTCGTCATCGGGGAATCGCTGAAGGGGCGGACGCGCTCAGGCTAGGGCCGGCATATCCTTGAGCAGCTTGTCCAAGGTGACGGGATATTCCCGCACCCGCACGCCAGTGGCGTTGTAGACGGCGTTGGCCACCGCCGCCGCGACGCCGCAGATGCCCAGCTCGCCCACGCCCTTGGCCTTCATCGGCGAAGACATCGGGTCGGTCTCGTCCAGGAAGATCACGTCCTGGTGCGGGATGTCGGCGTGGACGGGCACCTCGTAGCCGGCCAAGTCGTGATTAACGAAGAAGCCCAGCCGCTTGTCGACGACTAGCTCCTCCATCAGAGCCGCGCCGGCCCCCATGGTCATGGCCCCGATCACCTGGCTGCGCGCCGCCTTGGGATTGAGGATCCGGCCGGCGGCGCAGACGGCCAGCATCCGGCGAATACGGATCTCGGCCGTGACGCCGTCGACCGCGACCTCAACGAAGTGGCCGCCGAAGGTCGACTGCTGGTGAGTCTTGGCCAGGTCGCCGTACTCCATGACGTCCTCGGCGATGAGCGGGCTGTCCGCCGCGGCGCGCGCCAGCGGCTGGCTCTGATTGCCCACCTTGACCCGCCCGTCGGCGAACTCGGCCGTGGCGGCGTCCAGTCCCAGCTTGGCGGCGGCCGCCTCGCGCAGCTTCACACAGGCGGCGTAGACCCCGGCGGTCGAGCTGTTGCCGCCCCATTGGCCGCCGGAGCCGGCCGAAACAGGGAACAGGGAGTCGCCCAGCTTCACCGTCACTTGATGCAGCGGCACGCCCATCATCTCTGCGGCGGTTTGGGCGATGATCGTGTAGCTGCCGGTGCCGATGTCGGTCATGTCGGTCTCGACCACGATCTGCCCCGTGGTTTCAAGCCGCACGCGGGCTGCAGACTTCATGACCAGGTTGTTGCGGAAGGCCGAGGCTACGCCCATGCCGACCAGCCAGCGGCCGTCCCGCACCTGGCCCGGACGTGGGCTGCGCTTGGCCCAGCCAAACTTTTCAGCGCCGGTGCGCAGGCACTCGACCAGCTGCCGCTGGGAGAACGGCCGGCCCGGCTTTTCCGGATCGACCTGAGTGTCGTTGATCACGCGAAGCTCGATCGGGTCGATGGCTAGCTTCTCGGCCAGTTCGTCCATCGCCATTTCCAGCGCCATCAAGCCCGGAGCCTCGCCCGGCGCGCGCATGGCGTTGCCTTCCGGCAGGTCCAGCGTGGCCAGCTTCAGCTTCGTCATGCGGTTTGCGCCGGCATAGAGCAGCCGGGTTTGTTGGGTCGCCGTCTCGGGCCCGCCGCCGGGCAGGTCGCCTGACCAGCTTTCGTGGCCAATGGCGGTGATCTTGCCATCGCGCGTGGCGCCGATCCGGATGCGCTGGATGGTGGCCGGACGGTGGGGTGTGTTGTTGAACATCAGCGGCCGCTGCAGGGCGACCTTGACCGGACGGCCGGACGCCTTCGCGCCCAGGGCGGCCATGATCGCGTCGGCGCGGACGAACAGCTTTCCACCGAAGCCGCCGCCGATATAGGGCGAGACCAGCCGGACATTGTCCTTGGGGACGCCCAGGGTCTTGGCGACGTCGCCGCGCCCCCACGCGACCATCTGATTGGCGGTCCAGACCGTCAGCTTGTCGCCCTGCCAGGCGGCGATGGTCGCGTGCGGCTCCATCATGGCGTGGGCCTGGTCTGGCGTGGTGTAGGTCTCGTCCAGCTTGACCGGAGCGTCGGCGAACGCCTTGTCGAAGTCGCCGACGGCGGTGTCGGGATTGTCCTTACCCGCCGGCGGCGCGCCGTCCTTGGCGGCGGCCAGATCGAAGGTTCCAGCCGCCCGGGCGTAGTCGACCTTGATCAGGGCGGCGGCGGCGCGGGCCTGTTCGAACGTCTCGGCGACCACGATCGCGACGGCCTGGTGATAGTGCTGGATCTCGGGACCGCCCAGGAGCTTGGCGGTGTTGAAGTCGCCCTTGGTCAGCTTGCCCGCGGTCTGGGCCGTGACGATGGTCAGCACGCCCGGCGCGGCCCTTGCGCGGGAGAGGTCCATCGCGGTGATCCGACCCTTGGCGATGGCCGAGCCCAGGATGTAGCCGTAGGCGACGCCGGTCAGGGCGTCGTGCCGCTCATAGGCGTAGGGCGCGGTTCCGGTGGTCTTTAGCGGCCCGTCGATGCGGTCGGTGGGCTTGCCGACCACCTTGAGCTGGTCGATCGGATTGGTCGCGGCGGGCGTGTCGAACTTCATCGGATCAGCTCCGCGCCTGGGCCAGCGCCGCGCCAAGCGCGCGTTCGGCCAGAGTCAGCTTGAAGGCGTTCTGTGAGGTGGTCTTGGCGCCGGCCAGCAGGCCGTCAGCCGCGGCCTTGGCGCCGCGCGGCAGAGCGCTTTCGACCGCCTCGACGCGCCAAGGCTTGTGCGCCACGCCGCCCAGGGCGACGCGGCCCGAGCCGTCCTTGCGCAGTATGGTCGCTACCGAGACGAGGGCGAAGGCGTAAGAGGCCCGGTCGCGGACCTTGTGATAGGCGTGCAGGCCGCCGACCGGCTTGGGCAGGGTGACGGCGGTGATCAGTTCGCCGGGCGCCAGGGCCGTCTCGATATGCGGGGTGTTTCCAGGCGGCCGATGGAAGTCGGCGATCGGAATGGTCCGCGTCGCGCCGTCGGGGCGGACGGTCTCGACGCTGGCGTCCAGCACGCGCATGGCCACGGCCATGTCGCTGGGATGGGTGGCGATGCAGGCCTCGCTGGTCCCCAGCACGGCCAGAGAGCGTGTGAAGCCGCCGATGGCCGAGCAGCCCGCGCCCGGCGTGCGCTTATTGCAGGGCATGTTGGTGTCGTAGAAGTAGGGGCACCGGGTGCGCTGCAGCAGGTTGCCGGCAGTGGTGGCCTTGTTGCGCAGCTGGCCCGAGGCGCCGGCCAGCAAGGCGCGCGAGAGGACGCCGTAGTCCTTGCGCACCCGCTTATCGGCGGCCAAGTCGGTGTTGCGCACCAGGGCGCCGATGCGCAGCCCGCCGTCCTGGGTCGGCTCGATCCTGTCCAGCTTCAGGCCGTTGACGTCGACCAGGCGGCGCGGCGTCTCGATCTCAAGCTTCATCAGGTCCAGCAGGTTGGTGCCGCCAGCGATGAAGCGGGCGGTCGGATCCCTGGCGACGGCCGCGGCGGCCTCGGCCGGAGTGCGGGCGCGTTCGTACGAAAAGCTCTTCACGCCAAACCTCCCGCGACGTCGGCGATCGCCTCGACGATGTTGGAGTAGGCCCCGCAGCGGCAGATGTTGCCGCTCATCCGCTCACGCAGCTCGGCCTCGGTCAGCTTGGGGGCGTCAGTCAAGTCGGCGGTGACGTGGCTAGGGACGCCGGCCTTGATCTCGTCCAGCACCGCCTTGGCCGAGCAGATTTGGCCCGGCGTGCAGTAGCCGCACTGGTAACCGTCGTGCTTGACGAACGCCGCCTGCAGCGGATGCAGTTTGTCCGGCGTGCCCAGACCTTCGATCGTGGTGACCGCGTCGCCCTCGTGCATGACCGCCAGGGTCAGGCAGGAATTGATCCGACGGCCGTCGACAATGACGGTGCACGCCCCGCACTGGCCGTGGTCGCAGCCCTTCTTAGTTCCGGTCAGCTTCAGGTGTTCGCGGAGCGCGTCCAGCAGGGTGGTGCGGGTGTCCAGCGTCAGGGCCTGGGGCTTGCCGTTGACGACAAGCGCCACCTTGGCGAGGGTCGGCGCGTCCGTCGCGCCGACCGCGGCTTCGGCGCCGGGGACGGGGACGGCGGTCGTCGCCGCGGAAGCCGCGCCGACGATCAGGACGCCGCGTCGGGACATCGAAGGAAGGCCAGGCTGTTCCATGTCGCTCTCTCGAAGGGGATGTGCGAGGCGCGGTGAGCAGGCCAGAGCGCGACGTCCCTAGACGCTTCAACGACGCAGCCGCGGAAGTGTTCATTTTTGATCAGGATCAGAGCTCGCGACTAGGAAGCGTGGCGCTCAGCGGAGACTTGGCCGGTCTAAAGGGCGTACGCCCGGCCTTGCTCCAAGACGATATAGTTGAAAAAGCCGAGGTCGTTGAGTTGCCGGCTTACGTCCGCGCGACTCGATCGCGATGTTTGCGCCGGCTTGATGTGGGTGACGAGTATCGGCAGCGCTTTCACGCGCGCGTCATCGCCGACCATGCGGCGCAAGTTTTGAAGCTCCTTGTCGAGCCATGACGGGGTCAAATGCCCATAGAGCCGGGCGTCAGGGACCGGGTCAGGATAGGAGGCCTCGATCAGGATTCCGCGCAGCCGCCCTTGCCGCACGAGCGGCGCCACGGCCCGCCAGAGTTCATTCAGATGCGTGGAGCCCTCGACCGCGTCGGGACCCGTATCACCCAGGCATAGCAGGGCGCCTGATTGGCTTTGGAGCAGAAACGCCGTCGACGGCGAGCCAGCGTGGGAGAGCTGATAGGCGGTGACGCTCATCGCCGTCCCGGCGATCGGCGTGGGGAGTCCTCCCGGTTCAAGGTCGCGGTAGTGATATTGAGCCAGCCGAGGCGAAGCGCCGCGATCGCCCATATTGGGCCAGGTCGTCCAGTTGAAATAGTGATCCGCAAGCGCCTGGTTCACGGGCGCCAGCGCGATGATGTCCTTCTTCGTGTCGTTTGGAGAGGCCAGGACGAGGCCCGCGACATGATCGAGGTGGGCATGGGTGACCAAGTAGGCGCTGATCGATGTCATGACCTCTTCTCGTGACGCGGCGCGAGGATAGCGGCCGCGGCGCCGAGCTTGGTCGATGCCGGCGGCGAGCGTTCCGACGTCGCACATCACGCCCGATGGCGCCCCGCGAGCCCTGATGTGATAGGCGCTCGTGGGCTCCTCGACACCGCCGTTGACGCCCAAGGCCACGAGATCGAAGGCGGGTGGGGGAGGCGCGGCCCCGGTGAGCAGGAGAAGCGCCGGAAGCAGGGCCCGGAGATTGGCTCGATGTCTCATTCCGCTACTTCCGACTCACTCGCCGCCAAACCCGAGGTCCTCTTCCGCCCGACGGTGATGCGTTACAACCTACGGCGCCAGCCGTCGTCAGATCGCGCGCGAAGACGGCGGAAGGGCCGCCGTCCAAAGCAGCACGCGCAGCTAAAGATGCTCAGTCCGCCGTCACACTGAAGTAAGATTTTATTTCACGCCGGGGCGGCTTGACCCGGATTGGCCCGAGCCTTTGCATCCCTTGCGAACACGTGACGCATCGACCTAGCGCCCCGCCGCGGGCTGGGCGGGAAGGCGTGTTCGTCAGTTATTGCGCGGTTGAGTTTGGGGGGTAGGACATGTCGAGGCTGGTCGTGCGCACACGCCGGATGCTGCTGGCGGCGGCGTTCGCCGGGATGACGGCGACGTCAGTCCTGGCTCAGGCGCCCGCCTCGCCGCCAACAACGACCAGCGCGGCCGCGCCCATTCCGATCCGCGTCGTCGTCGTCACCGCCTATGCGCTGGAAGACAAGGCCTGGATGGCGGAGGCGCCGCAGACGCTCGATTTTCCCAACGGCGTCGCGCCCCTGGGATACCACCCCGACAAGGGCGTTCTGATCGTGCGCACCGGCGTGGGCACTAACCATGCCGCCATCACCACCTTCGCCCTGGCGACCGATCCGCGCTTCGACCTCTCCAAGGCCTACTGGGTGATCGCCGCGATCGCCGGGGTCAATCCGGACCAGGCCTCGCCAGGCTCCGCCGCCTGGATCGGCAACGTCATCGATGTCGACTTCGGCAAGTGGGTGGACCCGCGCGAGGCTCCGGCCGAATGGACGGGCGGCTATCCGCCATTCCAGCCGCCGCGACCCGGTCGGCCCGACAGCGTCTACTACCCGCTCAATATCGGCCTGCGCGACTGGGCCTACGAACTGACCAAGGCCACGCCGCTGCCCGACACCGAGGCGTTGCGTAAGGCCCGCGCGCCGTTCTCGAGCTATCCAAACGGCTACAAGCCGCCGTTCGTGCTCACTGGCGACGAGATCTCCGGCCAAGCCTACTGGCACGGCGCGATGTTGACGAAGCGCTACGCCAAGCTGGCCAGCGACTACAGCGGCGGCAAGAGCCAGTTCGTGATGACCGCCATGGAGGATACCGGCGTGGCCAACGCGCTGCGCCGTCTCACGACTGTCGGCAAAGCCGACTACAACCGCCTGCTGGTGCTCCGCACGGCCAGTAACTATTCGCAGCAGGCGCCCGGCGAAAACGCGGTCGACAGCATGAACCGCCCCTATGCCGGCGTCGGCGACGCGGCCGCCTACGCCGCTCACGCCGTGGCCGGGAAGGTCGTCGACACGCTCACAGCCAATTGGAGCATCTATCGCGACGCGCCGCCCGGCGCCGCGCGCTGAGGTTTCGAAACGGCGGACCGACGGGGGTTGGTTCAGCCGCGAGGACGCGACAAGCGTCCCGATCATAGGGGAAGCGACCGGAGACCCTGACCTCGTGCTGGCCGCGCATCGTCGCGCCGGCGAGGGCGGGCGGCGAAACGGCTTCAGTTCGGTGCGGCTCGGGGGGACCGCGGCGCACCACAATTCAGGGGACCCATATGCGACATCTGTATGCCGCGAGCGCCATCGCGCTCGCCCTGTCGGCCTCCGCCACGGCGGTCATGGCCCAGGAAACGACCTCCTCCATCCGCGGCTCGGTGACGGCCGGAAGCTCGGCCGCCGTCGGCGCCAGCGTCAGCGCCGTCCATGAGCCCTCGGGCACGACGGCCACCGCCACGACCAACGGCGCCGGGGCCTTCAACCTCACAGGCCTGCGCCCGGGTGGTCCGTATACGGTGACCGTCACCGCGCCGGGCTTCGCGCCGGTGACCTCGCAGAACATCTTCCTGAGCGTTGGACAGCCTTACAACCTGCCGATCCTGGTCGGCGAAAGCCAAGTCGAGGCGCTCGTCGTCACGGCCGCTCGGGCGGAGCGCTCGGGCCCGCTGGTCTCGGTGTTTGACCGCGACAGCATCGCCAGCGTCGCCTCGGTGTCGCGCGACATCCGCGATATCGCCCGGCGTGACCCGTTCGCATCGTTCAACCCCAGCACGCGCGGCGTGTCGATCGCCGGTCAGAACGGCCGGACCAACCGGTTCTCGGTCGACGGCGTTCGCTTCTCGGACAACTTCGGTCTCAACCAGGGCGGCCTGCCGAGCGCCCGCGGCCCGATCCCGCTGGACGCCATCGAGCAGCTCTCGGTCAAGGTCGCGCCGTACGATGTCTCGGAAGGCGACTTCCAGGGCGGCTCGATCAATGTGGTGCTGCGCTCGGGCGGCAATCGCTTCACCGGCGCGGCGGGCTACACCTATTCCAACGACAGCCTGATGGGCACGAAGTCGAAGGGTAGCGCCTTCTCGCAGGACATGACGTCCAAGACGCGCAACGCGTTCCTGTCTGGCCCGATCATCAAGGACAAGCTGTTCTTCGCCTTCGCCTACGAGAAGCTGAACGAGACCGTTCCGTCCGTCTTCGGCCCGCCCGGTTCCGGCAACGCGGTGCCCAACCTGACCCAGGGCCAGATCGACCAGGTCACGTCCATCGCCAAAAGCGTCTACGGCTACGACACGCTCGGCGTGCTCACCAGTCGGCCCGAGAAGGATCGCAAGTGGACGCTGAAACTCGACTGGAACATCAACGACAATCAGCGCCTGTCCTACTCCACGATCCAGAACAAGGGCGAGACCGTGGCGCTCAGCGGCGGCAGCTCGTCGAACACCTCGCCGGGCCTGGGCCTTGGGTCCTACGCCACGCATGAACCCGAGCGGGTCAAGACCCACGTCCTGCAGCTGAATTCGAAGTGGACCAACGCCTTCAGCACCGAGCTGCGCGCGAATTATCGCGAGTCGATGAAGATCCCGGTTTCGTTCGGCTCGCCGGGCTATAGCGACATCACCGTCTGCCTCGATCCCGTCGCTGTCGGCTCGCTGAACCAGTGCACCCAGACCGGCACTCCGCGCCTGATCTTCGGCACCGAAGCGTTCAGCCAGGCCGACGTCGTCGGCCAAAAGCAGTACGGCGCCGAGTTTATCGCTCGCTATAACTTGGGTGATCACGCCTTCAAGCTGCACGCCGCCTACAGCCGACTGAAGATCTCCAACACCTTCGTCGCCAATTCGCTGGGAACTTACTATTTCGACTCCTTGGCCGACTTCCAGGCGCGACAGGCGGGCCAGCTCCTGTATCAGTATTCGATCACCGGCACGCTTTCGGACGCCAGCGCCAGCTTCGACTATGATCAGTTGACCTTTGGCGCCCAAGACAGCTGGGACGTCACGCCCGAGGTGAACGTCACCGTCGGCGTGCGGGCCGATGGCTACAAGATGAAGGACGAGGCCCCGCTCAAGCAGTCCTTCCTCAACCGCTACGGCTTCGCCAATAACGCCAACATCGACGGCAACCTCGTCGTCCAGCCGCGGGTCGGCCTGACCTGGCGGCCTTCCGACCGCCTGACCGTTCGCAGCGGCTTTGGCCTGTTCAACGGCGGCTCGCCCGACGTCTTCGTCGGCAACAGCTTCTCGGCGGCCGGCGTCTACACCAACACCATCACGGTGGGACGCGCCGTGGGCGGCACTGGCTGCACCATCCCAGCCAGCGTGGCGAACGCGGCGGCCATCTGCGCGGCGGCGCTGAACAACGTGCAGGGGAACAAGATCGACCCGTTGGTCTTGAGCTACCTGCAGACCAACACCGCCGCCCTGGGGGCCTCGCCGACCTCGTTCATGCTGCCGAGCTTCAAGCTCCCCGCCCAGTGGAAGGCCAATCTGTCGGTCGACTACACGGCCGACCTCGGTGCCATGCTGGGCGACGGATGGCGCTTCGGCGGCGACCTGCTCTACGGCCAGACCGACAGCGCCGCCTATTACACCGACTTCCGGCTGACCCAGGTGGGCACCGCGCCCGACGGCCGTCCGATCTACGCCGACACCTACACCAACACCGCCAACAGCGATCTGGCCATGAAGCACACCGATCGCGGCAAGTCCCTGATCGCCGTGGCGCGGGCGAGCAAGTCCTTCGACTTCGGCCTCGACGCCGGCGTCAGCTACACCTACTCGGACATCAAGTCGCTGTCGGACATGGGCACCTACGCCTCGGGCGGCTCGACGGCCAGCGGCACCTATGGCGCTCAGCCGATGGTCGATCCGAACCAGCCCGCCTACGGCACCTCCAGCTACGAGGTGCGGGACAACTGGAAGTTCAACATCGACTATAGCCACGCCTTCTTCGGCGACTACAAGACCAGCTTCAATCTGTTCGGCGAACTCCGCTCGGGCTCGCCCTACAGCCTGACGATGAACACGACCACGTCCAACAGCCGCTCGACCCTGTTCGGCACGACCGGCGCGTCCAACCGCTACCTGCTGTATGTGCCGGACGTCTCCAGCATCACGGCCGACTCCAAGGTCACCTACGCCTCCACGGCCGTCTACGAAGCTTTCCGCGACTTCGTTCAGACCAACGGCCTGAAGCAGGGGATCATCGAGAAGAACAGCGAGAAGTCGCCCGACTACTTCAAGGTCGACCTGCACGTGGAACAGGAGCTTCCCGCGCCGTTCCTGGGCGGAGCGCGGTTCAAGGTGTTCGGCGACGTCGAGAATCTCCTGAACCTGATCAACAGCGATTGGGGCTCGTACCGAACCTACGCCCCACTGACCTCGGTGGTGAACGTCGCCTGCGGCCAACAGGTCGGCGCCAGCTGCGCTCGGTACAACTACACCGCCTTCACCAAGCCGACCCTGCAACCCAACGCTCAACTGGGCGTCTGGCGCGCTCGACTCGGGGTTCGCTTCGAGTTCTGATCTGCTTGACTTGAATCAACGGCCTCGGCGCATGCGTCGAGGCCGTTTTCGGGCCGAGAGGTGACCCATGACATCCGCGTACAAGATGTGCTTGGCGGCCTTGATGGCCGCAGTGTGCCTGGCTTCCGGCGCACCAGCCAGGGCCCAGGCGTCTGCGGACGATCTGGACGCCCTGTTCGCCCGGGCTGCGACGTCTCGCCCCTTGCTGCGCATCCTGCTGACCAAGCTGCCCAAGGGCGCCGACCTGCATAACCACGCTGGCGGCGGAACCTACGCCGAGGACTTTGTCGCCTGGGCGGCCGAAGCGGACGGCTGCTTCTCGAAATCGACCCAGTCCCTTGAGCCTGGGCCGTGCGCGGGCAATGCCGATCTCACGCCGCTGCGGGGGCTCCCCGAGCGTGATCCTGACCTCTACAGCGACATCGTCGACGCGCTGTCCACGCGACGGTTCGAGCTGGGCGTGGGCGATCCGGAAATCTCGGGCCATCGCCGTTTCTTCCGCACCTTTGGGCGCTCGGGCCGGGGGGGCGGCGCCGACCGTGGCGTGCGCATCCAGGCCGAGGCGCTACGCCAGGCCGCGCTCGACAACACCCTCTATCTGGAGCTGATGGCCGGCTCTAGCGCCTCGCGCCCCGTGATCGAGGCGTCGGCGGCGCTGCCCTGGATCGATCCTTGGATCAAGACCGCCGACGGTTCGCCGCCGGATCGTCTGGACGCCAAGATTCTCCGCGAACGGCTCGATCGACTGCGGCCGGTGATCGCCAAGGCCACGGCGGCCTCCACGGTCCTGGCCGACTCCAACGACAAGACGATCGCGGGCCTCAATCGCTGCGGGACAGCCAAGCCCGAACCGGCTTGCGCGGTGACCTTGCGATACCTCCTGTCGATCTCCCGCCAGCGGCCGCCCGAGGTGGTGTTCGGCCAGATGGCGGCCGCCTTCGCCCTCGTGAAGGCCGACCCGCGCTATGTGGGGATCAACATCCTTGAGCCCGAGGACGGGCCGGTGTCGCTACGGGACTACAGGCTGCATATGCGCCTGTTCGCCTTCTTCAAGACGCTCTATCCGGACGTGCCCCTGACCTTGCACGCGGGCGAATTGGCCATGGGCCTGACGCCGCCGCGCGACATGCGCTTCCATATCACCGAGGCCGTCGAGATCGCCGGCGCGCGCCGCATCGGTCACGGGGTGTCGATCGCCTATGAGGATGAGGCCGACAAGCTCCTGGCGCGCATGGCCCGCGATAAGGTCGCCGTCGAGATCAACCTGACCAGCAACGACGTGATCCTGGGCGTGAAGGGCAGGGACCATCCGCTGCCGCTTTACCTGGCCGCGGGCGTGCCGGTGACCCTCTCAACCGATGATCTGGGGGTCTCGCGCAGCGATCTGACCAACGAGTACATGCGCGCGGTCGTCGAACAGGGGGTCCGCTACAGCCAGCTCAAACAGATGTCGCGTAACAGCCTGACCTTTTCGTTCCTGCAGGGCGCCAGCCTGTGGGATGGGCCTTGCGCCTCGGCGCAGGGCGTCGCGCCCTCGACGCCGTGCGCGGCGATATTGAAGGCCAGCCCCAAGGCGCGCGACCAATGGCGCCTGGAGCAAGCCTTCGAGGCCTTCGAAATCGAGATGAAGGCTATCGTCGCGAAGCTGGCGCCGTAAGACCCCGCGGCGCTGGTGAGCCACCGCTACGTCCGGCTCTTCATCAGCGGCTGGATCCTTGTCCCGAAGTCCTCGACCCCTCTGAGGAAGTCGTCGAACACCAGCAACACCCCAGCCGTTCCCGGCACGGCGGCGATCTCGTCCAGCATCTTGGCGATGCTCTCATACGAGCCCACCAACGTGCCCATGTTAAGGTTCACGGCGGACTCCGGCGCGGCCAACTGCTGGGTGTTGGTCGTGGCGCCGGCCTTGGCGTTTGGGGCGGCCTGCTGGGTTAGCCAGGCCAGGGCTTCCTGGTCCGCGCCGTCGCGATAGGATTGCCACTTGGCCATCGCCTTCTCGTCGGTCTCATCGGCGATGATCATGAACAGGATAAACGACTGTACGTCGCGCCCGGTCTTCTCGGCGGCCGCCTCCAGCCGCTTGTTCACCGAGGCGAAGGCGGTCGGGGTGTTGGTCCCCTTGCCGAGGGCGAAGCTGTAGTCGGCGTACTGCGCGGTGAAGGCCAGGCCCTCGTCGGAGGAGCCGGCGCAGATCAGCTTGGTTTCCTTGGGATGCGGACTGACCCGGCAGTCGTCCATCGTGAAGTACTTGCCCTTGAAGTCCGAGACGCCGGTCTCCAGCAGGTCCTTCAGCACGGTCGTATATTCGGCCAAGTAGTTGTACCGGTCGGTGTAGTGCGCCTCGCCGGGCCAGAGGCCCATCTGCGAATATTCGGCCTTCTGCCAGCCGGTCACCAGGTTCACGCCGAAGCGGCCGGGGGCGATCGAGTCGATGGTCGAGGCCATGCGCGCCACGATGGCCGGCGGGATGGTCAGGGTGGCCACGGTGGCGAAGATCTTGATCTTGGAGGTCACCGCGGCGAGGCCCGCCATCAGGGTGAAGCTTTCCAGATTGTGCTCCCAGAACTGGGTCTTGCCGCCGAAGCCGCGCAGCTTGATCATCGAGAGGGCGAAGTCGAAGCCGTATGTTTCGGCCTTCTGGGTGATCTCCTTGTTCAGCTCGAAGCTGGGCATGTACTGCGGCGAGGTCTCGGAGATGAGCCAGCCGTTGTTGCCGATGGGGATGAAGACGCCGACCTGCATGGGTTTATTCCCCTGTGGTTCTTGAGATGACGGACGCGCTCACGCGCCCTCCAGAAACTTGATCAGACCCTCGTTGAAGGTCTCGGGATCGGTGACGGTGAAGCCGTGACCGCCCCAGGCGACTTGCTGGAAGTCGGCGTTGGGCAGGCGGGCGGCCAGACGCTGGGAGCAGCTCATCGGCACCAGCATGTCGTCGGCGCTGGCGCTGACCAGGACGCGGTGGGGGATTTCCTCCAGCCGCGCGTCGATATCGAAGGCCAGGAGGGCGTTAATGCGCGCCAGCATCACCTCCCGCGGCGGGAAACCCGCCACGTGGTGGGCCTCCTCGGCCATCAGGCGGGCGTGGTTCCGCGAGATCCAGTCGGCCGGATAGAGGAAGATCGGCTGGGCGTGGACATAGGCCTTGATGCCCGTGTCGTTCAGCAGATGGATGCGGGTGTCGAAGCAGCGTTGGATATGGGGGTCGGGCCGCGACCAGCCGTTGACGACCACCAACTTGCCCAGCCGATCGGGATGGTTCAGCGCCAGGGCCAGACCCGCGTTGCCGCCGGCCGCGTGGCCGACCACGTGCGCCTTGGTAAGGCCCAGGGCGTCCATGACCTTGACCATGTCCTGCGCCATGTCGTCGACCGAATAGGGACCGGGCGGCAGGGCGCGGACGCTGCGCCCCGTGCCGCGATGGTCATAGGTGACGACCGGCCAGCGCTCGGTCAGGGCCTTCATCTGCGGGGCCCAGAACGCGGCCGAGCCCCCCAGGCCAGACGACAGCAGCACGACCTCACGCCCGGCGACCGGCCAGCCATGGACCTCGTAGCAGATGCCGTCGACGGTTCCCGTGGTCATGCGGCTACGGCTTGCCGATGTGGGCGACCGAGGCGATCTCGACCACGAAGCCGGGCTTCACCAGGCCGCACTGGATGCAGTAGCGCGCGGGTTTGTCGCCGGGGAAGTACTCGGCATAGACCTTGTTCATCGGGGCGTAGTGAACCCAGTCGGTCAGGAAGATGTGGTTCATCACCACGTCCTCCATCGTGCCGCCGGCGGTCTCGATCACCGACTTGATGGTCTCCAGCACTTGGCGGGTCTGGGCCTCGGCGTCGCCGGGGAAGGCGACGTTGTTGTCCTTGTCGAAGGCCAGGGTGCCCGAGACGTAGACGATCCCGTCCGCCAGGGTTCCCGGCGAGAAGGGGGCGATCGGAGTCCCGGTTCCAGGCGGGGTGATGACGGTCTTGGGCATGGTTTTCTCCCTAGGTTCGCGGCGCGAGCTGTCCGAAAGTTCCCTTGAAGTCAGCCGTGGTCGAGACCCAGCCGAAGAAGCTCTCGATGTTGAACAGGGCGGCCTTCTGGACGAACTCCGGGCCGGCCTGATGCGTGGCGTCTTCCAGCACGGTCCCGAAATATTCGAGGAAGAAGCCGTCTCGCAGGGTCGACTCCACGCAGACGTTTGTGGCGATGCCGACGAAGACCAGATGCCGGATGCCGCGCGCCCGAAGAACGCTGTCCAACTGGCTGTTGAAGAAGCCGGAATAGCGGGTCTTGTGCAGCTGGATGTCGCCCGGCTGAGGCTTGAGTTCGTCGACGAGCTCGTAGTCCCACTGGCCGCGCGCCAGGAGCTTGCCTTGCAACTCGGGCTTGGCGCGCATGGTTTTGAGGGCGTTGGACTTCCACCAGTTCGGTGAACCGGGCCCGCCAGCCTCGACGTACTGGTCGTCCCAGCCGTTCTGAAAATAGATCACCTGCATGCCGGCCGATCGGGCGACCTCCAGCACGCCCTTGATCTCGTGGATCACCTTGGCCGCGCCGGAGATGTCGAAGCCGGCCAAGTCTAGGTATCCGCCGGGCGAGGCGTAGGCGTTCTGCATGTCGATGACGATCACCGCAGTGGTCTTCGGATCCACCGGCACAGGCTCCGGCCGCGCGGGCAGCATGACGCAGCCGGGGGAGAGCGGGGTGATCGGAGAGCTCATCGCTTGGTCTCCTTGTGAAGTCCGGATGACATGGAATACCATCCCGAAGAACGCTGCAATCCGAACCGTTCGGTCCAAGTTTGACCAAATGGTCCAAATGCGAGAGCTGATGACCGGCAGGATCGCCACAACCGTCAAGCCGCCGCCCGGGGCGCGCGTCCGGCCCGTCGCAAAGGCGGCCTCGGGCGCCCGCGTACTGCTCAAGGCCGCCCAAAGCCTGGGCGAACCCGAGGCTGTGGAAGCGTGGCCTCGGGGCAACCGGAAGAAGGCTGGCGAGGCCCGCAAGGCCGCGATTTTGAAGGGAGCCCTGGCCGTGTTCGCCCGGCTTGGACTGGACGGGGCCAGCGTTGAGGCCATCGCTCAGGCCTCGGGCGTCTCGAAGGCCAACCTGCTGTACTACTACCCGTCCAAGGAGGCGCTTTACGTAGCGGTGCTGGAGCAGGGCCTGTCGCAGTGGCTGGCCCCCCTGGCCCGCTTCACCGAGTCCGACGACCCCGCCGACGCCATAAGGTCCCTGATCGCCGCCAAGCTGGCCATGAGCCGCGATCACCCCGAGGTCTCGCGGCTGTTTGCTTTAGAGATGCTGCGCGGCGCCCCGCTGCTGAAGCCGGTCCTGGCCGGCCCGCTGAAGGCCGTGTTCGACGCCAAGGTCGCCGTGGTCCAGGCCTGGGTCGCGACGGGCCGGTTGGCGCCCGTCGATCCGCCGCATCTGATCTTCGCGATCTGGGCCTTGACCCAGCACTATGCCGACTTCGCCGTTCAGGTAAGAGCGCTCTCCGGCAAGTCCTTGTCCGACAATGACTTCATGGGCGAGACGCTGGCGGCGGTGACGGGCCTGGTGCTGGACGGGGTCCGGCCGCGTTAGCTAGCCTGTGCGCGCCCCCCGCTGAAGGTCCAGGTTCGCGAGACGAGGCAACGTCGGCGCGTGGCGCGAGGCTGCTGGCGCGAACCTGAAATGGTCCAACGCTAGCTTGGCAGCGCGCGCTTTAAGCAATCGATCAAGGTCTCGCCCACGAACGGTTTGGGCAGGAAGCAGGTGACGCCCGCCTGCTCGGCGCGGCGCTTTTGGGCGTCGTCGGCGAAGGCCGTTATCAAGATGACGGGCGTCTCGCTACCGCCGGCGACCATGGCTTCCTTCATCTCGATGCCGGTCATGCCGGGCATCTGCAGATCGCTGATGACGCAATCGGCCAGGCCCCGCGCTTCGGAGCCTAGGAAGTCAACGGCGCTGCCGAAGGTCTGAACACGGTGACCGAGGGACCTCAACAGCCCCTCTAGAGAAATCCGGACCGCGTCATCGTCATCGACGACGCAGATGAGCGGCGAAGCGGTCAAAACGGAATTCCTTGCGCTCGCGAAAGCGGAGCCTGACCGCATTTTGCCCAACAATGGCTCGCGCGAAAATCATACGGAGGTTTGTGCGCGCTCGCGTCGCATCCGTTCAAGACGGATCGTCGGGGCGCAACTTCAGCGCTTCAGCCATCCGAACCAGATCCGCGAGGCTCTTGGCCTCCATCTTTCGCATCAAATTACCCCGGTGGATCTTCACCGTGATCTCGGAGAGACCAAGCTGGTGGGCCACCTGCTTGTTCATCAGGCCGCTGGCGACCCGCGCCATGACTTGCTTCTCGCGCGCGCTCAGACCCTCGAAACGCGCGCGAAGATCGCTGATGTCGCCTTGCTGGGCGCGACTGGCGGCGTCGCGCTGCAGCGCCGACGCGACCGCGTCCAGCATGTCTTGGTCTCGGAAGGGTTTCGTCAGGAAGTCCACGGCTCCGGCCTTCATGCCGCGCACGCTCATGGGGATGTCTCCGTGGCCGGTCATCAGCACGATCGGCATGCGCACGTCGGCCGCCGCGAGTTTCTCTTGGAAATCGAGTCCCGAGAGGCCAGGCAGACGGACATCGAGGACCAGACAGCCCGCCTCCTGCGCCGCGCCGGACTCCAAGAACGCCTGGGCGTTGGCGAAGAGCCGTGTTTCCAACCCCACCGAGCGAAAAAGACTGTCGAGCGCCTCGCGCAAAGCCGCGTCGTCGTCGACGATATGGACCGTTTGAGCAACCATCGTTCTCGTTGCTGGACCAGACGCTTCGCCTCGTCAATAAAGGGAGGTGAAAGAAGGGGCCGCATGATCGACAGTTCGTCCGCTCTGTTCGCTCTAGCGGCGACCGAAGATCTCGAGCGTCGTCGCCAGGATCTGGCCGAGATGCTGGACGCCGCGCATGACGCCATATTCGTCAGCGACCTCGAAGGGCGCATCACGTTCTGGAACCGGGGCGCCGCGGCGCTCTACGGGCACGCGCGGCAGGAGGCTCTCGGCGAGCGCCCCGACGCGCTCTTGAACACTCGCTATCCCGACGAGATCGAGGCGATCCGCAAACAACTGATCGAGACCGGCCACTGGGAGGGCGAGCTCGTCCGCGACACGGCTCATGGCCAAAGCGTGATCGTCGATGGTCGCTGGACGCTGCGCCGCGACGCCGATGGCGCGCCCATCGAGGTGCTGGAGACGGGGCGCGACGTCACCGCCTCGCGCAAGGCCGCGCTGGAGCTGAAATACAGCGAGTACCGCTACAGTAACGTCTTCCGCGCGATGGCGGTGTCGTTCTGGGAGCTCGACTTCAACGGCCTCGGCGATCTGTTGGCCGCGTTGCAGAAGCAGGGCGTCACCGACATCCGCGCCCATGTCGCGGCCCATCCCGAGATCGTCCGGCGGATGATCGAGTCCTCGATCGTCGTCGACGTCAACGACAAGAGCGTCCAGCTGTTCGGAGCCCCGCGCGAGGCGTTGCTGGGCTCGGTGTCACGGTTCTGGCCCCGCTCCAGCGAGGGCGTGTTCGCCGAGAGCGTCTTTGCGGCGCTGGAGCGCCGTCACAGCTACGAGGCCGAGGCGCGGTTCTGCAAGGCCGACGGCAGCGAGTTCGACGCCCTGTTCACCACCTGCTACCCGCGGGACGGGGTCAAGCGCGGCACGGTGCTGGTCGGCATCGTCGACATCAGCGACCGCATCGCGGCGCAAGACGCCTTGCGTAGGGCCGAGGCCGACCTAGCCCACGCCGCGCGGGTTTCCACCCTCGGCGAACTGACCGCCTCGATCGCCCACGAGGTCAACCAGCCCCTGGCGGCGATCGTCACCAACGGCGAGGCGGGCCTGCGGTGGATCGACCGGCCGGCGCCCGATCTCGAAGAGGCCCGCGCGGCCATGCAGCGGATGATCGCCGAAGGGCAAAGGGCCTCCGAAATCATCGCCCGCATTCGCGCGCTGGCGTCGAACAAGGACCCCCAGCGCGACCTGATCGCCCTGAACGCCGCCATCGAGGATGCGACCCTGCTGCTCAAGCGCGAGTTGATGAGCCATGACGTGCGGATGATCCTGGCCCTGTCGCCCGACACGGGCGCGGTGAACGGCGACCGCATTCAGTTGCAGCAGGTGGTGATCAACCTGGCGCTCAACGCGATCCAGGCCATGGCGGGGCGACCGTCCCGCGATCTGACGATCGCCACGCGCCGGCGGGGCGAGGAGGTGGTGCTCGATGTCGTCGACACCGGACCTGGCGTGCCGCCGGAGAACGCCAAGGCCCTCTTCAACGCCTTCTATTCAACCAAGCCCGCGGGCATGGGGATGGGCCTATCGATCTGCAAATCGATCGTCGAGGGCCACGGCGGCTCGATAGCGGCGGAAGGCGCGCCGGGCGGCGGGGCCCGATTCCGCGTGATCCTGCCCTCCGCCCGCTAGAAGACGCCGCCCGCCTCCAATCAGCTCTGGATGAAGGCCAGGAGGTCGGGGTTCACGACCTCGGGGTGGGTCGTGCAAAGACCGTGGGGCAGGCCCTTGTAGGTCTTCAGCGTCCCGTTCTTGAGCAGCTTGGCCGAAAGCGGAGCGCTATCGGCGTAGGGTACGATCTGATCATCATCGCCGTGCATGACTAGCACCGGCAGATCGACCTTCTTCAGGTCTTCGGTGAAGTCGGTCTCGGAGAAGGCCTTGATGCAGTCGTAGTGGGCTTTGATGCCGCCCATCATCCCTTGCCGCCACCAGTTCCAGATCACGCCCTGGTCGACCTTCGCGCCTGGCCTGTTGAAGCCGTAGAAGGGCCCCGCCGGCACGTCGTAGAAGAACTGGGCGCGGTTGGCCGCCGTGGCGGCGCGGAAGCTGTCGAAGACTTCGAGCGGCAGGCCGCCGGGGTTCTTGTCCGACTTGACCATGATCGGCGGCACCGCCCCGATCAGCACCGCTTTGCTGACCCGGCCAGGCTTGGCGCGCGCCACATAGCGGATCGCCTCGCCGCCGCCGGTGGAGTGCCCAATATGCACGGCGTTCTTCAGGTCGAGATGGTCCGTCAGGGCCGCGACATCGGCGGCGTAGGTGTCCATTTCGTTGCCGGTTTCGGTCTGGGTCGACCGCCCATGACCGCGACGGTCGTGAGCAATGACGCGGAAGCCCTTGGCGTAGAAGAACATCATCTGGTTGTCCCAGTCGTCGGCCGACAACGGCCAGCCGTGGTGGAACACGATCGGCTGGGCGGTTTTGGGCCCCCAGTCCTTATAGAAGATCTGGACGCCGTCCTTGGTGGTGACAAAGCCGCTGCTCATGGTGATGTCTCCTGGAATTGAAGGCTTGGCCGGCGAAGCGGCGAAGACGGGGGCGGGTGCGGTGATCGCCAACATGGCGACGCCAAGGCCTCGGGTGAGAACGCCGCGGCGCGACGCGCCTTGGTTCTGGGGCAGGGGGGAGTTCATGGGAAATCTCATGGGTGGATCGCCTGAACGTGGCCGTCCCCAAGGGGCTTGGCGACTGGCGTGATCGTGCCTTGAGCGCCTCGAAAAACTTGCACCGGTACGCCGACCTTTTGGACGTTCGTGCCCTAGACGGTTGAGCGGGGGCGGGGACGTCGCTTGCATGGTGCGCTTTCGCCGTGGCCGGCGTGTTCAAGAGCCGGGCTGGGCGCGCGAGGCTCAGGCTCGTGGCGTCCATCAGGAGCTGCTCATGTCTTTTCGTCCCGCCAGCACCGTCGTGCTCATTCATGGGCTATGGGTCACCGCGCGATCGTGGGAGGATTTCCGTCTCCCCTTCGAAGCCGCGGGCTATGAGGTCCATGTCCCGACCTGGCCGCTGCTGGATGGAGGAACCGCCGCTGAACTTCGTGATGCTCCGCCGCCGGGGCTTGGTCGCCTCACCCTCCGCGAGATCGTCGATCATTTCGAGACCTACATCCGCGGCTTGCCTGAGCCGCCGCTGCTCGTCGGCCACTCCTTTGGCGGTCTTTTCGTCCAGCATCTCCTGGATCGCGGCGTCGGTGTCGCGGGGGCCGCCCTCAACCCCGCGCCGATCGGCGGCGTCATTCCTGGGCCCGTTTCCCTGACCGGCGCGCTTCCCGCGATCGCGAGATGGAATGGCTGGAACCGAACCTACAGCCTCACGCCCGAGCGCTTCGCTCGCCGCTACGCCAATCGCGCGCCGCCGTCCCAGCAAACCGCGGCCTACGAGCGCTACGTCATCCCGACCTCGGGGCGCGTTCTGCATCAGGCCGCGCTCTGGCTAGGGACCAGTGTTTCCCCGCGTCGACGTCGCCAGCCGCTGCTGATTACGGGATCCGACGCCGACCGGTTGATCACGCCCTACGTGTCGCGCGCCGCCTATCGTCTTCAGAGATCCTCGACCGCCAGGACCGACTACCTCGGTTTCGAGGGACGCTCCCATTTCCTGTGCAACGAGCCTGGATGGGAGGAGGTCGCGGGCGCTGTGATCGGTTGGGCCAGCCAGTTAGAGGGGGGCTTGGCGGCTCGTCTAGGCCCTTCGTCGGCGCGATCCGAAACCAAGGTATGAGGTGATCAAACCAAGGCGTCGCGACGATTAGTCCTATGGTCGATAGCTCGCTTCGGTTGTGGCTGACACCCTGAACCCGACTTCGAAACCCCTGTCGAAACCGGAGAACGCCATGACCCTCCAGGCCCAATCCCAGTCGTTCCAGTCACCCGTCGCGGTTCTCGATGGCCCGGTTGAAGCCCGGTCGTTTCAGGACGTGTTGGCGCAGTTCCCGTCGGCCCCGCCGGCGACTCTGCAGGAGGCGCGACGGGTGATCGCGCGCCTGGCGAAGTTGACCGGCGCCGAGGTTTCCTGGCCGCCGAGCGCGCCGAAGGCCTCAGTTGACGCCAGCATCGGCGGCCTCTCGGCCTGGAAGGCGCGCAAGATCGTTGCGCACATCGATGAACGTCTCGACCGCGTCATCTACAACACCGAGTTGGCGGGGGTCGCCAATCTCTCCGTCAGCCACTTCAGCCGCGCGTTCAAAAAGACCTTCGGTGAGTCCGCGCGCGCCTACATCATGCGTCGTCGCATCTCCGTGGCGCAGGAGCTGATCGGTCGAGGCACGCAGACCCTCGCGGACATCGCTCTGGCCTGCGGTTTCGCCGATCAGCCCCACATGACCCGGGTGTTCGGTCGTCTCGTCGGCAAGAGCCCGAGCCGCTGGCGTCGCGCCCACGCCGTCGTGCTGCAGTAGGTAGGCGTTGGCGGCGCGCCTGACGCGCCATCGCCCCGCCGCTGCCGCGACCGCCCCATCCCTCCTGGAACCGGCGCGGCGCTCCTCGAGCAGCTTCGCCCGCAGTCTTTGGATATCCCGTCATGACCCTTTCGAAGGCCCTGCTCACCATAGGTTCGCGGCGCGGCGTTCTGGGCTCGGCGCTTGCTGGCGGCCTGGCCACATCGCTGTTCGCCGACGTGAAGCCGACGCTCGCCGACGCGACCGGAGCCGCCGTGCACGCCCCGACCCGCTACGTCGCCGTCGGCGACCGCAAGCTGGCCTATCGCTCCATCGGCTCGGGCCGCCCCATCGTCTTGTGCACGCGCTTTCGCGGTACGATGGACGATTGGGACCCGCTTTTCCTCGACAGCCTCGTTGGCCAAGGCTTCCAGGTCATAACCTTCGATTATTCGGGCCTGGGCCTTTCGACGGGTGAGAAGACCCTCAACCCCTTTTCCTGGGCGAAGGACGCCGGGGATCTGATCCAAGCGCTCGATCTCGACTCCGTGGTGCTCCTGGGCTGGTCGCTGGGCGGGATCGCCGCCCAGGCCGCCTTGTCGATCTTTCCGCAAAAGATCAATCACCTGGTGTTGATCGGCACGGTTCCACCCGGACCGGCGGCGAAGCTTGGCGAGCCGTTGTTCTACGAAACGGCGGGACGGGAAAACGACTTCGAGGATGAAGTCGTCCTGTTCTTCGAACCAAAATCGCCGGCCAGCCGCGCCGCCGCCAAGGCTTCGCACGACCGCATCGCCGCCCGAAAATCCGATCGGTCACCGGCCGTGCCCTACCAATGGGCCGCGGCCAATCTGGGCGACAAGCCCAAAGCCAATCCGTTCCCAGCGCCGCCGATCCTCGAGATTCTGAAGTCGACCTCTATCCCGATCCTGCACATCGGCGGCGATCACGATCTGATCTGTCCGGTCGAGAACTGGTACGCGCTGAACGAGCAGCTACCGACGGTCCAGTTGTTGACCTACCCGAGGGCCGGGCACGGGCCGCAGCATCAGCATCCGGTTGCGGCGGCGGCCCACATCGCCGTCTTCGTGAAAGGTGAGGGGGATCGCCGCGGCTAACTCCGGCGCCACCCGGGCCAATGGAGCGCTTCGGGGGCGAGATCAAACTATCAGCTTTGCCCCTCGCTGGGCGCCAAGGGCGCTGGCTTCTCACCCGGGTCACCGGGCGCTAGTCCTCGCCGCCAGATATCGATCGTGCGCATCAGGGGCGTCGCCGTCACGCCATGGATGATAATGGAGCACAGGACGACAAAGCTGGTGATCGCCCATAGGCGAGCCCAGCCGTTGAAATCGCCGTGATTGAGGGCCCACGCCAGATAGTAGAACGAGCCAATGCCGCGGATGCCGAAGAACGAGACGAAAGCGCGCTCGCGTCGGGAGTGTGGCGCGTTGATCAGCCCGATCCAGCCGGCGAGCGGTCGAATGACGAACAGCAGCACAAGCCCTAGCGTCGCGTCCTTCCATGTGAGCGGCGCCAGCAATCCGCTGGCGATAGCGCCGCCGAGCAGAACGAGCACCAGCATCATCAGCAGGCGCTCGATCTGCTCGGCGAAGTCATGCATCGCCTCATGAAACTCATGATCGCGCTCGGTGGCCCGCAAAGTGAGGGCGGCGACGAACACCGCAAGGAAGCCATAGCCATGCGCCATCTCAGCGGTGGCGTAAGCGAACAGAGTCGCGCCCAGCGCCACCAGGCCGTCGCCGGTCCCCGACAGTCGCGCACGGGGCGCCTTGAAGGTGATCCAGCCTAACGCCTTGCCGACCATCCAGCCCACCGCGATCCCGGCCGTTATCCGCCACAACGCGTCGACCGCCAGCCAATGGGTCAAGAGCTCGGGCTTTAACACGCCGCCTGTCGCGGCCAGGGCCACGGCGAGGTGCACGAACGGGAAGGCGAAGCCGTCATTCAGTCCAGCTTCCGAGGTCAGGGCGAACCGCGCTTCGCCGTCCTCGCCCGAGCGCGGCGGTCCCACCTGGACATCGGAAGCCAACACCGGATCCGTCGGGGCCAGCACCGCGCCAAGCAGCAGGGCCGAGGCCAGGCCTAACCCAAGCCCATACACGCCCAAGAGCGTGACGCCGGCGATCGTCAGGGGCATTGTGACGGCGATCAGCCGCCAAGATGATCCCCACGACTTCCAGCCGATGCGACGATCAATCTTGAGGCCCGCGCCCATCAGCGAGACGAGCACGACCAATTCCGTGAGCTTCTCGGTAAGCGTGGAAAATCGCAGCGGATTGGGGTGGAACGAAAGCGCGCCAGTCTGGAAGACCACCACACCCGCTCCCACGCACAGGATGGCCAGCGAAAGCGGCAGGTTGCGCAACGCCAAGGGCAGCCAGGCCACCAAAAGCACGATCGCGCCCAAGCCTAGAAGGAAGAGGATATAGGGGTCTAAAGGCATTGCACCTTAACGCGCGGAGTTTCCGATGGAGTCAGCCGCCTAAAGCAATCCGCTTCAGGCGAAGCGGGAGTAGGAGCATTACTATTCGTCGCCGTCGAGTTCTCGCCGATCGCAACGGCATCGGTTCCCTTGATCGCGACGGCCCGCGGCGAGCCATCGTCCCGCTCACGGAGAAGCCGATCCCGTTCGCCCCAATCTTCTTGTCCGCCGTCTGATTTCCGGCGCCCTGGAGCCGAGACGCGACACCCAGGAGCCTTGGCATGACGGAAGATCAACGCCAATCGTCCGGGCCTTTCAGTCGGCGGAGCGTGTTGGCGCTGGTCGCTGTGGGGACTCCCGCGAGTTTGATCCTAAGGCCAAACCCGGCCCGATCCTCGGTCGCCGAGACAGGGGCGTCCGGAACGGCGAAGCCGCCAGAGATTTCAGCGGTGTGGGCCGAGGAGATTCAGCGGCGGAACGCCGACCTCTCGACGGCCTGGCTGAGCGGGGACGTCGAGCGTCGAATGGTCCACTACGCCGCCGACAGCATCAGCAACCCCGATTACCAGCCCCGACTGTACGGCCCAGATTCGATCGCCCGCTACTATCGGGTCCTGGCGTCTCGGCAGCGGATCATCGCCCATACCCGCCGCACGACCGAGATCATTCCGCTGGACGATGGAAGCGCGCTGGAAATTGGACGCTTCGAGCTGACCTACGCTCTTTACACGGATGCGGTGTCCCATCATCAGCAAGGCCGGTACGCGCACCTGTGGCGTCGTCAACCCGGCGGGGCCTTGAAGCTTAAGGCGGAGGTCTGGGGCTATTTCGAGCGGATCGAGAACCCGGCCTCCCATAGCTTGGGAGAACGCGCGGCGGCGGGCCGGGCGGCCCCGCCGGGAGACCCCGCGGTCGAGGCCGAACTTGGCAGGCTGAACGTCCTAGACGCCGAAGCGGTCAAGACCCACGACGCGGCCGCGAAGATCGCGCGCTACGCCGATGACGCCATCTATATGCCCTACGCCGACACCCCCAAGGTCGGGATAGACCAGATTAGGGCCCATCTGGTTCGCTACACGGAACAAGGTCGCGGCGCCACGTTCGAGTCGGTTCGCGTTTGGAACGAGGGCTTCGAAGTTCTGGGCGGCTATGTCGTCGAGTATCCCAAGTTCGAGGTGCGTTGGCGCAGCGGCCAAGATTCGGGGGGCACCTCGGGCGGGGGCCTTCGGCTCTGGCGGCGACAGGCAGACGGCTCTCTGAAGATGCTCCGCCAGATCGCGACCCACGACTATCGCGCCTAGACCAGCGGTGGCGGCGGTCTCGGCTGTCGGATAGGCTGCCTAGGATCAGGAGCATCGCCGGGTGAACGTCGTGGGCCGCCGCCGAAGGTATGTGCTTTGGGGCCTCGTCCTGCTGGGCGTGTGGTCTATCGTGGCGCTGCTCAACTCGTTGCAGTGGTACATGGGCGGTCTGGCGGCGGGCCAGGGACCGACTTGGCCTCAGCTCCTGGGCTACGCCGTCGCCAGCAACAGCATCTGGTTTTTGCTCACCCCGCTCGTCGTCGCCTTCGCGCATCTCACGCCTTTCAGACCGCGAGGCGGCCTCAGATTCTTCCTTGTTCACTTGATGGCGGCCGTCGGCTTCGCTCTGCTTCAGACCGCGCTCTATATCGGCTTGATGTGGCTGCTCGGAGCCCAGGCCTTGGGCCGGATGCTCGTCCAGAAGCTGTCAGGCAATTTCCAGATTAACCTGCTGATCTACGCGATCATCGTCGCCCTCGTGGTCGGCGCGAACGCCTATCGCGCCCTGCGTGACCGCGAGGTGGCCGGGGCGCGGATGGAGGCCCGGTTGGCCGAGGCCGAGAGCGCGGCGTTGCGGGCCCAGCTTCAGCCCCACTTCCTATTCAACACCCTCAACGCCATCTCGGCGTTGGTCGAGGACGAGCCGCGCCGCGCGCGGCGACTGATCGCCAAGCTGGGCGACCTGCTGCGTCTGTCCATCGAGGACCACCGAGCGCCGCAAAGCGCGTTCGGCGACGAGCTGGATTTTACGGAGGCCTATCTGGCCATCGAGCAGGCGCGGCTGGGACCAAGATTGCGGGTCGTGCGCGACGTCGAGCCCGACGCTTTGACATGTCTGGTGCCCACGCTGCTGCTTCAGCCGCTGGTGGAGAACGCCATTCGCCACGGCATCGCGCCTCTGGTCGAAGGCGGCACGGTGACGATCGCCGCCAAGGTGGCCGGCGGACAGCTGCACGTCACCGTGGTCGACGACGGCAAAGGGGCCGCGGACATCGTGGAGCGCGTCGGTCTGGGCAACGCGCGCCGCCGGCTTCGTCAACTCTATGGCGACCGACATTCGCTGGAGGTCGTGACGGCGCCGAGAGCCGGCTTCAGGGTCACGCTGGTGACGCCGCTATGATCAAGACCCTCATTGTCGATGATGAGCCGCTGGCTCGTCGCCACATCGCGGCCCTGCTGCGCGCGCGATCGGATTTCGAGGTGGTCGGCGAGGCGGCGCATGGCGCGTCGGCCATCGCCCAGATCGAAGCGGCCAAACCCGACGTCGTCTTTCTCGACGTGCAGATGCCCGAGGTGACGGGTTTTGACGTGGTCGAGGCGATCGGCGTCGAGGCGATGCCGATGACCGTCTTCGTGACCGCCCACGACGCCTTCGCCGTGCGCGCCTTCGAGGTGCAGGCCATCGACTATCTGCTCAAGCCGTTTGGCGACGACCGGTTCGCCCAAGTCCTCGACCGCGTCCGCCGTCGGCTAGCCGCCGGCCACGGAGGGGCTGATGCGTTGGCCACCTTGCTGGCCAGCGCGCCTCGCACGCCCAGGCTGGTCGCGCGTGGAAACGGCGTGGCCCGGATCATTCCGCTGGAGGATGTCCAGTGGATCGGCGCGGCCGGCAATTATGCGGAGGTGCACACGGCGAGCCGCTCGCTGCTCATCGATGAGTCGATCGCGTCCTTGGCGGCGCGGCTTCCGGCTCAGGACTTCGCCCGCATCCATCGCGCGGTGATCGTGCGCCTGGACGCCATCGCCGAGGTGAGGGGCGGCTCGCACGGCGACGGCGCGGCGCGCCTGACCAGCGGCGCCGAGTTGCGGATCAGCCGCCGCTACCGGGAGGCCGTCCAGACCTATTTGAGCGCCTGCCTTGGAAGGGGCGACGATCGCGGGATCACTTCCGCCGGACCGGTATGACCTCCAAATATCCCGCGACTGACTCCAAGACGCGCGACCAATCACAATACCCGTTCCCAGCGAAAACCGGGGCGCGACCTTGGCCCAACTTCAGTCAGGCCGTCCCCGTGCTTTGGAGAGCTAGGGGGCTCGAAGCGCAACAATAGCGGGCAAGCCTCTGATTGAGAGTGCTTTTTTGCTGTGCAAAACCGTCTCCCTCTCATCATTCAGAGCACAGAACGGTGTTTTGCGGTTGTTCCTATCTGCACCACGTCGCTTCCTGATCGCGACACGGGAAGCAACGAAGTTTCTCGTTGGCCTGAGAGGGCCGCCAGTGGCGACGTAGCCGCTTGGTAAGCTTGGACAACGACGTCCGGAGAGATCGCTGCGCGCGGTCTCGCCGGGCGTCTTTTTGTTTTGGCCTTAGGGGATAAAGGCATGAAATCCATGCGACGTGGGCTGCACTGCGGTGCGGCGGCGCTGGCGCTCGCCTGTAGCACCACGGCTTGGGCGCAGACGGCGCCAGACCAAGCCTCGAAGCCAGCCGACGAGTCGGCTGCGGAGATGACATCTGAACCGCCGGCCGAACCGCCGCCACCCGCGCCGTTACCGACGATCAGCGAGCAGATCGGGGCGGGGAAGCTGATCCTTGAAGTCAGGGCGCGTTACGAGACCGTCGACCAGACGCGAACGGCCACGCTGCGCGACCCGGCCGACGCCTTCACGGTCCGCACCCGCCTCGGCTGGGAGACGGCGGAGTGGAAGGGCCTAAAGGGCCTTATCGAGTTCGAGGATGTTCGCCAGGCTGGTCCTGAGCACTATGCCGTCAACGTGCCCGGCGCGACCACGCCGCCGCTGAACGGCGCCGACAAGGCCCGCTATCCCGTCGTCAATGATCCCGACGTCACCGAACTGAACCGCGCCCAGCTGACATGGACGCCGAACGCGGCCTTGCAGGTCACGGCGGGACGGCAGCGCATCCTGCTGGACGACCAGCGCTTCATCGGCAATGTCGGCTGGCGCCAGGACGAGCAGACTTTCGACGCCGTCCGCGCCGATGTGGCGCTGGGACGCTTCAAGGCGACATACGCCTACGTCACCCACATCAACCGCATCCTGGGCGAACTGCGGGACTGGGACAGCGACAGCCACCTCTTCAACGCCACCTGGTCGCCGGCCGAGGCGCTGCGTCTCCAGGGTTTCGTCTACGCCCTCGACTTCGGCAACTCCGCCATCAATTCGTCCATCACCAAGGGCGCGAAGGCGTCCGGGAAGACTTGGCTGGGGCTGTATCAACTGGCCTACAACGCCACATGGGCTCGGCAGTCGGACTACCATCACAACACGCCGGACTTCAGCCTCGACTATTTCGGCGCCGATCTCGCCGCGACCTTCGACATCTACACCGCCAAGGTCTCGTACGAGTCGCTCGAGGGCGACGGGACGCGCGGGTTCACCACGCCCCTGGCCACGGTTCACGCCTTCAACGGCTGGTCCGACGCCTTCGTCTCGCCGGGCGGCAATAAGAGTTTCGTCGATGGCCTCGAAGACTTGAACGTGTCGCTGAACGTCAAGCCTCGTTTCCGCGCGACGTACTTCTTCAACACCGATCTGGTGGCTCGCTACCACGCCTTCGATGACCAGCGCACCGGCGCGGACCTAGGTCACGAGTGGGACCTGCAGTTCACTGCCGCCATCACGACCAAGCTCTCGGTCCAGCTGAAATATGCCGACTTCCAACGGGCGAAGACCGTCCCGATCGGCACGGCCGCGCCGCCGGCCTCGCGGACCAAGACGTGGCTCACCCTCGAATACAAGTTCTAGCCCCAGGACGCATGACCATGAGCAAGACCGACACCACCAAGTCCGGCCTGACCCGTCGCCACGCCCTGATGGGCGCCGCCGCCACGGTCGCCGCCGCCAAGGCCGCTTTCCCGGCCGGAGCCCACGCCGCCGGCGCGGGACCCGAGATCGCCAAGGCGCGCCTGGGCTTCATCGCCCTGACCGACAGTTCGCCCGTGATCATCGCCAAGGAGCGCGGCCTCTTCGCCAAGCACGGTCTGCCCGATGTCGAGGTCGTCAAGCAGGCCTCCTGGGCCGCCACGCGCGACAATCTGGTGCTGGGCTCGGAGCGCGGCGGCATCGACGGCGCGCACATCCTCTCGCCCATGCCTTATCTGATGACCACGGGCGCTATCACCGGCGGCGCTCCCACGCCGATGTACATCCTGGCCCGTCTGAACACGAATGGTCAGGGCATTTCGGTCGGCAACGATCTGAAAGCGGTGAAGGTCGGCCTCAACAGCGCCGGCGCCAAAGCCAAGTTCCAGCAACTGAAGGTGGCGGGCAATATCGCCAAGGTCGCCATGACCTTCCGGGGCGGCACCCACGATCTGTGGATACGCTACTGGCTGGCGGCGGGCGGCATCAATCCGGACGTCGACGTCGCCACAATCGTGATCCCGCCGCCGCAGATGGTGGCCAACATGAAGGCCGGCACCCAGGACGCCTTTTGCGTGGGCGAGCCCTGGAACGGCCAGCTGGTCAACCAGAAGGTCGGGTACACCGCCTGCCTGACCTCCGAGCTCTGGATGAACCACCCGGAGAAGGCGCTCGGCATGCGGGCCGCCTGGGTCGACAAGTACCCCCGCGCCGCCCAAGCGATCACGGCCGCCGTGCAGGAGGCCCAGATGTGGTGTGACAAGACGGCCAACCTTCCGCAGATGTGCTCGATCGTCTCCGGGCGCCAGTATATCAACGTGCCGATGGGCGACATCCTGCCCCGGCTGCAGGGGACGGTGGACTATGGCGACGGCCGAACGCTGAAGAACTCGCCGCATCGCATGAAGTTCTGGGCCGACAACGCCAGCTTCCCGTTCAAGTCCCACGATCTGTGGTTCCTGACCGAGGACATCCGTTGGGGCGTGCTGCCGCAGAAGACCAACACCAAGGCCCTGGTCGACAAGGTCAACCGCTCGGACATTTGGCGGGCCGCCGCGAAGACGATCGGCCAAGCCGGCCCGGCCAGCGATAGCCGGGGCGTCGAGCGGTTCTTCGACGGCAAGCTGTTCGATCCGGCCAATCCGGCGGCCTACCTGGCCAGCCAGCCGATCAAGAAGCTGGTCTGAGGGGAGGGCGCGTCATGACCTATCCCAAGCCCTCGTTCGCTGCGGCGACCGCCGTCGCCCCGGCAGCCCCGCATCCGCCTAAGCCTTCCCTCCTGCCGGAGCTGGAGCGGCGCGCCAAAAACGCCGCCGCGGTCGTGATCCCGCCGCTGCTGACCCTGCTGGTGGTCCTGGCCCTATGGCAGGCCCTCGTCGGCGACTCCTACACGGGTCTGCCGTCGCCCAAGCAGGTCTGGCTCGAATCCAAGGACCTGATCCTGCACCCGTTCTATGACAATGGCGGGGTCGACAAGGGCCTGTTCTGGCACGTGTTCACCAGCCTCAAGCGGGTCGGGATCGGCTTCTCGATCTCGGCGGTTTGCGGAATCCTCTTGGGCGTCTTCGTCGGCTCCAACCGCTGGGCGCACCGGGGACTGGATCCGATCTTCCAGGTCCTGCGAACCGTGCCGCCATTGGCGTGGCTGCCGATCTCGTTGGCCGCATTCCACCAGGCCCAGCCCTCGGCGCTGTTCGTGATCTTCATCACCGCCATCTGGCCGATCATCATCAACACCGCCGTCGGCGTTCGGAACATTCCCAGCGACTACGTCAACGTCGCCCGAGTTCTGCGCCTGTCGCCCGTCGAGTACTTCTTCAAGATCCTGCTGCCCGCCACGACGCCCTATATCTTCACGGGCCTGCGCATCGGGATCGGCATGAGCTGGCTGGCTATCGTGGCCTCGGAAATGCTGCTGGGCGGGGTCGGCATCGGCTTCTTCATCTGGGATCAGTACAACGCCTCGCGCATCGCCGACATCATCGTGGCCCTGGCCTGGGTCGGCATGACGGGCTTCTTCCTCGATCGTCTGGTGGCCCTGCTCGGCCACTTCGTCTCGCGCGGCAACGCCGTCAGCTAGGAGCGCAGACCATGGCCAAGGCCTATCTTTCCATCGAGAACGTCGGCGTCACCTTCGCCAAGGGCGCCATCCGCAGCGAGGTCCTGAGCGGGATCAACCTCAAGATCGACAAGGGCGAGTTCGTCTCGATCATCGGTCACTCGGGTTGTGGCAAATCCACCTTGCTGAATGTCGTGGCGGGCCTGACTCCCGTCACGACCGGAGCGGTGATCCTGGACCGGCAGGAGGTCAATGCTCCTGGCCCTGATCGCGCCGTCGTCTTTCAGAACCACTCGCTGCTGCCGTGGCTCTCCGTGCGCGAGAACGTCGCCCTGGCGGTCGACAAGGTGTTTGGCGGAGCCAAGTCGGCCGCGGAACGCCGCGACTGGACGCTGAATAACCTGGAACTGGTCAAGATGACCCACGCGCTGGACAAACGGCCCTCGGAGATTTCGGGCGGCATGAAGCAGCGGGTCGGCATCGCCCGGGCGCTGGCGATGGAGCCGAAGGTGCTGCTGCTGGATGAGCCGTTCGGGGCGCTGGACGCCCTGACCCGCGCCCATCTGCAAGACAGCGTCATGGAGATCCACGCCGTGCTGAAAAACACCGTCTTGATGATCACCCACGACGTCGACGAAGCGACCTTGCTGTCGGACCGCATCGTGATGATGACGAACGGCCCGCGCGCCTGCGTGGGTCAGGTCATGGATGTGCCGCTGGCGCGTCCCAGAAGCCGCCTTGCCGTGGCCGAGCATCCGACCTACGTCCACGCGCGCGCCGGGGTGATCGAGTTCCTCTACGCGCGGCGGGCGGCGTGAACCGGCTCCTCGCGGCGAACTGGACGGCGCCCGTGATTTAGGCAGTTTGGACTTTGCGAAGATCAACGCCCCTGCGGCGCTCCACAAACCCGTCCGACAACGCCTAGGTCAGCCTCATGCGCGTCCTCGTCATAGATCCCGATCAGGTCCGCGCCGAACTGGTGGCCGAAGGGCTTGAGGGTATCGAGCCCCTCGAGGTGCGCCATTCGGCCCTGTACGACGAAGCCGAGGTTCTGTCGTTCGCGCCGGATGTGGTGGTCATCGCCGCCGAGAGCCCCGATCGTGACACGCTCGACAGCCTCAAGGAGTCCAGCCAGGGGCATCCCGTGGTGATGTTCGTCGACCGTTCCGAACCGGGCCTCGCGGAGCAAGCGGTGCGGTCAGGCGTGGCCGCCTACGTGGTCGACGGCCTGGCGCCCAATCGCGTGCGCTCCATTCTCGACGTGGCCATGAGCCGGTTCGCTTTGACGCGCCAGCTGCGAAGCGACCTGGCCAGGGCGAAGGCGGATCTGGAGTCGCGCAAAGTGGTGGACCGCGCCAAGGGACTTCTCATGAAGGAGCGCGGCCTTGACGAAGACGGCGCCTATCGCCTGCTGCGCAAGCTGGCCATGGATCGCGGCAAGCCGATTGGCGTGATCGCCGCCGACCTTCTGGCGTTCGCGGGCGTGCTGAAAGGGGATGCTTCGTGAGCGGCCTGTCGGAACTCCGCCTCGGCTTCATTCCGCTGACCGACTGCGCGCCGCTGATCGCGGCCCAGGCCCAGGGCTTCTTCGAGGAGGAGGGGCTGGCCGTCGAACTCGTCCGCGAAGCCTCTTGGGCGACCATCCGCGACAAGGTCGCCGTCGGCGCTCTGGACGGCGCCCATATGCTGGCGCCGATGGCGCTGGCCACGGCCGCCGAGGATTCGGGAAGCGCCGTGTTGGCGCCCCTGGCCTTGAACCGGAACGGCAGCGCGATCACGGTTTCGACGGTGCTCTTCGAGGCGCTGGATGGCGTGGCGGCCGACCTCGCGGGGCCGCCGCCCTCGGCCGCGCGCCTTCAGACGCTGATCGCCGAGCGGCGCGCTCGAGGCGATGCGCCGCTGACCTTCGCCGTCGTCTTTCCCTACTCGATGCACAACTATCTCCTGCGCTACTGGCTGGCGCAGGGAGGGATCGACCCGGATCGCGACGTGCGCCTGGTCGTCATCCCGCCGCCGCGCATGGTGGAGCGAATGCGGGCGGGAGAAATCGACGGCTTTTGCGTCGGGGCGCCTTGGAACGCGGTCGCCGAGCTGGAGGGAATAGGTCGCATTCTGGCCGCGTCGTCCCAGCTCTGGCCGGGCGGTCCGGACAAGGTCCTCGGCGTCAGCAGTTCGCTCGCCGTCCAGAAGCCCGACGAGCTACGAGCGCTGCTGCGCGCGATCATTCGCGGAGCGGCGTGGGCCGACGCGCCTGAAAATCGCGAGGCGTTGATCGCTCATCTCGCGGGCCCCGAGCGAATCGAGGCGACACCGACGGCGATCTCCAGGGCCTTGGAGCACGAGGTCGTGTTCCATCGCGGCGCCGCCGGACTGCCACGGCGGGAGCACGGACTGTGGTTTCTGTCCCAGATGATCCGCTGGGGCCAGATCGACGCGAACCGGGACTTGGAGGGCATCGTCGATCGGGTCTATCGGCCCGATCTCTATCGAGACGCCGCCCTGTCGCTGGGCCCGGTGCTGGAACCGGCGCTTGTCTTCCCGGACGCTGTTGAGCCGATCGAGGCGCGGCTTTTCGATGGGATCACCTTCGAGCCGGCCGCGGCGCGCGCCTATGCGGAGAGCTTCGCCATCGCCCGCGTTCAGAGCTGATCAGCCTGTTTCGCGGGCGCCCCTTCAGCGGAGGTGATGCGCAAATGAGCGCTGTGGTCCCGTGAAGGGCTTGGCGTTCGTGTCCGCGTGACAGGGCGCCCGATATCGTTTCCCTTGATGTTCAGGCCAACGAACAACGGCGTTCGCGGCTGCCAGAGGACCGCTCGGATGCGGTCAGCCATCCGGAGCGATGACGCTCCGCTCTCGCAGACACGCAGACATCCGAGGCCGTCATGATCTCTCGCGACTTCCTGAAGGCCGGCCATGCGCCGACCCTGTTCGCCGCCTTCCTCTACTTCGATCTCAGCTTCATGGTCTGGGTGATCCTGGGGCCGTTGGGCGTGGCGATCGCCAAGGACTTCCACCTCGACCCCGCCCAGAAGGGCCTAATGGTCGCCATTCCGGTGCTGGCCGGCGCCTTGTTGCGCTTGGTCAACGGCGTCCTGGTCGACCGCATCGGCCCGAAGAAGACGGGCATGATGGGCCAGCTGATTGTCTTGGCTGGCTTGGTCCTGGCCTGGGCGGTCGGGATCCACAACTATCATCAGGTCCTGGCCCTGGGCGTGATCCTGGGCGTGGCGGGAGCCTCTTTCGCCGTCGCCCTGCCGTTGGCTTCCCGCTGGTATCCCCAGGAGCACCAGGGTCTGGCGCTCGGCATCGCCGGCGCCGGCAACTCGGGCACCGCCCTGGCGGCGCTGTTCGCACCAGCCCTGGCCAAGGTCTTCGGCTGGCAGAACGTGATCGGCCTCGCCGCCATCCCGCTCGCGGTCGCCTTCGTCGTCTACATGCTGCTGGCCAAGGACGCGCCCGAGCAGCCCGCGCCGAAGAAGCTGAGCGAGTACCTCGACGTCCTGAAGGTCCCGGACGCGTGGTGGCTGATGCTGCTGTACGCGGTCACGTTCGGCGGCTTCGTGGGCCTGGCCTCGTCGCTGACCATGTATTTCAACTCCGAATACGCGCTGGACCCGGTCATCGCCGGCTTCTTCACCGCCGCCTGCGTCTTCGCCGGCTCATTCATCCGTCCGGTGGGCGGGGCCCTCGCCGACAGGTTCGGCGGGGTGCGGACCTTGAGCCTTGTCTATGTCCTGGCGGCTCTGGGCCTGACGGTGGCGAGCTTCCAGTTGCCTTCCGCCTACATGGCCTTGGCCGTGCTGATGTTCTCGATGCTGGCCCTGGGCGCCGGCAACGGCGCGGTCTTCCAGTTGGCGCCCCAGCGCTTCCGCAGGGAGATCGGCGTGATGACCGGCCTGATTGGCATGACGGGCGGTATCGGTGGCTTTTACCTGGCCTCCACGCTCGGCTTGGCCAAGAAGATGACCGGCTCCTACCAGTCCGGCTTCATCGGCTTCGCGCTGCTGGCCCTGTTCGCCCTGATCGCGCTGCACAGCCTCAAGGCTCGCTGGCGCGCCGTCTGGCCGACCCTGCACGGCGACACGGCGACCGTCCGCGTCTGATCCCCATCCTCCGACAAGCGAGATAGACCCATGACGAAAGAACGTCTGGTCGTCATCGGCAACGGCATGGCCGGCTGCCGGGCGGTCGAGGAAGTGCTCAAGCGCGATCCTTCCCGCTACGACGTCACCATCTTCGGCGCCGAGCCGCGGGTGAACTACAACCGCATCATGCTCTCGCCAGTGTTGGCGGGTGAGAAGACCTTCGACGACATCGTCATCAACGACGAGGCCTGGTACCGCGACAACGCCATCACCCTGCACGCCGGCCGCGCCGTTAAGGCGGTCGACCTCGAAGGCCGCAAGGTGGTCGCCGAGGGCGGCCTGGAAGTCGCCTATGACAAGCTGATCCTGGCCACGGGCTCGGACCCGTTCCGCCTGCCGCTGCCGGGCTCAGACCTCAAGGGCGTGGTCACCTTCCGCGACCTCGACGACGTCGAGGCGATGGTCGAGGCCTCCGGCAAGCCGGGCGCCCGCGCCGTGGTCATCGGCGGCGGCCTGCTGGGCCTCGAAGCCGCCTATGGCCTGGCCCGACGCGGCATGGCCGCCACGGTCGTCCACCTGATGGATGTCCTGATGGAACGCCAGCTGGACGAAAGCGCCGGCTATCTGCTGCGCGAGGCGCTGGCCGAACGCGGCGTCGAGACCGTGCTAGGCGCGCACTCCGAGGAGATCGTCGGCGAGGATGGCAGGGTCGCCGGGCTGAAGCTCAAGGACGGCCGTGTCCTGCCGTGCGACCTGCTGGTCATGGCCGTCGGCATCCGTCCGAACGCCTCTCTGGCCAAAGCGGCCGGTCTGCAGGTCAATCGCGGGGTCATCGTCGACGACGCCATGCGCGCGTCCGATCCGGCCGTGTTCGCCGTGGGCGAGTGCGTCGAGCATCGCGGGAACTGCTACGGCCTGGTCGCGCCCATCTGGGACATGTGCCGGGCCCTGGCCGAGGCGCTGACAGAGGGGCAGGGGGCGTATCAGGGCTCGGTCCTCTCGACCCGCTTGAAGGTCTCGGGCGTCGACGTCTTCTCGGCGGGCAAATTCTCCGGCGGCGACGGCTGCGAGGACATCGTGTTCCGCGACGCCGCTCGCGGCGTCTACAAGCGGGTGGTCATCGAGGACGGCAAGGTCGCTGGCGCGGTGCTGTTCGGCGACGCGGCCGACGGCGGTTGGTACTTCGACCTGATGCGGGCGGGGACGGATGTCGCCGAGATCCGCGAGACCTTGATCTTCGGGCAAGCGATCACGGAGGGCCTTTCCGGCCTGGACCCTAGCGCGGCCGTTGCGGCCATGCCCGACACGCAGGAAATCTGCGGCTGCAACGGCGTCTGCAAGGGTGCGATCACGGGAGCCATCACGGCCCAAGGCCTGACCACGCTGGACGACGTCCGCGCTGTGACCAAGGCCTCGGCCTCGTGCGGGTCCTGCACGCCGTTGGTCGAGCAGGTCATCCGACTGACCCTCGGAGACGGCTTCAAGGCCCAGACCGGCCCCAAGTCGATGTGCAAGTGCACGCATCACCCGCACGGCGAGGTGCGCAAGGCGATCGTCGAGCTCGAGCTGAAGTCCATGCCCGCGATCATGCAGGCCATGGAATGGACCACGCCGGACGGCTGCGCTTCGTGCCGGCCCGCGCTGAACTACTACCTGCTATGCGCTTGGCCAGGCGAGTACCTGGACGACAGCCAGTCGCGCTTCATCAACGAGCGTGTCCACGCCAACATCCAGAAAGACGGCACCTATTCGGTCGTGCCGCGCATGTGGGGCGGCATGACCAGCCCCGCCGAACTCCGCGCCATCGCCGACGTCGCCGACAAGTACGCCATCCCGGCGGTCAAGGTGACGGGCGGCCAGCGCATCGACCTGCTAGGCGTCAAGAAGGACGACCTGCCGGCGGTTTGGGCGGACCTCAACGCCGCCGGCATGGTCAGCGGCCACGCCTACGCCAAGGGCCTGCGCACCGTAAAGACCTGTGTCGGCAGCGACTGGTGTCGCTTCGGCACCCAGGATTCCACCGGCCTCGGGATCAAGCTCGAGAAGTTCATGTGGGGCTCGTGGGCGCCGGCCAAGGTCAAACTGGCCGTGTCGGGCTGTCCGCGTAACTGCGCGGAGTCGACCTGCAAGGACATCGGCGTCATCTGCGTCGACAGTGGCTACGAGATCCACGTCGGCGGCGCCGCGGGCCTGCACATCCAGGGAACCGAGGTGCTGACCAAGGTCGCCACCGAGGACGAGGCGATCCAGGTCATCGCCGCGGTCATGCAGATGTACCGCGAAGGCGGCTGGTACCTGGAGCGGATCTACAAGTGGATGGCGCGGATCGGTCTCGACACGATCCGCGCGGCGACCGTGGACGACCTCGACAGCCGCACCGCGCTCTTCGCGCGCTTCGTGAAATCGCAGGAGACCGCGCAGATCGACCCCTGGGCCGAGCGCGCCACTGGTGGCGTGGCGGCCGGCGAGTTCGCGCCGATGGCGACCCTTTCGATGGAGATGGCGGCCGAATGACCCTGCAAGCGCACATCGATCCAGACTGGCGCGACGTCGGCGCCTTGACCGACATCCCCGAACGCGGCGCGCGACGCGTGGCCACCGCCCAGGGCGACGTCGCGGTGTTCCGCACCGGCGACGGCAAGGTTTTCGCGCTGGTCGACCGCTGTCCGCACAAGCATGGCCCCCTGAGCCAAGGCATCGTTCACGGCCACGGCGTGACTTGCCCGCTGCACAGCTGGGTCATTGACCTGGCCACCGGTCGGCCCACGGGCGCCGACGCCGGCAAGGGCTGCACGCCCATCGTGCCGGTGCGTATCAAGGATGGCCGCGTCCTTCTGGCTCAGCCGGTGGCGGCGGGCTGACCGATGGCCGACGGCTCCGCCGCCCTGCGAACCGTCAAGACGACCTGCGCCTATTGCGGCGTCGGATGCGGTGTCGCGGGCGCTGTGGGGGAGGGGCGCTCGGTGCTGATCACCGGTGACGCGGCGCACCCAGCCAACCTGGGCCGGCTATGCTCCAAGGGTTCGGCCCTTGGCGCCACGGTTGGCCTGGAAGGTCGGCTGCTGGAGCCGACGATCAACGGCAAGAGCGCGAACTGGCATGAGGCCACGGCGCTGGTGGCGCGGCGCTTCAAGGAGACGATCGCCCGACACGGTCCCGACAGCGTGGCTTTCTACGTCTCGGGCCAGTTGCTGACCGAGGACTATTACGTCGCTAACAAGCTGATGAAGGGCTTCATCGGCTCGGGCAACATCGACACCAACAGCCGCCTCTGCATGGCTTCGGCCGTCGCCGCCCACAAGCAGGCCTTCGGCGCCGACCTGGTGCCCGGTTGCTACGAGGACCTGGAGCTGGCGGATCTGGTGGTGTTCAGCGGTCATAACGCCGCCTGGACCCATCCGGTCCTTTTCCGGCGCATGGAACAGGCGAGGGCGCGCGGCCAGAAGCACGTCGTCATCGACCCGCGCCGCACCGACACGGCTGAGGGGGCGGACCTGCATCTGGCTATCGCTCCGCAGAGCGACGTGCGTCTCTGGAACGGGCTGCTGGCCGATCTGGTCCGGCGAGGCGCTATCGACCGCGACTACATCGCAAGTCACGTGAACGGCTTCGAGCAAGTCACCGCCGCGCTTGTTGAAAGCGACCAGTCGCTCAGCGCGGTCGCGGCCGACTGCGGCGTCGCGATCGAGGATCTGCGGACCTTCTATGACCTGTTCGCCGCGAACGCCCGGACGGTCAGCCTTTTCTCGATGGGCGCCAACCAGTCCGCCCAGGGCGTGGCCAAGGGGCTTGCCATCATCAACGCCCACCTCGCCACCGGGCGGATCGGCAAGCCGGGCGCTTGCCCCTTCTCGATCACCGGCCAGCCCAACGCCATGGGCGGACGCGAGACGGGCGGCATGGCCAACACCCTGGCCGGCCACATGGACTTTTCGCCCGAGGATCGTGACCGCGTCGCGCGCTTCTGGGGCGCTCCGGACACCACCCGCGCCCCGGGGTTGAAAGCCGTCGAGATGTTCGAGGCTGTCAGGGACGGGCGGATCAAGGCGATCTGGGTGATGGCCACCAACCCGGCTGTCAGCCTGCCAGCCAGCGGCGCGGTCCGCGACGCCCTAGCGGCGTGCCCTTTCGTGGTGGTCTCGGACTGCGTCGAAACCGACACCACGGCCTTCGCGCACGTGAAGCTGCCCGCCCTGGCCTGGGGCGAGAAGGACGGCACGGTCACCAACTCCGAGCGCCGCATCTCGCGCCAACGGGCGCTGTTCCCGCCGCCGGGCCAGGCCCGCGCGGACTGGAAGATCATGGCCGACGTCGCGACCGCGATGGGCTTCGACGGCTTCGGCTGGGCCAGCAACGCGGCGGTGTTTCGCGAGTGGGCGCGCCTGACCGCCTATGAGAACCGCGATCGTTTCCTGAGCCTGGCGGGCTTATCTGCTTTGACGCCAAGCGCTTACGGCGAACTTCTACCCGTCCAATGGCCCATCGGGGTGGACGGGGAAGGTACGCCTCGGCTGTTTGTCGATGGCCGCTTCCAGACTCCAGACCGGCGCGCCCGCATGGTTCCGGTCTTGCCGAAGGGACCCGCCGAACTGACCAGCGCGGCCTTCCCGATGTCCCTCAACACCGGCCGCATCCGCGACCAGTGGCACACCATGACCCGTACGGGCCTGGCGCCGGACCTTTGTCGTCACGCGCCCGAGCCCTATGTCGAGATCCATCCGGAGGACGCCGAGGCCCTGGGGCTGAAGGACGGCGCCTTGGCCAGGGTGTCGACCGCGCGGGCCGAGGCTGTCGCCGTCGCCAAGGTCAGCGATCGCCAGCGGCGCGGTTCGCTGTTCATGCCCATGCACTGGACGGACGCCTTTGCGCCGTCGGGCCGGGCCAACGCCCTGGTCGAGCCCCGGGTCGATCCGACCTCGGGGCAGCCGGAGTTCAAACATACCCCCGCTCGCGTGAGACCGTATCGCGAGACCTGGAAGGGCTTCTTCTTGAGTCGATCCGCCCTGATGTCCCCGCTGGGGGCGGATCTTGTCTGGCGGCGTATCCCCCAAGACGCCTGCCAGCAGTACGAGTTCGCCGGCCGGGGCGACGTCGCCGAGCGCGACGTCCTCCGCAAGGCCCTGACCAAGAGGCTGGCCGGCGAACTCGTCACCTACGAAGACGCCGCGACCGGCGCGCGCCGAGAGGCCTGGGTCGAGGGCGATCAGCTGGTCGCCGTTCTTTACATGACAACCACCGGCCGTTTGCCGTCCCGGGACTGGTTGGTCGATCTGTTCCAGGCGGATCTGACGGCCGAAGCGCGCTCGGCCCTGCTGTTCGGGCGTCCGCCTGGCGGGCCAGTCGACAAGGGACCGATGGTTTGCGCCTGCCTGAAGGTCGGCGCCAAGGCTGTCACCGCCGCGATCGCCGCCGGCGCAGACACAGCCGACGCCGTCGGCGCGGCGACAGGCGCTGGATCCAACTGCGGGTCCTGTCGTCCCGAAATCGCGCGCATGATCAACGCCTTCCTCGTAACGCCAAAGGAGCCCGTCCGTGCTGACTGAAAGCAAACTCGGCAAGGTGCTGCTCGTCGGCGCCGGCCCAGGCCCGGTGGATCTCATGACGGTCCGCGCCGTGCGCGCCGTCGAGAGCGCGGGCGCCTTGCTCTACGACGCTCTGTGCTCCGAAGAGGCCGTGGCGCTCGCGCCGCCGGGCTGTGTCCGGATCCAGACCGGAAAGCGCGCCGGCAAGCCCAGCATGAAGCAGGATGAGATCAATCGCCTGATGCTGCGCCTCGCGCGCCGAGGTCTGCATGTCGTGCGCCTCAAGGGCGGAGACCCGTCCATTTTTGGCCGCGTGGGAGAGGAGATGGCGTTCCTCGAACGCTTCGGCGTCGAGACTGAGGTCGTGCCTGGGGTGACCGCCGCCTGCGCCGCGGCCGCCCAGTTCGGCTTCCCTTTGACCCACAGAGGCGAGGCGCGGCGGGTGGTGTTTACGACGGCTCGGATCGAAGAGGGCGGCATCGCGGACGACTGGCGTGTCGGCGCCGACCCCGAGGCCACCGTCGCCATCTACATGGGCGTCGAGGCCGCGCCACGCCTGGCGAAGGCGCTGATGGCGGCGGGAAGAGCGCCTTCGACGCCGGTCGCCGCCGTGGAGAACGCCGGCGCCCAGCACGCGCGCCTGACCGTGACGACTCTGGTCGACCTACGCGACGGTTTGATCAGCACAACGGGTGGCCCGGTCTTGATCGTGGTCGGCGAGGTCGCCGCGAACGCCGTCGCGATGAAACACTGCAACGCCAACCAGAGAATTTTCGCCTAGCGTTTGTAGCTGACGCACGGGCGCAGATCTGATGCGTGGGTGTCACGGACTCTCTAAGTCGCGACTTTTAGAGTTCAATGATCGCGGCGCGCTGGCTGACTCCATAACCCGCGACATAACCCGCGACTAATTTCCTGCGCATTTTGACTCATCGCTGACGTTGGCAAGGTCTGCTCCTGGAGGCCAATGCGAGATCAGGGGAATCATCGGGGCGGAGGATGACGCGGCCAGTGTTAGGTGAAGGTCTCAGCTGGCGCTTTCCGACGGTCGTGATCAAGGGCTTACACGGATAGGTCAGGTGACCGATTCAGGATGAGTCGTTCCCGCCCCGGACCCGAGCGACACATCCGCCGCCATCGCGTCGCAGTTCTCTCGAATGAAGGCGAAGTGATCCGGCATGACCTCGGCGGAGCGGGCGATCACGGCCTTGATCTCGGCCATCCGAGCCCTGAACAAGCCCTCGTCCATGCAATCGACCATCGGGTCGTAGCTCTCAGGCAGGATGCCTTGGCCGATCATCACGGCGAACCAGGAGGTGTCGTTGAACAACTCCTCGTTCTCGCGAAACACGCGGCCCGAGCCTTTGAACAGCTCGATCTTGTCGGCCAGATAGTCCGGGATCGGCATCTCGCGCAGGTAGTCCCAGTAGGGGGTGTCGTTCCGCGCCGTGGCCTTGAAGTGCAGGATCAGGAAGTCCCGGATCTTCTCGTACTCGAACGTCATGGTCCGGTTGTAGCGGTCGATGTCGGCCTGCCGGAAATGACGGTCGGGGAAGTGGGCCAGCAGGCGCGATATCCCGACCTGGATCAGGTGGATCGACTGGCTCTCCAGCGGCTCCATGAATCCCGCCGACAGTCCGATCGCCACGACATTGCCGTTCCAGCTCTTCTTGCGGCGGCCGGCGGTGAAGCGGATCAGGTTCGGGTCGGCCAGCGGCGCGCCGTCCAGGTTCTTCAGCAGGTCGGCCAGGGCCTCCTCGTCGCTGACGAACTGGCTGCAATAGGCGTAGCCGTTGCCCAGGCGATGCTGCAGCGGGATGCGCCATTGCCAGCCATGCGGCCGCGCGGTCGCGCGGGTCACCGGCGCCATGGAGCCGCCCAGCGCGCACGGCATGGCCACGGCGCGGTCGTTCAACAGCCATTGCGACCAGTCCTCGTAGCCGGTCTTCAGGGTCTGTTCGATCAGAAGGCCTCGGAAGCCCGAGCAGTCGATGAAGAGGTCGCCCTCGATGACCTCGCCGCTTTCCAGCGTGACCGACGTGACGTGACCCCGCTCGCCGTCTTGCTGGACCGAGGCGATCTTGCCTTCCTGACGGGCGACGCCGCGCGCCTCCGAGTACGCGCGCAGGAACTTCGCATAGAGCCCGGCGTCGAACTGGAAGGCGTAGGCGATCTGGCCGAGCGGCGAATTGGCCTGGCCGTTGGGGCGCATGAACTTGCCCTGGCGCGCGCCGACGGTCTGAAGGCTGTAGGCGCCCAGGTCGTCCTCCAGCCCCAGGGCGTGCAGCTTCAGCCAGTAGGCGTGGAACGATACGCCCTCCATGTCGACGCCATAGGGCCCGAACGGGTGATGATAGCTGTGGCCGACATGCTTCCAGTCGACGAAGTCGATGCCCAGCTTGAAGGTGGCCTTGGTCTTGCGGACGAAGTCATTCTCGTCCAGCCCCAGCATCCGGTTGAAGATATTGATCTGCGGGATCGTCGACTCGCCGACCCCGACCGTGCCGATGGCCTCGGACTCGACCAGGGTGACGCGGGTGTAGCCGTCCTTGAGGAAGCGCCCCATCGCGGCGGCGGTCATCCAGCCGGCGGTGCCGCCGCCGACGATGACGATGCGGCGCAGGCGCTGGTCAGTCGTCATGCGGGAATCCTGGCGGGCGTTGGCGAAGCGGCGCAGTAGCGCGCGATGAAGGCGTCGTGCGTCGGCAGGGACTCGGCGGTCCGGCGGATCAGCGCCGACAGGCGCGAGAGCTGGCCCCGGACCACTTCATCGTCGAGCGCGTCGACCAACGGATCGTGTCGGCGGGGAACGACGCCCTGGCCAAGGAGTACAGCGACCCAGCTGGGCTCGGCGAACAGATCGTAGTCCGACTGGAACAGCCGGCCGGACGCGGCGAACAGGTCGATCTTGCGCTGCAGGGTCTCGGGGATCGCCATCTCGCGGGCCCGGACCCAGTAGGGCTCCGTGCGGGCGTTGGCCTTGAAGTGCAGGATGATGAAGTCGCGGATCAGCTCGACCTGCTGGGCGGTGAGGCGGTTGTACTCGGCGATCTCGACTGGATAGAAGCCCTTGTCCGGGAACAGGGCCAGGAGCTTGGTGATCCCCGCCTGGATCAGGTGGATCGAGGTGCTTTCCAGCGGCTCCAGGAAGCCCGATGACAGGCCGATGGCCACGACGTTCTTGATCCACGCCTGGCGTCGCCGGCCGGCCTGGAAGCGAAGGAAGTTCGGCTCGGCCAGGGCGGGTCCGTCCAGGGTGGCGCGCAGCCTGGCCAAGGCCTCGTCGTCGCTGATGTCGGCCGAGGAATAGACATAGCCGTTGCCGGTGCGGTGCTGCAGCGCGATGCGCCAGCGCCAGCCGGCCGCGTCCGCCGTGGCGCGGGTATAGGGTGTCAGACCATCGCCGCCGGTCTCGCATGGCATGGCCACCGCCCGGTCGTTGGGCAGCCAGTGGCTCCAGTCATCATAGCCGGCCTTCAGGGTCTGCTCGATCAGCAGGCCGCGAAATCCCGAGCAGTCGACGAACAGGTCGGCCTCCAGCGTCCGGCCGTCCTCCAGGGTCACGGATTCCACGAATCCAGTCTCGCCATGCTGGGCGACGCCGGCGACCTTGCCCTCGAATCGGGCGACGCCGCGCTGTTCGGCATAGGCGCGCAGGTGCTTGGCGTAGAGGCCGGCGTCGAAGTGAAAGGCGTACTTCAGGCTCGACATCACCTGGCCGGGATCGCGGCTGGGCAGGGAGAACCGTCCCAAGTGCGAGGCCTGGGCCGACAGGTTGAAGGCGTCGATCGGCGGCGCCCAGCCCTCGTGCAGGGCGCGCAGCCAGATCTGGTGGAACTTCAGCGCCTCGATATCCAGTCCGAAGCCGCCGAACGGATGCAGGTAGCGGTGGTCGGGGCCCATCCAGTCGACGAACTCGATGGCCAGCTTGAAGCTGGCCTGGGTGGCCCGCATGAACGCGGCTTCGTCCAGGCCCAGCATCTGGTTGAAGGTGTTGATCGGCGGGATGGTCGCCTCGCCGACGCCGACCGTGCCGATCTGTTCGGACTCGATCAGGGTGATCGCGACCTCCCGCGGCAGGGCCTTGGCCAGGGCGGCGGCCGTCATCCAGCCCGCGGTCCCCCCACCGACGATCAGCACTTTGCGAATGGCCGTCATGCGGGACTCATCCCGATGACGTGCGGTTTCTCGTCCGCGCGGGGCATGCCGTCCGCCGCTTGAGCGATCATGGTCCTCATTCGGTCCAGACGCTCGCGGGACTGGTCAAGCGGGAGCCGCTCCGCCAGCGGATCCCAGCGCCGCGGGATCACGCCTCGCGCCAGCATCGCATAGACCCAGGCCGACTCCGGCCAGGTCTCCTCGTCGTAGGTCACCACGCGACCCCGGCTTTCGAACTGGGCGAGACGCCAGGCCAGGGGCGGCGGCGGGGCCGCCAGCAGACCCCAGCGTAGGATCGCCATGTCGCGGGCGCGCTCGGTCGCCGCTTCCGTAAGGCGATTGAACTCAGCGGCCGCGGCTGGACTGTTGGGATATGAGGGCCGCCAGGCGTGACACCGCGGTCTGCAGCAGATGCAGGTCGCCGCCGTCGCCGGCCCCGATAGCCGCCGCCGCCCCGCCAACCGCCACGACGTTGCCGACCACGACCCGGGCGCGGCGGCCCGCCTGGAGCGGCGCCGGCGCGAATCTGGAGATCAGGCCCGACTCGGCGAGCCGTGCTCCCGTCGGCAGCCAGTGGCTCCAGTCCAGCCAGGGCTCGTCGGCGATCAGCACGCCTTCGCCCGTGGCGTCGACAAACAGCTCGGCGGACAGGCGCAGGCCGGCGACCTCAATGGCGGCGACCCGGTCGCCGTCGCGTTCGACACGTTCGACCGCCCCCGTGATCCGCCTTGCGCCGGCCATCTCGGCCGTAGACGCCAGCAGCGCGGCGTAACGAGGCCCGTCCAGGCTGAGGCCGTGGTCCAGAGTCGACAGCGGCGAGCGCGGATCGGCGCTTCGCGGGGCGAAGCGGCCGCGTAGCGCGGCCTGGGCCGCCAGGCTCCAGGCGCTCAGCGGCGCGCCGTCCCCGGCCCGCAGCCAGTGGGCGTGAAAGGGCACGCCGTCCATCGCCGCCCCGGTCTCGCCGAAGGGCTCCAGGTGGTCGCCGAAGCGCAGGGCCAGGCAGGGCAGGGCGCCGGCCGCCGCCAGGGCGTCTTCGCCGAGCCCGAGCCGGCCGTGGAGGGCGCGCAGGACCGGGAGGGCGGCCATCCGTCCCGGGGGCGTCGTGGCGGTCTCCACGACAGTCACGGTGGCCAGACCCCTGGTGACACGGGCCAGCACCGCCGCCGTCGTCCAGGCGTCGACGCCGCCGCCGACGATGACGATGTCGCCAAGGGCGCTCATGCCGGAAGCCTCGCGTCGGCGAACGCCCGCAGATAGGAGTCATGCGAGGGCATGGCCGACACGGTCCGGGCGACGGCGGCCTCGATCTCGGCCATGACCCGCGCCGACTGGGCCGGGTCTACCGCCTCCACCAGGGGGTCGTAACCGTCGGGCGTGAAGTTCTGACCCAGATAGACGGCCACCCAAGACGGCTCCTTGAAGAAACCGTCCTTGTAGGCCGCGACCACGCCGCGCTCGCGGAACAGCGCCATCTTCTCGGCCAGGCTGTCGGGGACCGGCGCGTTACGGCGATCATTCCAGAACACCGAGTCCGTCCGCTGATTCACGTGGTAGTGCAGCACCAGGAAGTCGCGGATCCGTTCGAACTCCAGGTCCATCACCCGATTGTACTCGTCGGCGTCCGCGGGGTCGAAGCCCTGGTGCGGGAAGAGCTCCAGCAGGTTCGAGATGGCCAGTTGGATCAGGTGGATGGACGTGCTCTCCAGCGGCTCGAGGAAGCCCGAGGCCAGGCCGATCGCGACCACGTTCTTGCACCACTGCTTCTTGCGCCGCCCGGTGACGAAGCGGAGGAAGCGCGGATCCTGGCTCGGCTTGCCATCCAGCTTCTCCAGCAGGACGCGGGCCGCCGCGTCGTCGTCGATGTAGCTGGAGCAATAGACGTAGCCGTTGCCCACCCGATGCTGCAGCGGGATGCGCCAGCGCCAGCCGGACTGGTCGGCGGTCGCTCGAGTGAACGGCTTGGGCGGCTCCACGGCCTCGCATGGCGCCGCCGCCGCCCGATCGCACGGCAGCCAGCGTGTCCACTCGTCGTAGCCGGCTTTCAGGGTCTGCTCGATCAGCAGCCCCCGGAAGCCCGAGCAGTCGATGAACAGCTCGCCGTCGATCACGCGGCCGTCCTCCAGCCGCACGCTGGTGACGAAGCCGTCCTCGGGGCGCTGGTCCGCGGCGGCGATCTTGCCCTCGACGCGGACCACGCCGCGGGCCTCCGCATAGGCGCGGAGATAGCGCGCATAGAGCGCGGCGTCGAACTGGTAGGCGTAGTTGAAGGTCGAGCCCAGCGAGCGGGGGTCCGTCGATGGCGGCGCGAACTTATCCGCCCGGGCGGCCATCACCGGCAGGCTGTAGGCGTCGATTGATCCGACCTCGCCCCGTTGGTGGGCGCGTAGCCAGTGCTGGTGGAAGGGGATCCCGCCGATCGCGTGGCCGTAAGCCCCGAAAGGATGAATATAGGCCTCGCCCTTGCGGCCCCAATCGCAAAACTCGATGCCCAGCTTGTAGGTCGCCTGGGTCTTGCGCATGAAGTCGGCCTCGTCGAGGCCCAGGCGCGCATTGTAGTGGCGGATATGCGGAACCGTCGCCTCGCCGACGCCGACGATGCCAATCTCCTCGGACTCGACCAGCGTGATGCGGACGTCCAGCCCTTCCAGCATCGCCGACAGGGCGGCGGCGGTCATCCAGCCGGCGGCGCCGCCACCGACCACGACGATCTTGCGAATGGGCGCGGGGGTCATGATCTCAAGCTCGATTGGCCAGTCAGCATGCCGACCGTCCGACGGCCGCGAGATTCGGCTCAGTCGGTTCGCGCCCTGCGGTTGCGCCGATGCGACATTTGCGCGCACTCCCGATGGCGTCCCAGTGGCGCGTACGGAGGCAGGCTTCCTTCGTCATGCTTCCTCCCGTCTCGCCGCCTCACGGGCTCCTTTCGGAGGTCCATGCGGGCGGAGATCAATTCGACAGCGCTTTCTCGCGCTGTACTCGTGATTTCGCCCCCGATCTGAAGAGTCCGGCACGCGGGGGTCAAGCCATGAACAGGTGCGCTCGCGCAGAGCGCGTCCATAGTCGGAGCTCCACCCAAAATGGTAGCGCTCCCAAGTCTTATGGCTAGACGAACTCGGCTTTTGTGACAACGCTTGACGAACGCTGTTCGGTCGTGTGACCTGAGCAAAATGGTCACGGTAACATGACCAAAGGCGGCGCTGAGACGCCGCTGAAAAGGCCTAGGGGAGGGAATTCATGGGCACGGCCAAAAGGCCGTCCGCCGACAGCGGACGTGCGTTCAGCGATAATTTGAAGTGCGGCGCTTCCGCGTTGGTTCTTGGCGCTTTGATGTTCGGCGCGCCGGCCATGGCGCAGACCACGGCCAAGGCGGATGACGGACAGGTCGTCGATGAGGTCATCGTCACCAGCATCAGGCAGAGCCTCAAGAGCAGCCAGCAGCTTAAGCAGTCGTCAGACATCATCGGCGACTCGATCACCGCCGAGGACATTGGCGCCCTTCCGGATCGCTCGGTCACCGAGGCGCTGTCGCGCGTTCCCGGCGTCTCGATCAACCGCTTCGCCGCCGGCGTGGATCCCGACCACTTCTCGGTCGAAGGTTCGGGCGTTGTGGTCCGCGGCCTGAACTTTGTCCGTTCAGAGCTGAACGGCCGTGACACCTTCACGGCCAACAACGGCCGGATCCTCAGCTTCGCCGACGTCCCCTCCGAGCTGATGGGCGGCGTCGACGTGTTCAAGAGCCCCTCGGCCGACATGATCGAGGGCGGCATCTCGGGCACGGTGAACCTGCGCACGCGCCTGCCGTTCGACAGCAAGGAAGAGATTCTGTCCCTGTCGGCTGAAGTCAGCTACGGCGACATGATCAAGAAGTACCGCCCGTCGATTACGGGCCTGTACAGCAACCGCTGGGACACCAATGTCGGCGAGTTCGGCGTGCTGGCCTCGTACGTCAATTCGCGCCTGGCCAGCCGCAGCAATGCCATCCAGGTGTCGAACTTCGGCTGCCGCACCAACCTGGGCCAGGCCGTCTCGGACTGCGGCAATGGGACCAAGGGCCTGTGGTTTCCGCGCGGCGCGGCGTTCCGCTCGACCGACACCTTCCGTAAACGCGAAGGCCGCGCCTTCGCGGCCCAGTGGAAGAGCAACGACGGCACGATGCAGGCCGCGTTCCAGTACCTGCGGTCGAAGGCCGTGGCCGATTGGACCGAGCACGCCATCGAAATCGCTACCGACAATGTCACCAGCAACGGCGACTCGCGTCCGGCCGCCGGCACCACCTTCACCTTCGACGACAGCGGCGTCTTCACCAGCGGCGTGATCACCGGCACCACCGGCTGGCGCGCCGACCAGCAGGGCAGCGACCCGCGCACGCCGATCGACGGCCTGCAGTCGAACAACGTCCGCCGCGACGAAGCCCAGACCACGATCACTTCGGACTACGGCTTCAACTTCAAATGGACGCCGAACGAGCACTGGGGGATTCTGTTCGACGCCCAGCACGTGGATTCGTCGGTCGACGCAATCAGCATGGGCGTCTGGGGTTCGACCTTCCAGAACGCCGCGATCACGCTGAACGGCAACAAGTTGCCGAACGTCAGCTTCCTGCCGCCGTCGAACGGCACTTCGCTGCCGACTTGCGCCCCGTTCACGGACAGCTGCACCTCGTACATGCGCGCGCCGCACAGCAGCTTCAGCGACCCGTACAACAACTTCTGGCGCTCGGCGATGGATCACATCGAGCAGTCCGAGGGCACCGAAGACGCGGTCAAGCTGGACGTCGAATACAAGTTCAACGACGACACCTGGTTCGACTCGGTGAAGGCCGGCGTGCGCTGGGCCGAACGTGACCAGACCACCCGATTCTCGACCTACAACTGGGGCGTCCTGTCCGAGATCTGGGGTAGCGGCGGTCCGGTCTGGATGGACGATCCGATCAACAGCGACCCCAACACTCCTGGCGGCTCCAACAGCACCTCGCGGGTCGAGGCCTATGCGTTCGACAACTTCCTGCGCGGCAAACTCGCCTCGCCGACGGCCGGCCAACCGCGCCTGTTCTACGCTGGCAACACGGTCGAGAATTACGCCGACGTCTCCAAGTTCGCGTTGTCGGTCGGCGACGAATGGCGCGATCGCCTGGCCGGCGGATGTCCGCAGAACTGGGTGCCTCTGGCGCAACGCTGCAACGTCGTCGCGGGCACGCCCTTCCTGCCGCAGGAAATCAATCCTGTGAACGAGAAGACCCAGTCGGCCTACATCATGACGCGCTTCGCCGGCGACATGGGCGACGCCCGCATCAGCGGCAATATCGGCCTGCGCTACACCAAGACCGACCGCGTGGCCGAAGGCTTCACCGCCTTCCCGAACGCCACAGGCCTGGCCACGGAAGCCGACTGCGCCGCCGTTCCGGACGGCCAGACCCCTTCGCCGTTCTGCCAGCTGACGCCGGCCGTCCGGGCCCAAGCGCGCGCCTGGGCCAACGGGGCGGTGATCCCCAGCACGGCCAAGTCGTCCTTCGACTACTGGCTGCCGAGCTTCAACGTGAAGGTCGTCATGCCGCACGGCCTGCAGTACCGCTTCGGCCTGTCGAAGACGGTCACGCCGCCCGACATCGGCTTGACGCGCAACTATTACAACCTGGCGATCAACACCAACGCCGACGGCATCACCGGCGGCCGCCCCTCGGGCAACGTGACGGTTGGCAATCCGTACCTGAAGCCCACCCAATCGAAGAACATCGACGCCTCGGTCGAATGGTACTTCGCGCCGGTCGGCTCGCTGACGTTCGCGGCGTTCTGGAAGCAGCTGACGGACGTCAATTTCAACTCAACCGCCCGCCTCCCGTTCACCAACAACGGCGCTACGTTCGACGTGCTGGTGACCACGCCCGGCAACGCCAGCAAGAAGTCGACGGTCAAGGGCTTCGAGGTCGGCTACCAGCAGTTCTACGACTTCCTGCCCAAGCCGTTCGACAAGCTGGGGATCAACGCCAACTACAGCTACATCGACAGCTCGGGCGTGCCGCAAAGCACGCTGTCGGCGACCGATCCCGACGTGGCCGCCGGCCGCGTCACGACAGTCGACACCAGCAAGCTGCCGCTGCAGGGCCTGTCCAAGCACAACGCCAACTTCGCGGTGATCTACGAGACCAGCAAGCTCTCGGCGCGCCTGGCCTATAATTGGCGTTCGGACTTCCTGCTGACCGTCCGCGACGTGATCGTGCCGTTCGCGCCGATCATGAACGAGGCGAGCGGCCAGCTGGACGGCTCGATCTTCTATAACATCACCCCGAAAATGAAGATCGGCATCCAGGGCGTGAACCTGACCAACGAGACGACCCGCACCACGCAGATTCTCAACAATGAACTGCTGAAGACCGGTCGCTCGTGGTTCATGGCCGATCGCCGCTACACGATGGTGCTGCGGGCCAGCTTCTAAAGGTCCAGACTTTTCATCACTCATGCGACAAGCGCGCACCGTCTCCACAGGCGGTGTGCGTTTTTCATGAGGTCGCCTGTCTTGAAGCGAGTGCGGACAGATCGCTGTCGGGGCGCGGCGAAACCTATTCGGGGCGGACGAGCAGGGCCTCGCCGCGTCTACGGCTTGGGCGCACGGATCGCTTCCACGATACCGGGCAGCCAGTGGTCGCCCTCGCGGATCCGAAAGCCCGAGCGATAACCCCAGGCGCAGCTGGCGACCCCGACCGACGCAAATGCCGAACTCACCACACCGTAGTATCGGACGCGCTGCGCCAACGGCACGCGCGGATCGTCCTGCGCGCCGTATTCGCCCAGGATCGGAACCCGGCCGGTGCGGGCCATGTAGTCGCGCACCTTGGCGACGCTACGGTCCAGCTCGCTCCGGTCCGCCGCCGAGCCGAAGCTTCGGCCCATGGGGGGCGCGGGATTGGGCCAAGGCGCGCCCTGGTGCGTGAACAGGAACGGATCGTAGTAGTGGAAGCTGGGCGCGACGTAGGGATCGTCGGGCATCTCGAACGCCAGCATCTTGTCGAGGTTGTTCCACTCGGGGCCGACGATAACGGGGCGCTTGGGATTGGTCGCCCGGATCGCGGCCAGCGCCGGCGCATAGAGCGCGCCAAGCCGATCGTTGGTCAGCTTGTCGTTCGGTTCATTGAGCAGCTCGAACCAGACGCTGGGCGGCGCGTCCGCGAAGGCTTGGGCGACCTGTCGCCAGAGCGCGACAAAACGTGGAGCCTCGGCGTCGGGGTCGCGCATCATCGCATCGTAGTGATGCATGTCTAGCAGCACGTTCAGCTTGGCGGCGCTGGCCAGCGTCACGACATGCCGCACGCGGGCCAGGAAGGTTGGATCTATCGCATAGGGCGGCGTCGTGTCGGCGTGAGCGGAGAAGGCGACCGGTATGCGCACGGACGAGAAGCCCGCTGTCTTGATGATCGTAAAATCGTCGTCGGCGAAGGCGGGGCCCCAGGCCCCCTCGGTTGGCGCGTCCAACATGTTGGACATGTTGACGCACTTGCCGACATTCAGGTCCGGACCAACGCGCGGCCTGGCGCGCTTGGCTGGCTGGTAAGCCAAGCCCGGATCGACCGGCGCGTTCCAGTCGAGATCGAAGTCGTGCGGATAGCCTCCGCGCGTCAGCGCGAGGTCGATGGCCTGGCCGTTCTGGATCCAGCGACCGACATAGGCGCTTCGCGCGCTGTCCCAATGGGCTTCGTACCGCGCATTCACGCTAGGCGCGTCGAAACTGAGCTTAGCGCCGTCCTGGACGATGTTGGCCAGGGGAAGGCCGAACGCGCCTTGGTCGGGGCTGTCGATCACGCCGATAAGGCCTTGCCCCCGACGTTCCAGATGCGCGGACAGCCTCAAGCTTTTGTCGCCCGCGGCGACAACGCCGACCCAGTCTCCACGCGCATCGGCGATCGCCGCGGCGTCCGGGGCGAGAAGCAGGGCGATAGTGAACGCGAGCACGGACAATCCTTCACCCCAGGCCTCAGCCTACAGGCAGCGTCCACTATTCCTGCTCGCGCGGTCAAGTACGGTGCGCTAGCACGTGATCCTCGGCCCCAAGCCGCCGTTCAAGCCCAGGCGCATCTGGGGGAGAAGACGGCGCCTCAAAGCGAATGGGCGAGTCCGCGATCTCGCCATGTTCAATTGGGCCATAGGCCACCAACGTGCGCAACGCTGTTTCAGGAGCTGGAACGTTAGTCTTCAGCCGAGCGATTGGCGCAAACAGGGCCGTTGGGGCGTGAAGTGCTGGCCTTACTAAGCGACCTTCATGCGTCGCAGTTGAACCGGTTGCCGGTCGATGAGCCGCCTAAGTCTCAGGGCGCCAGGATGATCTTGCCGAAGCCGCCGCCACGCTCCAGCCGCCGATGCGCCTCGGCCGCCAAGTCCAGCGGCAGAATCGTATCGATCACTGGCCTCAGTTCGCCTTTCGCAAGGCGCGGCAGCGCGCCGGCGGCGAAGCGGGCGACCATGGCGCGCTTCTCGTCGAGGGTGCGTGACTTCATCACGGTGCCGATCAGGCGCAGGTGGTTATGCAGCAGGAGGTCCAGCGGGATCGCGGGGTCGGCGTCGCCGCTGAGGATCCCGACCTGCACCAGCCGGCCACCCGGCGCCAGGCAGCGCAGGTTGCGCGCCAAGTACTCGCCGCCGATGAAGTCGATCACCGCGTCCACGCCAGCTCCGTCCGTCAGGCGCAGGGTCTCGGCCTCGAAGTCGACGACACGGTAGTCGATCACAGCCGCCGCGCCCAGACGCCGCACGTCCGCCGCCCGCTCGGCCGAGGCTGTGGCGTAGACGCTCGCGCCCAGCGCCCGGGCGATCTGCACCGCGGCAGAACCAATGCCGCCGGCCGCGGCGTGGACCAGCACACGCTGTCCCGGGAGGATTTCGGCCAGATGGGCTACCGCCTCCCAGGCGGTGACGAAGGCCTCCATGACCCCGGCCGCCTGGACGAGCGGAAGTCCGCTCGGAACCTTGACGGCCATGCCGTGATCGACCCGGGCGAACTCCGCATAGGCGCCGCCGCCGACGATCGCCATCACCGGGTCTCCCACGCTGAATCCCGTGACCTCGGCCCCGACCTCGATGACTTCGCCGGCGAGCTCCAGGCCCAGCAGGGGGCTCTCGCCGAAGCTCTGGTCACCGTAGAAGCCGGTGCGCTGCATCAGGTCGGCGCGATTGACGCCGGCGGCGGCGACGCGGACCAGAAGGTCCGTGGCCCGCGGCTCCGGAGCGGGCGCCTCGACCAGCCGGAGGACATCCGGCGGGCCGAAGCGGTCGTAGGCGATGGCTCTCACGACACGGCCTCGTCGGCGCGAGCCAGAGCGCGGCGAGCGATGCTCTCGGCGAACATCGGGGTTTCGCGACGATTATGGTCGCCACCGGCGGCTTGGCGCGCGGCGGCGGCGTGGTCGTAGTCCAGGCCATGCTCGGCCAGGAAGTCCATGAACACGTCGGTGGGGTGGGCGGTGACGCGATTGGTGTAGCGGGTGCGCTTGTCGTCGATGGCTTCGGCGATCAGCTCCCAAATGACATTGACCTGGGTGCGGCCGTTGGCGGTGAAGACGTCCGAGATCGAGTTCATCCGGCAATAGGTCGGGCCGGCTTCGTCGGCCACGTAGTGCTGGACCACCAGGCCCGAGCCGATCTGTTCGACATTGATCGACATGCGCCGGCCGTCGTCGGTGGTGGTCACGCCCGCTGCGATGTGATCGGGCGCGCAGCAGCGCAGGTATTCGGCCTCGGGCAGGGTGAACAGCCAGTCGGCGATGTCGATCTTTTCGATCGGAACGTTGATCTCGTGGCTATAGGCCGATTGCGAAAGGATGCGATCGAGGACAGTGACCATGACGGTTGCTCCTGGTTGTTGGCTCGACGGGCGGAAGCGCCGCGTCCGATGAGCCAGACCATGCGACCAGGGGCGGCGCGTGATAACGCAGCCATTGCCCGCAACCGTTTTGCCCCTGGAGCAAAGATGAAGGATCCAAGGTTCGCCGAGTTCGTGGCCGTCTTTGTCGATGTCGTGCGCGCCGGCAGTTTTTCCGGTGCGGCGCGGCGTCGGGGGGTGACGCCTTCGGCGATCGTCCGGCAGATCGACGCCCTGGAGCACGGCTTGGGCGTCCGGGTGCTGGTTCGCTCGACCAGGGCTCTGGCGATGACCGACGCAGGCCAGAGGCTGTTCGAGCGGGGGCAGCGGCTGATCGACGATCTTGTCGACGTGCACGCCGAGATCGCCGCCTTTGACGGCGCGGTCGCTGGCGTACTGCGGGTCGCCTGCTTTCCCACCTTCGGCAAGCGCTACGTTCTGCCGGTGGCTGGCGCCCTCATGCGCCAGCACCCCGGCCTATCGGTTGAGCTGGACCTGACCGAGCGCCTGGCCGACCCAGTGCTGGATCGCCTGGACGCGGCCATCCGCATCGGACAGCTGACCGACAGCGGCCTGATCGCCACCAAGCTCGCCGATCAAGCGAGACTACTGGTCGCCAGTCCGGACTATCTGGCCCGATATGGCGCGCCCGGCTCTGTCGAGGACCTGCGCGGCCATCGGGTGCTCGACAAGTTGCACGGGGCCGATCTCTTGGGCTGGACGGACCTTCTGGGCGGCGCGGCTGGTCAGCCCAACTGCGGTCAGGTGGTGTTCCGATCCGACGACTTCGAGGCGCTGCGGCTCGCCGCCAGGGAAGGGGTCGGCGCAGCGCTGTTGCCCAGTTGGGTGGCGGGGCCGGATGTCCGAGAGGGCCAGCTCACGCGGCTCCAGCTGGATGATGAGCCTTGGAACGACCGCCCGAGGGGCATCTTCCTGCTCAGAGCGCTGCCTGAGCCCTCGGCCAAGCTGCGGGCCTTCATCGACGCCTTGCGGGCCGCCATCGGATCCCCGCCGGTCTGGACTCCTTAGCGCCGCTCAGCGTCCGGATTCGGGCGAGGAGCTAACGCCTGGAAATGGCGCAATAGCTCAGTCGGAGTGTCTTGCGCTCCTGCAAGATCTCAAAAGCCAAAAGGGATCCTAGAGGAAGCCCCGGTTCCAGGCTACGAGCGGCCGGGCGGGGGAGAGCGCGCTCTCCGTCGCGGTGACGATCAGGATCGAGTGCGTATCAGCGTCAGTAACGGTGTCGATAGCCACCAGGATGCGCCCACCGCGAACCGAGGCTCTGATCTCCATCTTCGATGCCAGGTTCAAGGGCAGGACCCGCTTGGCTCTTCGCATTTGTCACTGACTCTTTAAGTCGCGACTCTAGAGTTCAATAGTCGCGACACACCGGATGTCCTCATAACCCGCGACTGACTCCTAAATCACGCGATCAGACTCCAAAATGCGCGACTTATTTTTCGCCCCGTTCCGACTCATTTCGCACCTTCGGAAGGTCTGCTTCGCGACAAAGTCCGAGATCGAAGGCCTGTGAATCAACCGCGAGCCCTGACCCAGCGTCGGATAGTTCGCCAGCGGAATCCGCCAGCCCGCCAAAGTTGAAGCGGCCGGCTCGCGCGCCTCCGTGGGCGGAGAGGCGATGACGACGAGCCGGCCGCCAGGCCGCTAGTGAGCCAGGGCTGGTGGCTCGCCGGCCTCACGCGACGCTCCGTCCGGCCGCGCGTTCTTGATCCTGAACCACATCGCGTAGAGCGCTGGCAGGAAGACCAGGGTGAGGATGGTGCCGCCGATCGTGCCGCCGATCAGGGTGTAGGCCATCGAGGACCAGAACACCGACAAGGTCAGCGGGATGAAGGCGAACACGGCGGCCAAGGCTGTCAGGATCACCGGTCGAGCGCGTTGGACGGTAGCCTCGACAACGGCGTGGAACGGGTCCAGCCCCTCGGCCTGATTGATCTGGATTTGGCCAATCAGGATCAGGCTGTTGCGCATGATGATCCCAGCCAGCGCGATCAGGCCCAGGATCGCGTTGAACCCGAACGGCTGATGGAAAATCAACAAGGTCGGGGCGACGCCGACCAGGGCCAGCGGCGCGGTCAAAAGCACCATCCACATCGCCGACAGCGACCGGACCTGGAAGATGATCACCACCATCATCAGGATGAACATTAGCGGGAAGACCACGGCTAGGGCGCCGTTGGCCTTGCCGGCCTCCTCGATCGAGCCGCCCATTTCGATCCGGTAGCCGGCCGCGCAGAGCCTTGATGATCGGCTGCAGCGACTTCTGGACCTCGATCGAAACGTCCGGCGGCTGCAGGCGCTCGTCGATATCCCCACGCGCGGTGATGGTCGGCATGCGGTCGCGGCGGCGCAGGATGGGATCCTCCATGCGGATCTCGGCCTTGCCGATCTGGTCGAGCGGGATGCGTTCGCCCGACGCGCCCACCAGGGTGAAAGCGCCCAGCCGCGACGGGTCTAGCCGGTCCTGGTCGCGGGTGCGCGCCACCACCTCGACCGAACGGATGTCCTCGCGCACTTGCGTCACCGGCACGCCGGTCAGCAGGAACTGGAGCTGCTGCGAGGCGTCGGCGGAGCTCAGGCCAAAGGCGCGCAGACGGTCCTGATCAAGCACGAAGTGGACGGTCGGCGTGCGCTCGCCCCAGTCGGTGTTGACCTGACGCATGCCCGGGTTCTGGAGCATCACGTCCTTGACCTGTTCGGCGATGTCGCGGACGCGGTTGGCGTCCGGCCCCATGACCCGGAAAGCGACCGGGAACGGCGAGGGCGGGCCGAAGACGATCTGGGTGGCGCGCAGCTTCGCGCCCGGAACCGAGGCGTCGGCCGCGAACTGGCGGAAGCGCTTCTTGAGGGCGTCGCGCGCCTTTTCATTGGGGGTCAGCACCACGATCTTGGCGAACGACGGGTCGGGCAGCTCGGGCGAAATCGCCAGGAAGAAGCGCGGCGCGCCTTGGCCGATGTAGCTCGTATAGATCTTGGCTTCCGGCTGTTTGGCCAGCCACGCCTCGACCTTGGCCACGGCTTGGCTGGTCGAGCCGATGCTCTGCCCCTCCGGCATCTGCACCTCGATCAGAACCTCGGGGCGATCCGACAGCGGGAAGAACTGCTGCTTGACGCCGCCCATCATCAGCACGGCCACGACCATGGCCACACCAACGCCAGCCGCGACCTTGAAGCGGTTGACCACGGTCCAGGTGACCATGGCGCGCAGCTTGCGATAGCGCGGGGTGTCATAGATCGCCCCGTGTCCGCCTTCGATCGGCTTGATCTTGGGGATCATCAGGACGCCCAGATAGGGCGTGAAGATCACCGCCACGAACCACGAGGTGATCAGGGCGAAGCCGACCACCCAGAAGATGTTGCCGGCGTATTCGCCCGCCGTGGACTTGGCGAAGCCCACTGGCATCAAGCCAATGATCGTGACCAGCGTGCCGGCCAGCATCGGGGCGGCCGTATGTCCCCAGGCATAGGTGGCGGCCGAGATGCGGTCCTTGCCTTCCTCCATCTTCACCACGATCGTCTCGATGATGATGATGGCGTCGTCGACCAGTAGGCCCAGGGACAGGATAAGCGCGCCCAGGGTGATGCGATCGAAGTCGCGGCCGGTGACCAGCATGATCACGAAGACGCCAGCCAGGGTTAGGGGCACGGCCATGGCCACGACCACGCCCACGCGGAAACCCAGGCTGATCAGGCTGACTACGATGACCACGGCCAGGGCCACGAAGAACTTCAGCATGAACTCGCCGTAGGCCTCGTGGATGTTCACCGCTTGGTCGGTGATCTTCGAAAAGCTCATGCCCAGCGGCATCTCGCCCTGGATCGCCTTGGCTTCCTTTTCGAGGTTCTTGCCCAGCTCCAGGCCGTTGAAGCGATCCTTCATCACCACGCCCAGCACGATGGATGGCTCGCCGCCATTGCGGATCAGGAAGGTGGCGGGGTCCTCGTAGCCGCGCTTGACGTCGGCGATGTCGCCGAGTTTGAGCGTCCGACCGCCGACCACGATCGGCGTCTCCTTGATGGTCTCCAGGCTGTCGATGGCGCCGTCGAGGCGGATCTGCACCTGCGGGCCTTGCGTCTCGATCGACCCCGCGGGGGTGACGAGGTTGCGGTCGTTCAGTGCGGCGAAGAGATCGCGGGGGCTGACACCCAAGGTCGCCAGGCGCGCCTGGCTGAACTCGACGAAGATCTTCTGGGGCTGCTCGCCGATGATCTGCACCTTCTTGACGCCGGGCACATGCAGAAGGCGTTGGCGCAGGGTCTCGGCCTGACGGACCAGCAGGCGTTGGGGCTCGCCCTTGGCCTTCAGCGCATAGAGCGCGAAGGTCACGTCGCCGTACTCGTCGTTGACGAACGGCCCCAGCACGCCGCGGGGCAGGTTGGGCGCCTCGTCGGCCATTTTCTTGCGGGTTTGGTAGAACTGCTCCTGCAGTTCCTTGGCTGGGATTTGATCCTTCAACGTCAGAGTGGTGAAGGCCAGCCCCGGACGTGTGAAGGTCTCGGAGCGGTCGTACCACTTCAGCTCCTGCATCCGCTTCTCGAGCGGCTCGGCGACCTGGTCCTGCATCTCCTGAGCCGTCGCCCCGGGCCAGGCGCTGACGACCGTCATCACCTTGATCGAGAAGCTGGGATCCTCGGCGCGACCGAGCTTCATGAAGGCGAACGCGCCTGCGAAGGTCATGGCGATGATCAGAAAGAGCGTGATCGATCGCTCGCGGACGGCCAGGGCGGAAAGATTGAAGTTCATCGCGCCGCTCCGGTCTGGACGCGGACGCGCTGGCCCTGGTGCAGCATATGGGCGCCCAAGGCGACGAACTGTTCGCCGCCGCGAAGGCCATCGGTGATCGTCACGGTTTCGGCGCTGACGCCGGCTACGCGCACGGGCCTCCATTCGACCGTCGAAGCCCCAGGCTTGATCACCCACACGCCAGCGCCCCTGCCGGTGTCGTAGAGCGCCCCGATCGGGGCCTCGACGCCCTTGGTCGCGGGGGCGGACTGAGTGGGCAGCGCCACGATCATGGTCGAGCCTAGCGGGGCCTGCGCGGCCGCGCCGGTCAACACGTACTTGGCCTCGAACGTACGCGTTCGCGGGTCGGCCGCGTCGGAGAGCTGGCGAAGCCTGGCCTGGCCGACAACGCCGCCGTCAAAGCCGAACGCCCGGGCCTGTGAACCCACCACCGGGCGGACCGTCTCGGGCAGGGTGATGGTGGCCTCGCGGGGACCGGCCTGCGCCAGGCGAACGACGGCCTGGCCAGCGCCTACGACCTGGCCGGGCTCGGCCAGGGTCTCCACGACCACGCCGTCGGCGTCGGCGGTCAGCAGGGCGTACCCAGCGGCGTTGCTGGTCACGCGCGCCTGGGCCTCGGCGGCGTCGAGCTGGGCTTTGGCGGCGTCTGCCGCGGCTTTTGCCTGGTCATAGGCGATCGCGGAGACGGCGCCCGCCGCGACGAGGCCTCGTAGGCGACGTTCGTCTGAAGCCGTCTGCTGGGCCCGCGCCCGCGCGGCTTCGACCTGCTGGTTCTGAGCCGAGACGGCCAGGGCGTAATCGGTGGCGTCGATCCGCATGAGCGGCTGGCCGCGGCGAACCGTCTGGCCGGCGTCGACCAGGCGTTCCACGACCTTGCCACCAACCCGGAAGCCTAGGTCGCTCTGGACGCGCGCCGTGACGATGCCGGTGAACCGCCGCTCGCCGCTTGCCGCCGGGCTCGCCGTGGCCACACGGACAAGGGGGGGCGCGGTGCGCGGGTCGTCCGCGTCAGCTTTACCGCCGCAGGCGGCCAGGGGCGCCAGACCGCCCAAGAGCAGGGCGACGGCGAGGGTTCGAGACGACATGGCTTAAGGGTCCTGCCTGAACGGAAGACGCTTAAGCTGATATCCTGTGACCAATATGTCAACTGGTCACGATATCGGTGTCGTTGTGTCGCAGCGTTGAAGCTACGGCGCGAGACTGCGCAGGACTAGGTTGATCACCTTGGCGGGATCCTCGGGCAGGCCCTCCAGGTTATGCTTGAGCATCAGCGGATTCATGAAGCTCTGCATGGCCAGCAGGATCGCCTCGCAGGTCTCGTCGATCGGCGTCTTGCGCTCGAACTCGCCGGCTTCCCGCCCCGCGAGGATGATCGCCTTCAGCGTCTCCTCGGCGCGTTCCATGTAGGCGATCACCGAGGGCCAGCGCTCCTCGGCCGCATGGGCGGCGATGTCGTAGAGCATCTTGTCTTCGAAGAAGAGTTCGGCGCTAGCCGTCACTATTCCATTGAAAAATCGACGTAATTTGTCTGATGCCGACTTGCCCTCGACGAGGCCAGCCGTGCCCCCAGCGAAAACCTGTTCAAGGGTTTGTGTGCAGATCGCTTGGCCGATCGCCTGCTTGGAATCGAAGAACTTGTAGATGTAGGCCTTGGAAAATCCGATCGCCTTGGCCAGGTCCGCGACCGTGGTCTTGCCGTAGCCAAAGCGACTGAAATGCTCCCGCGCCGCATCGACGATCTGATCGCGGACGCCATGTTCGGTAGGACCGCGCTGGCCCGCCATCGAGGAAGAGGAGTCGATCGTGCTCATGGCGGGGACGCTAGCATCGGCCGATGAGATTGACAAACGAGTGACGATATCAGCATATGGTCACAGGTTTCATCTGAGCTCAGCGGGAGTCCCATGCGCTCTGTCCGTTTCCCCGCCTTGCTGGCCGCTACCAGCGCCACCCTCCTTTCGGGCTGCGCCATCGGTCCGGACTATGTCGCGCCCCCCGCGCCCAAGGCGGGCGCTTTCATGGGGCAGCCGGCTATCGCCGCGCGGATCGCCACCCCAGCGCCGGCCGAGACTTGGTGGCGCGGCTTCAATGATCCGGTCCTCGACCGATTGGTCGGCCGAGCCCTGGCCCAGAACCTGGACCTGGCTCAGGCGACGGCTCGCGTAACGCAGGCACGGGCCGGACTTGGCGCGGCCACGGCGGCGCTCTTGCCGTCGGCTTCGATCCAAGGCCAAGCCGCTACGGTTCACGCCTCCACCCAGACGCCGACGGGGCGCCTCCTGTCCGCCACGCCTGGCTTCGACCGTGACGGATCCTCCTATGAAGGCAATCTGGTCGCGGGATGGGAGCTCGACGTCTTCGGCGGCGCCCGGCGAGATCGCGAGGCGGCCCTAGCGCGATACGATGCGGCCGAGGCCGGCGTGGCGGCGGCCAGGCTGACCGTCGCCGCCCAGACGGCCGACACCTACATGCTTGTGAGAGGCCTCCAGGAGCGGCTGGCGATCGCGCGCCGCCAAGCCGAGACCCAGTCCAGGCTCGTCGAAACCGTGCGCCTGCTGTACGAGCGCGGCGCCGCCGCGGACCTGCAACTGCGACAAGCGCAAGGCGGCTTGGCGCAGACGCTCGCCAGCATCCCAGTGCTTGAGACGGGACTCGAGGCGGCGCTTAACGCCATGGATGTGATCCAGGGCGCTCAGCCCGGGACCTATCGCGCGGAACTGGTCACACCGTCCGCGATCCCCGCCGCGCCTGGTCTCGCGGACGCCGGCGGCCCCGCCGAGCTTCTGCGCCGCCGTCCTGACCTGATCGTCGCCGAGCAGCGCCTGCGCGCCAGCAACGCCGAGGTTGGATCGGCGCTATCGCAGTACTTTCCCAAGCTATCGCTTAGCGGATTGGTCGGAACCGCGACGACCAGCCGCGACACGCTGTTCGAGGGGCCGGCGACCCAGGCGCAGGGCGTGTTGGGGCTGCGCTGGCGACTGTTCGATTTCGGTCGTGTCAACGCAGAGGTCAAGGCGGCGAAAGGGCGTAAGGCCGAGGCGCTTGCGGCTTATCAGCAAGCCGTGCTGCGAGCGAGCGAGGACGTCGAGAACGCGTTCGTCAGCCTGGTCAAGCGCGAGGACCAATCGCGCGTCCTATCCGACGGTGAGACGTCATTGGCGAAAGCCCGCGCCGCCTCGCAGGCGGCCTACGAGGCTGGCGCGGTCAGTCTCGTGGAGGTGCTCGACGCCGACGCGCGGCTGCTGGCCGTGCGCGACGCCCGGGCGCAAGCCAAAACCGAAGCCGCGCGCGCGGCGATCCGCTCGTTCCAGGCGCTGGGCGGAGGTTGGAGCGAGTCCTGACGCCCGCCTAGCGATGAAGTTGGACGCTCTCTCCGCCAGGAAAGGTCCTCGGCGCGGCGCGTCTTTTCCCCAATCCAAGATCATCATGAAGGAAGAGATATGCCTGGTCCGAAAGTCGTCCTCATCACCGGGGTTTCATCCGGCATAGGGCGCGCCGCCGCCATTGGGTTTGCCCGGGCCGGGTGCCGGGTCTATGGCACGGTGCGCGACACCGCGAAGGTCGAGCGCATCGATGGGGTGACGCTCATCGAGATGGATATCCGCCCTTTACGATCCCTGGCTCGGGCCGTTTGAAGTCAAATACTTTCGCCAGTTCGCGGCTGTGTGTGGTGAAGACGGATCGAGAGGGAGGGGATGTCCGCGAGCATGCCCTTCAGCGTCTGGAACATGCGGTTCATCCACCTAGTGTGCAGGTGCATCCTGTTGCACCCCAACACGGACGATCCGCGTTCGGACCACATCCACTAACCGCGTGGATCAACCGGTCTCAGCCGGTGAATGCCTATGGCATGAAGAAGCCGGGCCCCGACGAGCCGCCCGTCGAGTTGATCTATCCCAACACCAAGCCACACATTCCGATCGAGACGGCCTGAAGATGAGAGAAGGCGGCTCCGGAGAGGAGCCGCCGCTGCTAGAGGAAGCCCCTGTTCCAGGCCACAAGCGGCTGGGCGGGGGAGAGCGAGCTTTCCGTCGCCGTCACGATGAGGATCGAGTGCGTTCCGGCGTCGGCGATGCTGTCGATGACGCAGCGCGCACTCGCAAGCCCGCCGCGATAGGCAGGCGGCGCCTCCGGCGACAGGCGCCAGCGTTCAGGCGAAAAGCGCTCTGACGCGCGAGCGGAGCTGGCGTAGCGCCAAGCCTCGTCCTGATCGTCGGCGCTGAGCAAGGTCACGCCGCACTCGGTCGCGCCCACCAAGGCGTCGTGGCACCCCGCCTCCTTGCGGACGCAGAATAGGAACCGAGGCGGCTTGACCGAGAGCCCCGTGATCGAGCTGACGAGGAGACCGCGCGGCGTATCCTCGTCCCAGCAGGAGATGATGGCGACGCCGCCCGCCAAGTGGGCTAGGACCTCCTTGAAGTCGGCCTGCTTCGGGAAGTCAGCCTGGACTGGCGCGGCGGACCGCGATGGCGAGGCGGCGTCGTAGGCCATGGCTCAGCTCGCCACGGCCGTCGGGTTGGCGTCACGCTCGGCGACCAGCTGGCGGACCAGCGGGATCAGATCGCGGACATAGCCGATCGCGTCCTCGACCGGGTCGAAGCCCCGGATCAGGAAGGTCGAGACGCCCAGATCGTAATAGTCGAGCAGGCTCTCGGCGACCTGTTCGGGCGTGCCGACCAGGCCCGTGGAGTTGCCCTGCGCGCCGGTGACGGCCGCGACGCCGGTCCATAGCCGCTTGTCCAGGCGCGAGCCCTGGGCGGCGGCGTCGAGCAGGCGCTGCGAACCGGCGTTGGGCGGGCGATGGCCGCTGGTCGGCAGGCCAGCCGCTTCGCGTAGAGCCTTGGTGCGCTCGACGATCTCGTCCGCACGCTTCCAGGCGGCTTCCTCCGTATCGGCGATCACGGGGCGCAGCGACAACGAGAACCGGACCTGGCGACCGTGCTTGGCGGCCGCCGCGCGGACCCGGGCGATCGTCTCGCGCACTTGCGCCTGGGTTTCGCCCCACAGCGCGAAGATGTCTGCGTGCTTACCGGCGACCGGGATAGCGGCGTCGGACGAGCCGCCGAAATAGATCGGAATGTGCGGCGCCTGCAGCGGCTTCACCGCGCCGAAGCCCTGGTCGACCTTGTAGTACTTGCCCTCGTAGTCGAACGGCTTGTCGCCCGTCCACTCGGCGCGGACGATGTCCAGGTACTCGCTGGTGCGGGCGTAGCGCTCGTCCTTGGTGAGGTGGTCGCCGTCCTTGGCGAGTTCCTCGTCCGAGCCGCCGGTGATGATGTGCACCGCTACGCGGCCGCCGGTGAAGTGGTCCAGCGTTGCCAGCTGGCGCGCCGCCAGGGTCGGTTGGGTGAAGCCGGGCCGGTGGGCGATCATGAAGTTCAGGCGCTTGGTCACCGAGGCGGCGTGCGCCACGACCAACTGGCTTTCCGGCCCCGTCGAGTGGAAGGCCACCAGCGCGCGGTCGAAGCCGCCTTCCTCGTGAACGCGGGCGGTCTTTTCGACATAGGCCACGTCGATGGCCGGGCCGGTCGGCGGGTGGATCTCGGAGGCGTGTTGCGTGCCGATGAAACCGATGAATTCGACGCTCATGGCGTTCTCCAATGTGGTTGGACGGATGTTAGGGCGGGGCGTCCTCGACGATGAGCGAGGAGTTCTGAGGTGGGTTATGAGCAAGGCTCATCAGGCGGTGACGGGCGCGGCCTCCTTGCGCAGGGCGCGCACGACCGAGGGACGCGCGAAGGCGCGGGCGGCCTTGGCGCTCCAGGCCGGATAGAGGGCGGTGTCGATCGATCGCCGCTCCGCCCAACGCCAGATGACCAGCGCGTAGGCGTCGACAACGCTGAAGGCGTCGCCCAGCAGCCAGGGGCCGGGGCCTCGCGCGAGGTGCTCGATGTCGGTGAGCGTGCGCGCGAACCGGGCTTCTCCGGGCGTGGCCAGAGCGGCCTTGGTCGCCTCGTCGTCGGCGTAGCGCTCCGGCCGGGCGATTTGGGCGAAGGCGACATGCACCGTGCTGGCGAACCAGCTCATCACCTCGTAGGCCTTGGCCAGGTTCAACGGGTCGGCCAGCGGCAGGAGCTCGCTGTGCGGGTAGCGGTGGGCGAGGTAGGTCAGGATCGCCAGAACCTCGGTCACCGGCTGGCCGTCGACCACGAGGGTCGGCACGCGACCGCGCGGATTGACCTTTAGGTATTCGGGCTTGCGCTGATCGCCGGCGGCGAGATCCAAGCGATGCCCGACATAGGGAATGTCGAGTTCTTCGAGCGCCACCAGGGGCGCGAGAGACGATGCGCCGGGCGCGAAATAGAGTTGCAGGGTCATCGCCAGCCTCAGATCACGTAGAAGCCGTGCGTGCCGTCGCGGGCCAGCTGGTCGACCAGGCCAAATTCCCAGTCGAGGTAGGCCTGCATGGCTTCGGCGGCGTTGTCCGTGCCCTCGTAGGGGCGCTTGTAGATGTCCGTTGGGGCGTTGGCGGGGCGGACCAGGCCCGTTTCGACGGCGCGACCGGCGGCGATCCAAGCCTCCGTACCGCCGGCCAGGACTCGGACAGGCCTATCGGTGAGGGCTTCCAACTCGGGCGCGGCCAAAGTCGCCAGGGCGCCGTCGGGCGATGTCAGGACGATGGTCGTGTTGGGCGGGACCTGAGTCACCGCGACATCCAGTTGCGCGCGGATCGCGAACCAGGCCCCTGGAACGTGGCCTTTGCGGTGAACCGGACTGGGCGCGAGGTCGATGACCACGACCGCGTCGTCGGCGATGGCTTGAGCCAGGTCGCGCGGCGATATGGTCTCGACCTCGGGGAGGGCGGGAAGGCTGGACGTCCAGAGGCCGCGCTCCAGCGCGCCGCCGAAGCCGCCTTCCAGGACATAGACCTCCCAACCCAGTTGGGCGAGCCACGAGGCCGTCATGTCGGCGCGGGGACCGAGGTCATCGGCCAGCACAATCCGGCCGCCTCGGACGGGCGCGAAGACGTCGGTCTCCTGCACGAGCTGGCCACCGGGCGCCGAGCGGAAGCCTGGAATGTGGCCGGCGACGTATTCGTCGGGCGTCCGGACATCGAAGCGATAAAGGGTGCGGTCGATGTCCTTGGCCAGATCGGCCAGCCCTTGGGCGTCCACCCTGCGCACGCCGGCGCGATAGGCCACGTCGTGGGCGCGAGCGCGAGCCTCCTCCAGTGTCTGCTCGCCCACGCTGGGGAACTTGCGGCTTTGGCCATGCTCGAGCGTCTGCTGGGCCAGGGTCCAGCCGATGGTGCCATTGCGCAGGGCGAAGATGGGGTTGGGCAGGCCCGCGTTCACCAGCGACTGGGCGCCGATCAGGCTCCGCGTGCGGCCGGCGCAGTTGACGATGATGGTCGTGGACGGGTCCGGCGCCAGCTCGCGCGCTCGCAGCACCAGCTCCGCGCCGGGCGTGTTGATGCCGCCGGGAATGCTCATGGTGGCGTATTCCTCGAACCGGCGGGCGTCGAGGATCACCTGGTCGGCCTTGGCGTCGATCCGCGCCTTGACCTCTTGGGCCGGTAGCGAGGGCGTGTGGCGGCGCGCCTCGACCAGCTCGCCGAACGCCTTACTGTAGGAGTTGACGTCCTGGAACAGCTCGTACCCCGCCGCGCGCCAGCCGGCGAGGCCGCCATGCAGGGTGTGAACGTTCGTGTAGCCCAGCGCCGCGAGCCGCTCGGCCGCCGGCGCCACGAGCCCCTCGGCGTCGTCGTAGAGCACGATCTTGGTCGCCTTGCGGGGAACGCGGTCGAGGATCTCGATCTCCAGCCGGCTGAGCGGCAGTTGCGAGGCGAACAGCGGGTGGGCCTTGGCGAACGGGTCTTCCTCGCGCAGGTCCAGGAGGGCGATCTCGCGCCGGGCGATCAGGTCGCGGCGCACCTCGTGCGGCGTGATCAGGGGCAGGGTCATTCGGCGGCTCCGTAGGCCAGGGCGCTAGCGCGATCGAACAGGAGGGGCGGCGGGACGTCGGCGTAGCCGGAAATGAAGGTCTTGGGCTTGCCGTTGGCGTCGTAGGTCGAGCGCTTCACCGTCCCGATGTCGGCGCCGTAGACGTGGATGCTGATTGAGGTCCGGTCCTCGAAGGCGTTGGCGACGCGGTGGATGTCGCCGACGGTGGGCGACACGGCCTCAACCTGGCCGGGCTCCAAGCGATGGACAGGACCGACGCCGGTCAGCGCGCCGTCGGTCAGGTCATAGGCTTGCGACAGCTCGGCGCCCCGAAGCACGCCAATCAGGCCCCAGACCGTATGGTCGTGGACCGGCGTGGCTTGCCCCGGTCCCCAGACGAAGCTGACCACCGAGAACCGCCCGGCCGGGTCACGGTGCAGCAGATACTGCTGGTAGCGCGTCGGATCCGGCAGGCTTTGCGCTTCGGGCAGCCAGTCGTCCTGGGCCACGAGTTCGGCCAGCAACGCGCCGCCCTCGCGCAGGATAACCGCCTCGTCGCCGGTGCGATCCAGCAGCGCGGAGAGGTCGGCGACGAAGTCGGACAGGCGATGAGGGCGATGCTGGCTCATGGATTACAGCACGTATTTGAGGGTGACGAGGTAGGTCCGGGGATCGGCGAAGTTCAGCAGGTAGATCCCTGTCGACGGCGTGTAGGTGGAGCTGACCGCCTTCTGCGAATTGAGGATGTTGCGGACCGACAAGCTGACGGCCCACCGCGGGTCGGGCGTGGTCCAGGTCGCGACGCCGTTCAGGAAGCCTTGCGAGGGGATGTCGTTCTGGCCGCCGGCAGCCGGCGTGGCGCTGGTGACGATCCCGCTCTGCCACTGGGCGTTCAAGCCAAGGCGAAGCGAGCCTGGGATGTCGAGGTCCGGGTCGTAGGTCACGCCGCCCGAAACGCTCCAGCGGGGCGAGTTCAGCAGGCGATTGCCATCGGCGTTCACCCCGGCGCCGCCGGCGCCCTTGTAGTCGTCATAGATCGCGTAAAGCCATCCGACGCTAAACTGGGCGCCCAGACGCTCGGTCGGGCGCGCGTCGGTCTCGAGCTCGACGCCATAGGTGTGGGCCTTGCCCGCGTTGCCTCGGCGGCTGCCGACATAGGCCGGATCGTAGAACGAGACCTGCAGGTCCTGATAGTCGTTGTAGAAGGCCGCCAGATTGGCCCGCAGCCGCTGGTCTAGGAGCTGGGTCTTCAGGCCCGTCTCATAGGTGGTCACGTCCTCGGGCGCGAATGGCAGGGTGGCGAGATCCAGCCGCGTGGCGCGGTTGTCGAAGCCGCCCGACTTGAAGCCCTTCGAATAGCTGACGTACTGCAGGACGTCCGGCGTCCACTGGAACTGGGCCGAGACCTTGGGCGTGATTGCTGACCAGGTCTTGTCGGCCTTGCCCCTGATCGACTGCGAGACGACCTGGCCCGCCAGGTTCAGGCCCTTGTTGTCGAAGACGAATTCCTTCTTCTCGTTGGTCCAGCGCAGGCCGCCGGTCAGCGAGAGGCGGTCGGTCGCCTTCCAGGTCGCCTCGCCGAAGACGGCGTAGGCGTCGGTGTTGGTGATGTTGTGGGCCCGGGCGAAGTTGTAGTTGCCGGGCGTCACCGTCGGGTCGGTCGCCTGGGCGTTGCGGCGGCTGTAGCCGTCACGCTGCACGAAGAAGCGCTCGTGCAGATAGAAGAGCCCGCTGGTGAAGGTCAGAGCGCCAAAGTCGCCGTTCAGCTGTAGTTCCTGGGTGGCGTACTGATCGTTGTAATGGATCAGGTTCTTCTGGATCAGCGCCGCTTCGCCGTCGTTGTCGTAGGCGACGGGGTTGAGGTTGAAGCCGCCATAGGCGCTGATCGACTTCAGCTTCAATTGTTCGGTCAGGTCATACTGCACGCGCAGCGAGACGCTGGCCTGGTCGAGGTCCTGGACGGGCTCGACCTCAGAGTAAGACCGATCCTTGCGGAACGCGCCGCCGGGCTGCTTGACCGGGATATAGCTGCGCGTGTCGCTGCGATCGCGCAGGGCGTTGACCGTCAGCAAGGCGTCCAGCCGGTCGGTCGGCGTCCATCGCAGCTTGGCCCTGAAGGCGTCGAGGTCGATGCGGTTGACGTCGTGGTTCAGTGTCGGGTTGAAGGTGACGCCGTCGCGCTTGTGGTGGATGTACGAGAAGCTGCCCGAGAGTTTGTCCGAGACCAGCGGCCCTTCGATCAGCGCGCGGACGTCGACCGCGCCGTAGTTACCCAGGCCCACCTCGGCCTTCGCGCGCAGGGTCTGGCCCGGATCGCGAGTGATGACGCGTAGGGCCCCAGCGCTGGAGTTGCGGCCATAGAGCGTGCCTTGCGGGCCGCGCAGCACCTCGACCCGCTCCAGGTCGTTGAACTCGACCATCGAACCGATCTGGCGCGGGATGTAGACGTCATCGACATAGACGGCCAGCACCGGCTCCTGGATCGGATCGGCCTCGCCGACGCCGCGCAGGGCGTAGGTCTGGGTGGTGTGGCTGATCGTGACCCGGCTGATCGACAGGTTCGGGATCTGGCCGGAGAGGTCGCGGATGTTGTCGATCTTGCGATCGGCGAGCACCTGCTGGCCGAAGGCCGAAATGGCGATGGCGGTCTTCTGCAGATCGGTCGCTCGCCGTTCGGCGGTGACGATGACCTGCTCGACGGCCGGCGCGGCGCCGTCGACGGCGGGTGTCGGCTCAGCGGCCTTCGCCGTTCCGAAAGCGGCGAGGCCCGAGCTCAAAAGTAGAAGATTTCGCAGAGGGCGATTACGCATGTCTATCCCCGATTTATTTCATAGGGATTTGCCATCTGCTCAGTCTCGCCTCAACGAATATAAAATCTTCAAGCGACTAATTTTACTTAAATCATCATTTGTGATGATCTATATTTGATAAACTCAATCTACTTGAGGTAGGGCGTCAGGCGATCATTCCAGAGTGACTTCACCTCGACACGCGCTGGAATGACCTTCGCGGCCGCGAAGGTGTCGGCCACGGCCTGCTGAGAGGCGATCGCCGCCTCGCTGATCGGTTCAAGGATCGAAGCGGTGCTGCGTTCTCGGAATTCCTGCTCGTAATAGGCTTGGCTGACGCCCGTGGCCTGGGCCCGCACGCGCGCCCAGCGCTCGCCGTCGGCGTTGATCCAGTCGAACACCTTGCGGTAGCGGCTCACGTAGTCGCCGATCGCCGCCAGACGCGCCGGGTCGTCCAGCGCGTCCTGGGCGGCCGTGATCAGGTAGTTGCCCGAGAGGATCCCCTGGGCCGTGGTCAGAACCCGCGCCCCGGCCTCCCGCGCCTGGTAGACGATCACGCCATAGATGATCCAGGCGTCGAGAGCGCCGCTCTGGAAGGCGGCCAAGCCGTCCTGCGGCGATAGGGCCACGGGCGTGATGTCAGCCCAAGTCAGCCCCGCCTTGTTCAGCAGGCGCAGCAGGATGTAGTGCGACGTGGTCGCCTTCACATAGCCGACGCGCTTACCCTTCAGTTGGCTGAAGTCCTGGACCGGGGAGCCCTTGGGCAGCAGCACGACCTGATTGTTCACGTCGCTGCGCAGCACGCCGACGATCCTCACCTGGTTGCCCGGGTGCCCCGCGACGAAGATCGGCGGAATCTCGCTCATCCCGCCGAAGTCGAGCGCGCGGGCGTTGATCGCCTCGACGATCAGGTTGCCGCCGGCGAATTGGGTGCGCGCTAGCTTGTAGGGCGGGTCGGCGACGCCGGCCTCGGCGAAGAAGCTTTCGGGATTGCCGCGATAGGTCGCCACCCGCAGCGTCAGGTTCGACAGGTCGCCGGACTTGGCGTCCTTTTGGGGCGAGCAGGCAGTGAGGCCCGCCATGGAAAGTCCGGCGATCGACAGGCCGCCGGCCATCAGGTCGCGCGGCGGGAAAGGGAAAAGCCGGTCATCAGTCGAACAGATCCGGCTCTTCTTCGGTGACGATCTCCCAGTACGGCTGAAAGGCCCAGAAGCCGCCGACCTCCGTGCCGACCTGGCCGGCGGTGTGCTTGGCGACCTCGGGCGGCATCGGCTTGGTGGCGCCGGCAGCTTCGGCCAAGAGTTGCGTCTGGCAGGCGTTCTCCAGCGCCAGATAGCGCCACACCGCCGCTTCGACCGACTGGCCGACGGTCAGGATGCCGTGGTTCTGCAGGATCACCGCTTTCTTCGGGCCCAGGGCCTGGGCGATCTTCTTGCCCTCGCTGGTGTCGAGCACGACGCCCGAGAACTCCTCGAACAGGGCGTGGTCCTCGTAGAAGGCCGCCGAGTCCTGGGTCAGCGGATCCAGCAGACGACCCAGCGCCGACCAGGCCTTGCCGTACAGCGAGTGCGAGTGGGCGGCGGCCACGACGTCCGGGCGCGCCTCGTGCAGCTGGGAATGGATGGCGAAGGCGGCGCGGTTCAAGCGGGCGGGGACCTTGGCGGGCGGCTGGACGATCTCACCCGCATGGCTGACCAGCATCAGGTCCGAGACCTTGATCCGGGAGAAGTGGACGCCGAACGGATTGACCCAGAAGTGGTCGGTCAGTTCGGGATCGCGCGCGGTGATGTGGCCCGCGCCGCCCATGTCGAAACCGTAGCGGCCAAACAGCCGGTAAGAGGCGGCCAGCCGCTGTTTGCGATAAAGCCTCTCGGCCTCGATCGTCGGCTGGCGGGGGATCTCGCTCGAGCCGAACTCGGGCAGCACCGTGTCGATCTTGGCGGGATGCGGCGCGCCGGGCTGGAAGGCCCTGGGCGCAGGGATGGCGGTCATGGCGCGATGTCCTTCAATAGCCGCGCGACAGATCGACGACGCCCGCCAAGGGTTCGCCGGTCCGAAAGCGGGCCAGGTTCTCGGCGAACTGGGTCGCCAGGTTGATGCGGGTGTCGGGCGTGTGCACCGAGGTGTGCGGCGAAAGCCGAACCCGAGGATGGCTGTAGAACGGGTGGCCCTCGGGCAGGGGTTCGGGATAGGTCACGTCCAGGCTGGCGCGGGCGACGCGGCCCTCGTTCAGGGCGGCCAGCAAGGCCTCATCGTCGATCAGCGCGCCGCGAGCGATGTTGATCAGATGCAGGCCAGGCTTGGCGTGCAGCAGGAGATCGCGATTGACGATCCGCTCGGTCTGCGGCGTCGCGGGCGCGGCCAGCACGACGTGATCGCTCCGCTCGAACAGGGTCTTGAGGTCCGCGACGCGCTCGACTCCAGGCACGGGGATGGCCGCGTCGGAGCGGCGGACCGCCAGCACCTTGATCCCAAGCGCCTGGGCGCGTGGCGCCAGGGCCTCACCGATCGCGCCGAAGCCGACCAGGCCCAGGGTCGAGCCCGAGACCAGCTTCAGCTGCTGCGGCGCCCAGCGCTCGGCGGTGTCGATCCAGATGTCGGGCAAGCGCTTGGCCTCGGCCAGGATCGCGGCCAAGGCGAATTCAGCAAGGGCGATGGCCGACGACCCGCGCGCCGAGGTCACGATCGGCCCCTCGAACAGCCAGGGCGGATAGAAGTCGATGCCGACCGAGACCAGTTGCACCCAGCGGACGTCGAACGGCCAACCAGGCGGCGCCCGGTCGGGCAGGGTCCCGCCCGCCTTTCGGAACGGCGCGGCGACCAGCACCTTGGCCTTCGGCGGCAAGGGCGCGGTCAGGCCAGGTGGCACGGCCACGATGTCGGCGTCCGCCACGTGCTGGGCGAAGACGCTATTGAACACCTCCGGCAACTGACTGGCGACGACTATGCGGCTCATCGCGCGCCCCCGGCGAAGGCCGCACGGCCGGCGCTGGTCAGAACGACGTCGGCCTGGGGCGTATGGACGCGGCCGCACAGCACGTCGCGATGGTGGCGCTCCAGCGGATTGGCGCGGGTCAGGCCGGGGTTGCCGGTCAGCCTCAGCGCCTTTTCGACGACCGTGATCGCGTTCTCGGTGACGAGGTGCTTGACTAGGCTGGCCTCGACGCCGCCGACCTCGCCGCGCGCGGCGGTGTCGAGCAGGACGCGGTTGGAAAGCAAGAGGCCTTCGATCTCCCCGACGGCTTCCTGGAAGCGCGGCAGGGTCGAGAGCGAGGCGCCCAGGTTGGCGGGCTTTCGATCGATCAGGAACTCGACGAGCCAGTCCCGCGCCGCGCGCGCCACCGCGTCGTAGATCGCCGCGGTCAGCACCGCCGACCAGGCCGCGAAACTGGCTGGGTAGGGCGGCGGCGCGCCGAGCGGTTGCGGGTCCAAGGCATGATCCAGTGGGACCAGGACGTCCTCGAAAACCACGTCGTGGCTGGCGCTGGCGCGCAGCCCCAGGTGATCCCAACTCTCCTCGATCACGACGCCCGGCGTGTCGGCGCGCACCAGCCAACCGCCGACCAAGGGCTCGGCATCGTCGCTGCGCGCCCAGACCACGAACCAGGTCAGGTTGGTCGAACCAGTCGAATAGATCTTACGTCCGCTGATCCGCCACCCTTCCGGCGTGCGGCGGGCGATCGTCGCCGGCAGACCGCCGCGGGCGGGCGTGCCCAGGTCGGGCTCGACGCGCAGAGCGTTGATCAGGGCGCCATGCTCGATCGCCTCATCGATCACACGGCGCTTCAAGTGCTCAGGCCACCCCGAGCGGCCTTCGACCGACGCGTGGAACAGGTACTGCATCACCAGGACCAGCGCCGTGGCCGGCTCGCCGCGCGCCACGGCCGAGATCACCTTCAGGGCGGTCGGCAGGTCGGCTTCCAGTCCGCCCAGACGCGCCGGCGCCGTCAGGGCCAGCAGCCCCGCTTCGTGCAGGAGCCTGAAGTTCTCGGCCGGGAAGCTGGCCTCGCGATCATGCTGGGCGGCGGTGGCGGCGAAGGCCCGGGTCAACTCGGGGAGGATGGCGTCGAGATCGGGCAAGCTGGCCCGCGCCTCGAAACGGCGAACCGGCGCGTTCACAGCACCACCTCGCCGGTAGGAAAAGCGACCAGATGCCCCTCGCCATGGGCCGGGGCGGCCTCGACGCCCAGATGACCCAGCAGGCGGCGCCGGATCGCCTGGAAGCGGGCGTCCGGCGCCCGGGGACGCTCCAGCGTGATCTTCTCCTCGGCGGCGATCCGCCCCTTGTCGAGCACCAGCACGCGATCGGCCAGGGCCACCGCTTCGTCCACGTCGTGGGTGACGAGCAGAACGGCCGGACTGTGCTCGCGCCACAGCGACAGCACCAGATCGTGCATCTTCAGGCGAGTCAGGGCGTCGAGGGCGGCGAAGGGCTCGTCCAGCAGCAGGAGACCGGGTTCGCGGACTAGGGCGCGCGCCAGAGCCGTGCGTTGCGCTTCGCCGCCAGACAAGGTGGTGGGCCAGGCGTCGAGCCGATGACCGAGGCCGACCTCCTTCAGCGCCGCCTCGGCGCGGGTCCGAACGTTTCCACCCGAGAGGCCGAGCGCCACGTTGCGCCAGACCTTCTTCCACGGCAGGAGCCTGGCGTCCTGAAACACGACAGCGCGCGCATCGGGTGTGTGGACGTCCTGGTCGCCGGCCGCGTCGAGTCCCGCCAGCGTGCGCAGCAGGGTGGTCTTGCCCGAGCCGCTGGCGCCGAGCAGGGCGACGAACTCGCCTGGAGCGATCGACAGGTCCAGCCCGGCGATGACCGTGTTGTCGCCGAAGCGGCGTACGAAGTTGTGTAGGCGGACGGCCGGCCCTGCGCCAGGCGTGGCGGAGGTCGGGCGAAGGCGCGGCTGAAGGGCGGCCATGGTCATTGCTCCACGAGGCTGGGACGCCACGCCAGCGCCTTGCGCTCCAGCGTGCGAACGAGGGTGTCGGCGCCGAGGCCAAGCAGGGCGTAGACGACAAGGCAGACGACGATGATGTCGGTGCGCATGAAGTCGCGGGCGTTGTTGACGAGGTAGCCAAGGCCCGCCTGGGCGTTGATTTGCTCTGAGATCACCAGCACCAGCACCGAGACGCCCAGGGCGTAGCGCAGGCCAACGAAGAACGAGGGCAGGGCGCCGGGAAGGATCACCTCCCGGACGAGGCTCCATCCTCGGAGACCAAAGCTGCGCGCCGCCTCGACCAGTCGTACGTCGACGCTGCGGATGCCGGAGAACAGGTTCAGATAGAGCGGGAAAGTCGCGGCGACGGCGATCAAGGCGATCTTCGGCGTCTCGCCAATGCCGAACCAGACGATGAACAATGGCGTCAGGGCGAGAGACGGTATCGTCCGCTTGATCTGCATGAGAGGGTCGACCAGCGTCTCTCCCCACCGCGAAAGGCCGGAGATCAAGCCGAGCGTCACCGCGACAACCAGCGCGATCGAAAGTCCAGCCCCGGCTCGGGCCAGCGAGACGGCGAGGTTCTTGGGCAACTCGCCTGAGGCCGTCAGGGTCCAGAAAGTCTCGAGGACGGTTGAGGGGGCGGCCAGGATGCGCGGCGGGACCACGCCGACCCGCGCCCCGAGCTCCCACAGGAGGAGCAACGCCACAGGCGAAAGCCAGCGGGCGCGGGACAGGCTTGGCCATCGCCATGGCTTGGCTTCAGAAATTCTGTAGGTGGTCGCCAGAGACACTGGGACGCTCCTTCGTCGGAAACCGTTGCGACGCGGTCGTCGCGGGTCCAAAAGAAGGACGCTTAATTCCTACTCTATCAATAGACTTATCCTCACGGGTCTTATTAGCAAATCTCAAGAGGGCGCGGATGGTCACCAACCTGCCGACCGAATTGCTGCGAAGCTTCGTCGCGATCGTCGATTCCGGCTCGATGCTGCGCGCGACCGAGAAGGTGTTCGTCACCCAGTCGGCGCTCAGCCTGCAGATGAAGCGGCTGGAGGAGACGGTGCTGACGCCGTTGTTCCATCGCGATGGGCGCCGGCTGATCCTGACCCCGGCTGGCCAGGCGCTTCTGCCTCGCGCCCGCGAGATCCTGGCGCTGAACGACAAGGCCGTCGTGGCGCTAACCGGTGACGCCCTGGCGGGACCGGCGCGCGTCGGGCTGGTTCAGGACTTCGCCGAGACCTTGCTATCGGGCGTGCTGGCGAGGTTCGCCAGCCTCAATCCCGACACCCAGCTGCATGTGCGGGTGGCGGGCTCTCCGGAACTGCTAGGTCTTCTGGAGGCCGATCGCCTGGACGTCGTGCTCTGCATGGGCGCGGCGGATGATCCCCGCGCGGTCCAGGTCACGCCGATGGTGTGGCATGGCGAGGCCGCTCTGGCCGACAGCCCCGTGCTGCCGATCGCCATTCTCGAGACTCCCTGCCGGTTCCGGGATGCGGCTTTGGCCGCGCTCGAGCGGGATGGCCGGCCGTATCGGGTGGCGATGGAGACGCCAAGCTTGTCGGCCCTGAGGGCGGCGGTGCAGGCGGGCCTCGCCGTGACCTGCCGCACCGCGCTGTTTTTGCCCGATCGCACGCCACTGGCCGGCAATCGCCTGCCATCCTTGCCTGATGTCGCCTATGTTCAGCGCATCAATGCCTCGCCCCATTCGGCCATCGACAAACTGGCCCAGCTGGTCCACGCCGCAGCACTGGCGCTCTAGCGGTCGAGATCGGTGAGAACGGTCTTCGCGACGGCGGCCGCTTGGCCGCGGATATCGGGCACGGCGATGATCTCCCAGTGGGCCGCGCGCGTGGATGGCCCGACGGCGAAAAGACGCGGGATAGCCTCGCCGCTGGCGTCGCGCAGACGGTTGTCGTCGTCCAGGTCGAAGCCCAGGCCGAGCGGGTCAGGGCGTGCGAGGCCTTGGCGGACGAGGTCGCGCACCAAGTCGTCACGCGCGGCGAGAATGTCGCCGGTCGGGCCCGTGCAGTTGATCACCCGGATTGCGCGGAAGGCGTAGCCGGCCTTGCCGCCCCGCGCGCGGTATTTGCAGATCGCATGGTCGTCGGCGCCGAGGCTCAATTCACGGATCTTGCCCGCGGCGATCACAAGCTGGCCGCTGGCGCGCATCGCGTCGATGCGGTCGGCGACTTCCGGGGCAAGGCGATGGCGATGGATATCCCAGAAGGGACGCGCGTGGCGCAGAAAGGCCTGCCGGCGCCGAGGTGACCAGCTTCGCCAAAGCACCTGGGTCACGGGGCGGACGGCGTCGATCGCCGTGCGCCAGCCGCGCTGGCGAGCGGTTTGCCTCAGCCAGGCTATCAGCGCTACCGGCGACAGGTCGCTCGGCGGCGCAGGGCAGGGGCTCGGCGCGCCCTCGTGGCGCAGCGGCGCCAGGCCTCGCCGCGACAAGGCGAGCATCGGGCGGCCCGGCTGGGCGTCATCCAGCGACAGGGCGACATCGACCATGGTCAGGCCCGTGCCGATCAGCATGACCGAGCCTTCCGGTAACTCGCTGGCGCGCCATCGCCAGGGGTCGGCGATATAGGCCTCTGATGCTGCGAAGGCCTCATCGACGCCTTGCGGCCGCGATGGCGGCGGATTGCCCAATGCTAGGATCACCGCATCCGCGTCGTAGCGCCGGCCAAGGGCCGTGGTCAGCTGCCAGCCTTGCCCTGAAGGCGCGATGCCGACGATCGCATCCGGATTGACGACGAGGCGACCTAGGCCTTCGGGGCCTTCGGCGATCTCCGCGATCTGCGCCTGGAGATAGCGGCCATAGTCGGCGCGACGGGCAAAGCCGCCGGGGCCGACGTCGAGCCCTTGGTCGGAGAGCCAGGCCACAAAGTGATCCGGCCGATCGGGCCAAGCGCTCATATTGCCCGCCCGCACATTGAGCTTGTGGCTTGGATTGTGGGTCGAATAGGCGGCGCCGAGACCCACGGGCGCGCGTTTTTCGAAAAGCAGAACCTTCGCCGCGCGGCTCTGCGCCAGCAGATTGAGGGTGGTCATGACCCCGCTGAAGCCCGCCCCGACGACGGCGATGATCGGCGCTGAAGAGCGGCTCATGGCAAAACTCTATAAATTTACTGGGATTTTGTGCGCGATCGCCTCGTCCAAGGCAAGACGCCTTCGCGGATATGCGCGCGCCTCAAGCGTCTTATGACTAGGAAAGATATATAAAACTCTGATTTTGCTCAGAGAAATACTCCATCGCGAGGCCTGGCGGCCCGCGCCATGGTCGCCCTGCCGACGCTCCAAGGGCCGGAGCTGACATCCGACGAACATGGAACGCCCGCACGGAGCGGGTGGGGGATAGTTCTTTGATCTTGCCTGAACGCTTCAACACGTCTCGATGGCGCCCCGCGCTTTTGGCCTGCGCCTCTGTCGCCGCCATCGCCGGGCCAGGCTACGCCGCTGACACCACCACGACGGGTCCGGCTGCGACCGCCGACGCCGAGGGAACCAACGCCGTCGAAAGCCTGATCGTCACCGGCGTGCGCGGCGCGCGGCGCACCGTCGCCGACAGTCCAGCGCCCGTGGACGTGATTGGCGGCGAGCAGCTTCTGACGACCGGCAAGGTCGGGTTGAAGGAAGTCCTCAACACCCTGATCCCGTCGTTCAATCTGCCGGGCATCAATGGCGGCGGCACCTCGTGGACGGTGCGCGCCATCACCTTGCGCGGCTTGAACGGCGACCAGGCCCTGTTCCTGGTCAACGGCAAGCGCCGCCACACGACGGCGCTGATCAACAACCTCGCCCGCGTCGGGCGCGGCGGGGCTCCGGTCGATCTCGACTTCATCCCGGCCTCGGCCATCGAGCGGATCGAGGTGCTGCGCGATGGCGCCTCGGCGCAATACGGCTCCGACGCGATCGCCGGCGTCGTGAACATCATCCTGAAGGACGGCGTCGATGAGCGCTCGTTCAGCTACACCGGCGGCCAGAACTATCTTGGCGATGGCGACACGCGGTCGGCCACGCTGAACTGGGGTCGGCCGTTGGGCGACAACGGCGGCTTCCTGCATCTGGCCCTGAACTGGAAGAACAACGAGGCCGCCAGCCGGTCCGTCCCCTCGCGCGCCCAGTACATCTACCAGCCGACGGTGACGACCGTGAACGGCGTGACCACGGTGACGCCCGATCCGCGCGACGCCACCGCCGACCGCTACTATTGGGGCAAGAGCTATGGGCCGGGCGAAGAGGATATTCTGGCGGCGTCCTACAACGCCGAACTGCCTTGGCGCGACCTGAACCTCTACGCTTCGGGCACACTCAGCCATCGATCGTCGAAGAAGAACACCGGCAGCTTCCTGCCCAACCTGGCGCCAGTTGCCGGCGTGACGGCGGGAAGGCCGCTTAACCGCAATTCGCTGCCCGAGGTCTATCCCGACGGCTTCAACGCGCTGCGCCGCATCTTCGAGCTCGATTTCCAGAGCAGCTTCGGCGCGCGCGGCGAAACGGCCGGCTGGTCTTGGGACCTCTCGACCACGTTGGCGCAGGATCACGCTCAGCTCGACGGGCAAAACACGCTGAACGCTACTCTAGGCCCGTCCAGCCCGACCTATTTCCATCTCTCCACGCACGAGTTCCGTCAGTGGACCAACAATCTCGACGTGACGCGCGAGATCACCGGCTGGCTTAGAAACCCACTGCAGGTCTCCTGGGGTCTCGAGCACCGCTACGAGCGATTCCTTATCGAGGCGGGGGATGAGGCGTCCTATATCGTCGGCGACTATGTGATCCCGGCAGGACAGCCCTTCGCGGGCCTGCGTCCGAACCCGGGTCTGGCCTCCTACGCCGGCACCGCGCCCGAGGACGCCGGCTCGGCCAGCCGCAACAGCGGCGCCGCCTATGTCGATCTCGGGACCAACCTGACGAAGACCTGGTACGTCGGCGTCGCGGGACGCTACGAGCGCTATGGCAAGGGCGTCGGGGACACCACCAGCGGCAAGCTGACGACGCGTTGGGAGTTCCTGCCGGGCTACGCCGTCCGCGCCACGGTCAGCAACGGCTTCCGCGCCCCGTCGCTGGGCCAAACCATCTTCGCGACCTCGACGATCAACGGCAGCCTCTGCGCGGCCGCGCCCAACAACATCTTCCGCGGCGCGCCGTGCACGCCTGGGGAATATCTGACCTTCCCGACCAAGGTCCTGCGCACCGACAGCGCCGAGGCCAAGGCCCTGGGCGCCGAACCGCTGAAACCGGAGAAGTCGACCAACTACAGCTTCGGCCTGACCGCCGAGCCGTTCGCGGGCCTGAGGCTGACACTGGACTCCTACCAGATCGATATCGACGACCGGATCGTCGACACAAGCAACCTGGATCTCTCCGTGACCCAACTGGCGTCGCGCGCGGATCTGGCGCCGCTGCTGGCGCGGTTCCCGCAAGGCCTGACGGCGACCTATTACACCAACGCCGTCTCGACCCGGACGACTGGGACCGATTTCGTTGCTGACTATGGGGTGAACCTCGGCGAGTTCGGGCGCTTGAACCTCAACGCCGCCTACGCCTTCAACAAGACCAAGATTACCAAGCTGAAGGCGACTCCGGCGGTCCTCAAGGCGGTCAATCCGAACCTCGTGCTGTTCGACCGCCAGAAGATCGCTGATCTGACCGTCGGCACGCCGCGCGAAAAGATCATCCTCGGCGCGCAATGGCTTCGCGGCGCCTGGAATGTCGGCCTGCGCAACACCCGCCATGGCCGCTACACCGAAGCGGGAACCTCGGCGAGCCTCGACCGCACCTACAGTCCGAAGTGGATCACCGACCTCGATATCGGCTGGCAGGTGCGCGAGACCACCAGCGTCGCCATCGGCGCCAACAACCTGTTCGACAAGCATCCGGACAAGATCGGGATCATCAACGCCGACCAGGGCACGGGACAATTCGGGACCTTCTCGCCCTTCGGCATCACCGGCGGCTACTACTACGCCCGCCTGACTCAGCGGTTCTGAGGAGGGCGCGATGGACAGACGTCAGCTCATCGCCGGTCTCGCCCTCGGGGGGCTCGCCGCCTCGCTCGCGGCCTGCGCCAAGGGCGACGGCCAACCGGTTCTGAAGGTCGGCAGCCAGCGCGGCGGCACCAAGGCGGTCCTGCTCGCGTCCGGCGCGCTGGAGGGCGCTCCGTACCGGATCGAGTGGAGCGAATTCCCTGCCGCCGCGCCGCTTCTCGAAGCCTTGTCGGCGGGCGCCGTGGACCTTGGCGAAGCCGGTGATGCGCCGTTCCTGTTCGCCTACGCCGGCGGCGCCAAGATCAAGGCCGTCCAGGCTGGCAAGAGTGGCGGCGGCGGAACGGCGATCCTGGTCCGCAAGGACTCGCCGATCAGGACGCCGGCCGACCTGCGAGGCAGGAAGATCGCTACGGGCCGAGGCTCGATCGGCCACCATCTGCTGCTGCGGGTGCTGGAGAACGCCGGGCTGAAGCCGGCCGACGTCACTCTGGTCTATCTGACGCCCGGCGACGCCAAGGCCGCGTTCACGGCGGGATCGATCGACGCGTGGGTCACCTGGGGCTCGTACATCGCTCTCGCCAGATTGCATGACGCGGCCCGGATCCTGGCCGATGGAACGGGGGTGATCAGCGGCTTCGGCTACGAGGCCGCCAGCGAGCGGGCCATCGCCGACAAGCGCCCCCAGGTCGAGGATTTCCTGCGCCGCCTGGCAAAGGCGCGGCGATGGGCGGCCGCCAATCCCGAGGCCTTCGCCAAGGTGCTCTCGCGGGAGACGGGGCTTTCGGACGAGATCGCGCTCAACACGGTGCGAAACTACCGGCTGCTGCCGACGCCGATTGGGCAGGACTCGGTCACCGAGGCCACAGCGGTGCTCGACCGTTTCCGGGCGGCGGGCGCAATCACCAGTTCGCGCGATCCGGCCGGCGCGTTCGACGCTTCGTTCAACGGGACGCTGTCATGAGCGACCCGCTGTCCCTCGCGACGAACGTCCTGGTGATCGGCGGCGGCCTGGCCGGCGCGTGGGCGGCCGTGGCGGCGGCTCGCGAAGGCGCGGACGTCGTCCTGGTCGACAAGGGCTATTGCGGGACCAGCGGCGTCACCGCCACCGCCGGTCCCGGCCACTGGTGGGTCCCGCCCGAGCGGCGCGAGGCCGCCGTCGCCGACCGCGTGCAACGCGCCTTGGGGCTGGGCGACCCCGAGTGGATGCGGCGCATCCTTGATCTTACCTGGAGCAGCCTGCCCAAGCTTTCCGACTACTACGATTTCTCGACCGACGAGACGGGTCAGGTCCAGTACCGCGCCTTACGCGGGCCTGAATACATGGTGGCGATGCGCGCCTACGCCTTGGCGTCCGGAGCCCGCATTCTGGACCACCACCCGGCGCTGCAGCTGCTGCGGCATGGCGACGGCTCGATCGCCGGCGCCACGGGGCTGGCCCTGCGCGGCGAGACGCCCTGGACCATCCGGGCGGGCGCGGTCGTCATCGCCACCGGTGGCGTCGCTTTCGCCTCCCGCCTGCTGGGCTCGGCGACCAACACCGGTGATGGCTTGCTGATGGGGGCGGAGGCAGGCGCCGACCTCTCCGGAATGGAGTTCTCGAACTACTACACCCCGTCCGTCGCCGGCACGAACATGGCCCGGTCGATGGCCTACAGCTTCGCGCGCTGGTTCGACGCCGACGACAACGAGCTCGACATTCCGAATGGGCCGGACGTCACCCCGCATCTGGCCCGCGCGCTGCTGAAGGGGCCGCTCTTCTGCCGTCTGGATCGCGTGCCCGAAGACATCCGGGCGATCATGCCGGAGGTGCAGCCGAACTTTGTCCTGCCGTTCGATCGGATGGGGATCGACGCGTATCGCGATCGCTTCGAGGTGACCCTGCATGCCGAAGGCACCGTGCGCGGGATCGGCGGGCTCCGGGTCGACGACGAGGACTGCCAGACGGTTGTCCCAGGCCTCTATGTCGCTGGCGACGCCGCCAGTCGCGAGCTCGTCACCGGCGCCGTCTCTGGCGGCGGCGCGGTCAATTCGTCCTGGGCCCTGTCATCAGGGCAGTGGGCGGGCGCGGCGGCCGCGCGGAAGGGCAGAGCGCTCGGAGCCCGCGCCGACGCTCTCGTGATCGCGACGGGGCAGGCCGGCCTCTCGCCTCGTCGCAAGGCCCGCGATTTCGATACGGCTGGCGCGGTCCAGGCGGTGCGCGAAGAGCTCAACGCCTACGACAAGAACATCTTCCGGCGCGGCGAGGCGCTCACGGCCTCCCTGGAGCGGCTGGACAGCGTCTGGCGCGAACTGGCCGATCATGGCCAGGCGCAGGGCAGGGGGGCGCTGCGCCTTCGGGAGGCCGCCGCGTTGGTGGCGGCCGGGCGCTGGAGCAAGGCCGCGGCTCTGGCCCGCCGCGAAAGCCGAGGAATGCACCGCCGCGAGGACGCGCCGGCGCCCGATGCGCGGCTGGCCAGTCGCCAGCGGGCGCAAGGCCTCGACCGCGTCTTCACGCGCTTCGAGACGGCTCCGGCCCACGCGGAGGTCGCCTGATGATCGAAGTCGTCGTCGAGGACCGCTGCACCGGCTGTGGCGACTGCGTCCAGGCCTGCCCCAGCGACGTGCTGCGGGTGGGAGAGGGCGGCAAGGCGGTGATCGCCCATCAGGTCGACTGCCAGACCTGCCTGCTCTGCGAGCTCTATTGTCCAGCCGACGCCCTGTTCGTCTGGCCCGAGGTCGATCGGGTCATCGGCGTCGGCGCCGACCAGGCCCTGGCCTCCGGACAGCTGGGCGCCTTCCGCCGCGACCACGGCTGGGGCGAGCACGCCGCCACCCACACCAACCAACACTGGCGGATGGGAGCGATCTTCGAGCGCGCTCGCCTGCTGGCGATCGAAACCGCCGCCGCCAAGACCGCTCGCACCGAGGATGTCCGATGAGCAAGAGCCTGAAGGAACGCCTGGCCGATCTCCACGCCGAACGCGAGCGCACCTGGGATCCGGCCGCCTTGAAGATCAATGTCGACCAGCGGCGCACGCTGGTGGAGACCGCCGATCCGACGCGTTGGGTCCAGGTCGGTCAGCGTCTCGCCCCCTTCGTCCTGAAGGATGTCGAGGGCGGCGACCTGTCGCTGGAGCGCCTGCTGGAGCGCGGCCCGGCGGTGCTGGTGTTCTTCCGCTTCGCCGGCTGCCCGGCCTGCAACATCGCGCTGCCGTACTACGAAGAGCGTCTGGCGCCGGCCCTGCGCGATCTGGGGGCGACGCTGGTGGCCGTCAGCCCGCAGGTTCCCGAGCGGCTCGTGGACATCAAGGTCCGCCATGGCCTGAGCTTCAAGGTCGCCTCCGACCTCGGCAATGATCTCAGTCGCCAGTTCGGCGTCCTCTACACCGCGGACGAGGCCAGCCAGGCGGCCCAGCGCGCCAAGGGCGCCTTCATCGGAGAGACCACGGGCACCGGAACCTGGGAGCTGCCCCAGCCGGCCGTGGTCGTCATCGACCATGAGCGCGTCGTCCGCTTCGTCGACGTCAGCCCCGACTGGCTGGTCCGCACCGAGGCCGAGCCTGTGCTCGAGGCCGTTCGCGACATCACCCTGGTTCCCGCCGAATAGATCGGAGATCTTCCATGACTGACCAACGTCAACTCAAACTCGGCTTCATCCTGCACGGCGTCGGCCCCGGCTGGGGCGACTGGCGTCACCCGGACGCCCAGCCCAACGCCAGCACGAACTTCCAGTTCTACAAACGCCAGGCCCAGGTGGCCGAGGCCGGGAAGTTCGACTTCCTGTTCGTGGCCGACAGCGTCTACATCACCGAAAAGTCCAGCCCGCACTACCTGAACCGCTTCGAGCCGCTGACGATCCTGTCGGCCCTGGCGGGCGCGACCAACAACATCGGCCTCGTGGGCACCCTGACGGTCAGCTACAGCGAGCCGTTTAACGTCGCCCGCCAATTCGCCTCGCTCGATCACATCAGCGGCGGCCGCGCGGGCTGGAACGTCGTCACCTCGTGGCTGGAAGGCAGCGCGGCCAACTACAGCCGCGAGAAACACTACGCCCACGACGTCCGCTACCGCCTGGCCGGCGAGTACCTCGATGTCGTGCAGGGGCTTTGGGACTCCTGGGAGGACGACGCCCTGACCTTCGACAAGAAGGGCGGCCAGTTCTTCGATCCGGCCAAGCTGCACACCCTGAACCACAAGGGCGAGTTCTTCTCGGTGAAGGGCCCGCTGAACATCAGCCGCTCGCCCCAGGGCCAGCCGGTGATCTTCCAGGCTGGCGCGTCCGAGGACGGCAAGGCCTTCGCCGCCCGCCGGGCTGACGCGATCTTCGTCTCGCACGAGGATCTCGACGCCGCCCAGGCCTACTACAAGGACATCAAGGCTCGGGCGGCGGCCTTTGGGCGCGATCCCGATCAGTTGCACGTATTGCCCGCCGCGCGGCCCGTTGTCGGACGCACGGCCGAGGAGGCCGAGGCCAAGTATCAGGAGCTGATCGAGCTGGTTTCGATCGACAACGCGCTGTCGTCGCTGGCGCGCCCGTTCAACGAGTACGATTTCACCCAGCATGACCTCGACGGTCCGTTCCCGCTGGAAGCCGCCGAGTTCGGGGCCAACTCCAACCAGAGCGCTGTCAATCGGATCGTCGAGGCTGTGAAGGCCGAGGACCTGACGCTGCGCCAAACGGCCCTGCGCTTCGCGACGCCCCGCGGCCATTTCGTCGGCTCGACGGAACAGGTCGCCGACAACCTGCAGCAATGGTTCGAAGAACGCGGCGCCGACGGCTTCGTGCTGTTCGAGAGCCTGCCGGGCCAGCTTGAGGCCTTTGTCGAACTGGTCGTGCCGATCCTGCAGCAGAGGGGGCTGTTCCGCACCGACTACGAAGGCTCGACCTTCCGCGAGAGCCTGGGCCTGGATTTCCCGGTCAACCGGTATTCGAGGGCGCTACAAGCCGCGGAATAACTTCAATTGGTCGCTTCAGGGCTACGCGAGATGGCGTGCCCCTGAAGCGACGCGTTGAAACGTAGAGTTACTGGGTGAAACAATCGGCGATCATGGCGCACACGGCCAATGCTCAGCGCTCGTTTCGAGGCGGCCATCAGAGATATCTCTTTGCCATTCCGAACATCGTCTAAGATATATTATCAGAAATAATGGCTGCCTGCGAGACGGGCGGGCTTGACGCCGCGCCGCCAAGCTACAAAACAGCTTTCGCTAGCCCCGTGGATGTTTCGCGTCGCGGGTCCGGACAGTTTTCGGGAGACAAGCGAGATTGGCTAGGAATTCGGGAGCCATTCGCGGTCCCACGATCATCGACGTCGCGGCCCAGGCCGGCGTGTCGCCCATGACGGTGTCGCGGGTCATCAACGACCGTCCCGGCGTTGGTCCGGAGACCCGCCAGGCGGTCAACGAGGCCATCCGCGCGCTGGGCTACACGCCGAATGTCGCCGCGCGCAGCTTGGTGACGTCGGCCGAACTGCGGATCGGAGTCGTCTACTCCAACCCCAGCGCCGCCTTCATGAGCGACTTCCTGACCGGCGTCTTCGAGGAGGCCTCCATCCGAGGCGCCCGCCTCATCCTGCTCAAGGGCGGCGAAGGCGGTCGACCGCCCAGCGCCGCGGACCTTAAGGCGCTCGTGGCGTCTGGCATTCGTGGGGTGATCCTGGCGCCGCCGCTGGGCGAGTCACCCGTCGTGCTGCGCGCGCTGGCGAAGGCTGGCCTGCCGATGGCCGCCGTGGGCGCCTATGGCGTCAAGGACGCGATCTCCGTACGGATCGATGATCGCCGCGCCGCCTACGAGATGACGCAAGCGTTGATCCAACTGGGCCACCGGCATCTTGGCTTCATCGTCGGCAATCCCAACCAGGCGGCCAGCGCTCAGCGCATGGCGGGCTTCCAGGACGCCGTGCGCGAAACCCCTGGCGCGACCACGATCATCGCTCAGGGAGACTTCAGCTTCGCCTCGGGCCTCGCCGCCGCCGAGGAATTGCTCGACGCCACGCCGCCGCCGACGGCGATCTTCGCCAGCAATGACGACATGGCGGCCGCGGTTGTTTCGGTCGCGCACCGCCGCCATCTGGACGTGCCGCGCGAGCTCACCGTGGTCGGATTCGACGACACGCCGGCGGCCGTCACCCTTTGGCCGCCGCTGACCACGGTGCATCAACCGGTGCGCAAACTGGCGGCCGAAGCGCTTGGACGCCTGACGGCCGAGATCGCCAAGACCACGCCGGACGGCCAGAGCGGCTGCGAGCACGTGCTGGATCACGAGATCGTCGCGCGTCAGTCGACGGCTGCTTTGCCGACCGCCTAGCCTCCTCACCGTCCGCCAGCCACCGCCACAGTGGCCATTATGTCGGAGTATTGACTCCCTCCCCGCATCAGCATACCACCGGTATGGTAACGTTACCGTTCCCCGGTTCAAAGGGCTCGGTGGCGCGAAAAATGCGCGGACGCAACGACGTCTGCGCCTTGGGAGGGAAATCGAAAATGCGTGCCACGGGCATGAACCATTCGCGCGCGCCGTTTGAGCCGGCGCAGATCCAAACAGACACAGTCGCCTCCGCGCGCTCGCCCGGAAAGCTGCGGGGGCAGGCGCTGATGTCGGCGGGCGCGGGCGCGCTGATGTCGATGTTGATCGCCGGACCGGCGCTGGCGCAGTCCGCGCCCGCCAAGCCCCCCTCCCCGAGCGACGACGCCGTCGTCAGCGAAATTGTCGTCACTGGCACGCGGATCCAGACCACCGGCTTCACCGCGCCGACTCCGACCAGCGTGATCGGCGAAGCGCAGATCCAGAACAACGCCCAGCCCAACGTCTTCGCCACCATCGTCCAGCTGCCGTCGCTGCAGGGGTCGAGCGGCTCGGCGACGAACACCTTCAGCACGTCGAGCGGCCAGCAGGGCCTGAGCTCGTTCTCGCTGCGGGGCCTGGGCACCATCCGCACCCTGACCCTGCTGGATGGCCAGCGCGTGGTCGGCGCCTACTACACCGGCGTCACCGACGTCAGCCTGTTCCCGCAACTGCTGATTCAGCGCGTGGACGTCGTGAACGGCGGCGCTTCGGCCTCTTACGGCTCCGACGCGGTGGGCGGCGTCGTCAACTTCATCACCGACACCCGCTTCACCGGCCTGAAGGGCAACGTGCAGGGCGGCATTTCGAAGTACGACGACAACGAGCAGGGTTTGGTGCAGCTCGCCGGCGGCCGCAGCTTCGCCGGTGACCGTGTCCACCTGGTCGGCAGCGTCGAGTGGGCCAAGGAAAACGGCGTCGGCCCGGGCGATTTTGGCCTGGACCTGGCGGGCGATCGCCACTGGTTCACCCAGACGACGATGATCAACCGCAACGTCATCGACGACAAGTCGCCGCAGTATCTGATGCGCGACTACGCCCAGCCCTACGCCTACACCAAGTACGGCCTGATCACGGCCGGCCCGCTGCAGGGCATCGCCTTCGACCAGAGCGGCCAACCCTTCCAGTTCCAGTACGGCTCGGGCGGCGTGCCGTCCAAGACCGCGGGCGGCGCGGTCCTGGGCTGCCTGCCCGGCTTCTGCGTCGGCGGCGACCTGTCAGGCAATGTCGACAGCGGCCGTACGCTGCAGTCGGCGATCGAACGCAGGGTCGGCTACGGCCGCATCGGCTATGACTTCGCCGAGAACAACGAGGCCTACGTCGCGTTCAACCTGGGCCAGGTCAAGACCAGCAATCAGCCCGTCAACGGCATGAACCGGACCGGCCTGACGCTGCAGTGCGCCAACCCGTACCTGCCCACCTCGGTGCGCGATGCGTGTGCGACCGCCGGGATCACCAGCTTCCAGTTCGGCACCAGCAACGCGCTACTGCCCAACACCAAGGTCCACACCGACCGCCGCATGCACCGCATCGTCGCCGGCCTGAAGGGCAAGTTCGCCGCGTTCAATTCCGACTGGTCGTATGACGCCTACTACGAGCATGGGGTCAACAAGACCGCCATCGACGTCGACCACATCCTGCTGACGCCGCACTTCAACCAGGCGATCCAGGCCATCACTCTGAACGGCGCCATCGTCTGCGCCGATCCGGTGGCCCGCGCCAATGGCTGCCAGCCGCTGAACATCTTCGGCGGCAAGCCGCCCTCGGCCGCGGCGCTTGAATATGTCCAGCCCGCCGCCGGTCCGTTCCAGCGCCTGCGCATGACCCAGGACGTGGCCAGCCTGAACTTCTCGGGCGCGCCGGTCGACCTGTGGGCCGGCCCGCTGTCGGTGGCCTTCGGCGCGGAATATCGCCGGGAGTTCTACACCGTCCGCGCCGACCCCTACGGCGCCGGCATCGCCGATCGCAGCCCCAACAGCGGCGCCTATCCGGCCGATCCGCTGATGTCGTCGCTGGGCAACAACTGGCACGCGGGGAACTACAAGAACGGCGACGGGGTCTACAACGTCAAGGAAGCCTTCCTGGAAATCGACCTGCCGCTGTTCGACAACGACGCGGCCGGTCGCGCCAACTTCAACGCCGCGGCGCGGGTCACCGACTACAGCACCTCGGGCACGATCTGGACCTGGAAGGCTGGCGGCACCTGGGACACCCCGATCGACGGCCTGCGCTTCCGCGGCGTGACCTCGCGCGACGTCCGTGCGCCCAACCTGTCGGAATTGTTCGCCGCGCCCGTCACCACGACCCTGCCGAACTTCTTCGACCCGGCGAACAACCGGAACGTGGTGGCGATCCAGAACGCCGTCGGCAACCCGGACTTGACGCCGGAGATCGCGCGCAACTCCCAGATCGGCGTCGTGCTGGCCAATCCGTCGTGGCTGCCTGGCTTCAGCGCGTCGTTCGACTACTACAAGATCAAGGTCGACGACGTCGTCTCCAGCCTGGGCGCGGCGCAGATCGTCGACTACTGCTTCCGCAACATTCTGCCCCAGACCTGCGGCGCCTATAACCTCAACAACACCACCGGCCCGAACTACATCAACGTCCAGTCCTTCAACCTGGCGTCGATCAAGACCAGCGGGTTCGACATCGAGGCCAGCTATCGCTGGCGCCAGCCGCTGGGTCTCTCCGGCAACTTCACCCTGCGGGCCCTGGCCACCCACATCCGGGAATTCTGGACCGACACCGGCCTACCCGGCACCGTTCCGGTCGACTCCGCGGGCGTGAACCAAGGCAACACTCCCAAATGGAAGTGGCTGGCTATCCAGAGCTACGAGACCGATCGCTTCAGCATCATGCTGCAGGAGCGTTGGTTCACCGACGGCAACTACGGCAACCAGTACGTCGTCTGCGCCCCGGGAACCTGCCCGGTCTCGACGGCCAACGCTCCGACGATCGACAAGAACTTCATGCCTGGCGCATTCTACATGGATGTGGGCGGCACCTATACCATCCGCCCGGACGTGACCGCCTACTTCAAGGTCGACAACCTGTTCGATCGTGATCCGGCCAAGTCGCCGAACTACGCCAACCCGGCGCTCTACGACATCATCGGCCGGATGTACCGGGCCGGCGTCCGCTTCAAGTTCTAGGTCGCGGCCGGCGTGGCGCCTTCACGGCGCCACGCCGTCACCGCCAGACCTGATTGACCTGCCTATTTGTCTGACCATTATTCGGCGCACCATTGAACGCGCCAGCGCCATGGAAACGGGCGCACAAGACGCAAGCGATCTGGGAGAAGACATGTTCCGATTTGCCCGGCCGCTGGCCGTCTCCGCCATGGCTTTGATGCTGGCCACGCCGGCGCTCGCCCAAACCAAGGCCGACGCGCCGATCCCGCTGCGCGTCGAGGCGGCGACGCCCGGAGCCAAGATCGATCGTCACATCTTCGGCCAGTTCGCCGAGCATCTGGGAACGGGCATCTACGGTGGCGTCTGGGTCGGCAAGGACTCGACGATCCCCAACGTCCGCGGCATCCGCAAGGACGTCGTCGAAGCCCTTCGCGCCATCAAGGTGCCGAACGTGCGCTGGCCCGGCGGCTGTTTCGCCGACGAGTATCACTGGCGTCACGGGATCGGCCCGGCGGAGGCCCGGCGCAAGACGATCAATTCGAACTGGGGCGGCGCGGTCGAGCCCAACACCTTCGGCACCGACGAGTTCATGGACTTCGTCGACCAGATCGGCAGCGAGGCCTATGTCTCGGTCAATGTCGGCTCGGGCACGGTCCAGGAGGCGGCTGAATGGGTCGAGTACATGACCGCCGATCCGGCGACGACCGCTGGCAAGGAGCGCGCGGCGAACGGCCACCCGGCCCCTTACAAGGTCAAGTTCCTGGGGCTGGGCAACGAGAGCTGGAGCTGCGGCGGGGCCATGCGCCCCGAGTACTACGCCGACGAGATGAAGCGCTACGCCCGCTTCGTCCGCAACTATAATCCCAAGCAGACCGGCGCCGAGGCGATGCAGCGCATCGCGGTAGGCCCCAACCAAGCGGACCCGGCCTACACCGAGGCGGTGATGGCCGCCTACAAGTCGCACGACTGGGCCTGGAGCCTCGAAGGCCTGTCGCTTCACTCGTACACCACGGGCGGCTGGCCGCCGTCCTATTCCAGCACCAAGTTCGACGAGACCGCCTACGCCAAGCTCCTGAAGGAGACGCTGGGCATGGACGACCTGATCACCAAGCACTCGGCGATCATGGACAAGTACGATCCGGAGAAGAAGGTCACGCTGGCCGTCGACGAATGGGGCGTCTGGCTGGCGCCGCTGGAGGGCACCAATCCGGGCTTCCTGGTCCAGCAGAACTCGCTGCGGGACGCCATCGTCGCCGCCCTGAACCTGAACATCTTCGCGCGTCACGCCGATCGGGTGCGGATCACCAACATCGCCCAGATGGTCAACGTCCTGCAGGCCATGATCCTGACCGACAAGGACAAGATGGTGCTGACCCCGACCTACCACGTCTACAAGATGTACCTGCCCTTCCAGGACGCGACCTTCGTCCCTGTCAGCCTGGACAAGGGGGTCTATACCCAGGGGGACATCACCCTGCCCCGGGTCGACGCGATCGCGGCCCGCGATACGCAGGGCAAGCTGTGGCTGGCGGTGACCAACCTTGACCCCGTTCGCGCGGCGAAGATCTCAGCGAACGTCGCGGGCGCCAAGAGCGCCTCGGCCAAGGGTCAGATCCTGACCGCGGCCCGGGTTGATTCCATCAATACGTTCGAGGCGCCGGGCGTGGTCGTTCCTAAGCCCTATATGGCCAAGGCCGGCGCCAAGGGGCTCGACCTCGACATTCCCGCCAAGTCCATCGTTGTCGTCCAGCTTGAGCCGTAAAAGGTCTGACAACTTGCCAAGGCTAATGCGGTTGCGCTTATAGAACCTCGAACGCCGCCAGGAGTCTGACGCATGCCGACCGAAGAGCCTGAGACCAAGTCGATCCCAAAGTCGACGAGAGGCTCTGGTCGGCGTCTGCGCGGCGCGGTCGCGCACTATCTCGGCACGGCCATCGTGTCCGGTCAGATCGCGCCGGGCGAGAAGCTGACGGGCGAGATCGCCAACGCTGAAGCCCTTGACGTGTCGCGCAGCGCCTATCGGGAGGCGGTTCAGGTCCTGACCGCCAAGGGGCTGGTGGAGAGCCGGCCGAAAGCCGGCACGCGGGTGCTTCCGCGCAGCCGCTGGAATGTCCTGGACCCGACCGTTTTGGCCTGGGCCTTCTCCGCCAGCGAGCCGGACGTGAGCTTTGTGCGGGACCTCTTCGAACTGCGATCGGTTGTTGAGCCCGCCGCGGCCCGCTTCGCCGCCGAGCGTCGCGACAAGGACGACATCAAGGCGATGAAGGACGCCCTCGCCGGGATGCGCCGCCACACCTTGGCGACGGAGGCCGGTCGCGCGGCCGACCGGGCCTTCCACGACGCCCTGCTGCGCGCCACGCATAACGACGCGATGATCGCGCTCAGCGCCAGCATCAGCGCCGCGGTCAGTTGGACGACGGAGTTCAAGCAGCGTTCGCGCGCCCTGCCCCGCGACCCGGTGCCCGATCACGCCAAGGTCTGCGACGCCATCGCCGCCGGCGATCCCGAGGCCGCCAGCGCCGCGATGCGGACCCTGGTCGAGCTGGCGCTCGAGGACACCCGCTCGGCGATGTGAGCTTTAGGGCTTGGACAGCGTGAAGCTGTCGACGTCCAGTCGGCCTTCTCCGCCCTTCGGGTTGTAGCAGAACAGCCCGTACTGCTCGCCTTGGAACGTGCCCGTACGCCAGTCATAGGCCAGCGGGAACTCGCCCGGCAGCGCGGTCCAGGCCTTGCCGTCCAGGCTGTAGGCCAGGGCGGACTTGTCGGTGGTGAAGTCCATCTCGACCGATAGCCAGAGGTCCTTCAACGGAACCGAGACGGCCGCGCCGCGCGGTGTCGTGACGGGGCCGGTCTGGGTGCTCTCGATCAGGCGCGCGCCGAGTTCGCCGTGGCCCTGCGCGGTGCGGGTCAAGACGATCTGGCTCGAAAACTTGCCGAACGTGCCAAGGCCGCAGGCGTCCCCGACGGCAAGGCCGCGCGCGTCCACCTTCGCCACGGCGCGGCTCCTAGGCCCCTGCCCTTTCTGGACCAGCGTGTTGCGCGCGCTCCAGAACTCCGGGGCCTGGGTGGCCTTCAGCCGCAGATAGCCGGGACGCGCCTTGAGCGACCAGCGGCGGTCGTCGGGATTGTGGTTCCACTGCCATTGCCGACCCAGCGTCGGCTTGCCGAAGTCGTCGGAGCTGGGCGGCTCGACGAACGGCTTGCCCAAGATCGGCTTGGCGGCGGTCGCGGGGACGCGCCCCGGCGCTTCGGGCGTGCCCCACACCGGCCAGCCGTCCTGCCAGAAGACGGGGCTGATATTGGTCACGCGGCCGATCGCGCCCGCGTCCAGCATGACAAACCCGTACCAGCCGCCGCCGGGCAGATCGACCAGGGCGCCCTGGTGGCCGCCGGTCTTGTCGTCGATCTGGTCGCGGGTCTCCCAAGGTCCGGTCAGCGACCGCGCCCGCGACACCGTCATCCCCAGGCGTCGGGGAATAGAATTGAAGATGTAGTACCAGCCGTCGCGCTTGATCAGCTTCGAGCCTTCGGCGCCCTTGATGTAGTGGATCTTCTGGGCGCTGGTGACGGTGGTCAGGTCATCGTCGAGGGTGAGCAGCGTGATCGTCCCGTCCGACCCGATCGATGTGGCCATATAGGCCTTGCCGTCGTCGTCGATGAACAGCGCCGGGTCGAAGGCCTCGCGATCGAGCTCGTGCATCGTCCAAGGGCCGCGCACGTCGGCCGCCGAATAGATACGCGTCGGGCGCCCCACCGGCGTGACCGCGATGTGGAAGCGGCCCTTGTGATAGCGCAGGCTCGGGGCGTAGACGCCGTGACGATAGTCGCCGCCGTCGGCCAGGTCGTATTTGGGATTGCCGGTCAGCCTCGGCATCACGTGGCCGGCGATGTCCCAGTTCACCAGGTCCTTGGAATGCAGGATCGTCAGGCCCGGCGCGTTCACGAAGGTGGTCGAGGCGAAATAGAAGTCCTCGCCGACCCGGATGATGTCGGGATCGGGATAGTCGGCGTTGAGCGGCGGATTGCGGTAGGTCCCGTCGCCGGCGTCCGAGCGCCAGACCTGAGCCTGAGCCAAGCCGGTCCCCGCGACCAGCGCGAGGGTCGCGGCCAGCATGGCGCGTCCGAAAACCTTGGCCATGCCGGCCTCCCTAAACTCAGTATTGGTGACTAGTGGTTATCCCTGGGCAGGCCCTTGGTCTGGGCGATGCGCTGGTATTTGACGGCGTTTTCGAGGACGGCGCCGGTTTCGAGCTGTCCGACGACGGCGCGCTGGATCTCCTGCCAGGGGGTCTGGCTTTCGGGATAGGGATAGCCGCCGGCGGCCTCCAGGGCCTTGCGCCGCTCGACGATCTCGCTGGGCGGGACCAGCACGTCGACCCGTGACTTGCGCAGGTCAAAGCGCACCTTGTCGCCGGTCTTCAGCAGCGCCAGACCCCCGCCCACGGCCGCCTCGGGCGAGGCGTTGAGGATCGACGGCGAGCCCGAGGTGCCCGACTGGCGGCCATCGCCGATGCAGGGCAGTTGATGGATGCCTTGTTTGATCAGGTAGTCGGGCGCGCGCATGTTCACCACCTCGGCCGCGCCGGGATAGCCCACGGGGCCGGCCCCGCGCATGAACAGGATCGAGTTGGCGGTGATGCCCACCGACGGATCGTCGATCCGGTGGTGATAGTCCTCGGGCCCGTCGAACACGACCGCCACGCCCTCGAAGGCGTCCGGATCGTCGGGGTTGGACAGGTAGCGCTCGCGGAAGGCCTCGGAGATCACGCTGGTCTTCATGATCGCCGAGTTGAAGAGATTGCCGCGCATGACCACGAACCCGGCCCGCTCGACCAGCGGCCGCGAGAACGGACGGATGACGTCCTCGTCCTCGATCTGGACCCCGCGGTACTGCTCGCCGATGGTCTGGCCCGAGACGCATTTGACGTCCTCGTGGATCAGCCCCTGCTCGATCAGCTGGCCGAAGACGGCCGGCACGCCGCCGGCGCGGTAGTAGTCCTCGCCCAGATATTCCCCGGCCGGCTGCAGGTTGACCAGCAGCGGCACGTGCTCGCCCTTGTCCTGCCAGTCGTCGATCGACAGCTCCACGCCGACATGGCGGGCCAGGGCGTTGAGGTGGATCGGGGCGTTGGTCGAGCCGCCGATCGCCGAGTTGACGGCGATGGCGTTGAGGAACGCCTCGCGGGTCAGCACGTCCGAGGGCTTGAGGTCTTCATGCACCATGTCGACGATGCGAAGGCCCGTGCGATAGGCGTTCTCTTGTCGATCTCTATAGGGGGCTGGAATGGCCGCCGAGCCGGGCAGCGACATGCCCAGCGCCTCGGTCAGCGAGTTCATGGTCGTGGCCGTGCCCATGGTGTTGCAATAGCCGGTCGAGGGCGCCGAGCTGGCCACCAGCTTGATGAAGCCGGCGTTGTCGATCTCGCCGGCCGCCAGCAGTTCGCGGGCCTTCCAGACGATGGTGCCAGACCCCGTGCGCTGGCCCTTGTGCCAGCCGTTCAGCATCGGACCGACCGAGAGCGCGATGGCCGGGATGTTGACCGTCGCCGCCGCCATCAAACAAGCCGGCGTGGTCTTGTCGCAGCCGATGGTCAGCACCACCCCGTCCAGCGGATAGCCGTAGAGCAGCTCCACCAAGCCCAGGTACGAGAGATTGCGGTCCAGGCCCGCCGTCGGCCGCTTGCCCGTCTCCTGGATCGGGTGGACCGGGAACTCCAGCACGATACCGCCCGCGCTGCGGATCCCCTCGCGCACCCGCTCGGCCAAGACGAGGTGGTGGCGGTTGCACGGCGACAGATCCGAGCCCGTCTGGGCGATGCCGATGATCGGGCGACCCGACTGCAGCTCTTCCAGCGTCAGGCCAAAGTTCAGATAGCGCTCCAGATAAAGCGCCGTCATGTCAATGTTGTCCGGATTATCAAACCACGCGCGCGAACGAAGCTTGGGGGGAGCGCCAGACGGAGACGACATGGATAGTCCTGCGAAAGTCTAGGACGGCGCGCCGCGTCCGCGCCCGCGACACGGTGGAGACGCTCACGACCGCCATCCTTTGGATGATCTTGTCTGAGTATATGGACGGGCGCGGAGCGTCAATTCGACCTCAGCGCCGCAGCGCGGCGTCTCCCCAGGTGACCGGATCGGCGTTCCCCTGCCCGCTCGTCCGGGCGACCAGTTCGATCAGCCTCACGCCCGAGACATCGACGTCCAGATCCTGCGGCGCCTGACCCCATTTGGCCGGTTTCGAACGCGCCAGCAGCTTGCCGTCGCCATAGACCTGGAAGGTCACCGGACGGGCCTTATCGACGGCCGAGTCGTCGACCCCGACGCTGGCGGTGAAGCGGCGGAAGCCGGTGTTGCGAACCTCCAAACGCGAGTTGGCCAGGACGCCGACGCCCGTGTCGAAGGTTCGCCCCGCGATCGCCAGTTCCTGGTCGAACGGCGTCCGGTCGGCTTGCGCGCCGCCCCAGCCGCCATAGCGCGGCCGCTCGCCAAAGCCCCGCGTTCCGTGCCACGGCAGCGGCGCGCGATGGATCATCGGATCGGCGATCGGCGTGACCACGCCGTCGACGGCGGGGTTCACCGCCCCGGGCTGCTCGGACAGGAAGACCCCATCGGCCAGTCGGCGGGTTCCCTTGGCCCGGAACAGCAGGGTCTGGCGTGGCTCCAGCTTGAACTTGCGCTCGCCCTGGAAGCGGACCTGCTCTCCGGTCCAGAGGTTGGTGAGGTCGATATCGGCCTTGGCCAGGAACTTCAGTTGCTCGGCCGTCAGCACGACCTCGAGCGGCGCGGAGGTGCGGTTGAAGATCGCCGCGGCCTTGTCGCCGCTGGCCAGACTCTTCACGAAGATCGAGACGTCATCGGAGTCGTAGGCCAGCACCGCCTGGTTGCCGGCCGGATCCTGGTTCAGGGCGATGACGTCCTTCGCGCCCAGGATCTCCAGCAGGGCCGGTGTCGTCTGCCTCAGGTCATAGCCGATCAGCAGCGGCGCGTTGACCATCGCCCACAGGGCGAAATGCGACCGCGCCGCCTCGGGGTGGCTAAGATCGAAGTCGCCCTTGCCGACGAACAGCATGTCCGGATCGTTCCACGAACCCGGATGGGCGTAGAGCGCGCGGCGCGAGACGGTGTCGAGGTTGTGCAGCATCCGACCCCAGGTCGGCGAGATGTCCTCGCTGGTCCGCGACATGGCGCCGACGTCCTTGCCCCACGAGCGGACATCGGCCGAGCCCCAGATGCAGAGCGAGAAGACGAAGTCGCCGTCCGGGTTGTGCTTGTCGAGCGCCCGCCCGACCTCCTCGTAGAGCTCGCGCACCTTGACGATATCGGTGCGGCCCAGGGAGTCGATGTCGATGATCGGCTCGAAGGCGCGATACTGGCCGGCCTGGACCCGCTTGTCGCTGGGCGGCAAACCACGCACCCCGCACCCGTCGACCTTGATCAGGTCGAAACCCCATTCGGCGAAATAGAGGGCGATGTCCTGGTCGACGTGGCCGTGGAGCCCGACCTCGCGTTCGGCGACGTTTCCTTCCGGCTGGTTCGGGAAGGTCGAGGTGAACACCTGGCCGCAGCTGTTGCGGCCGATGTCCGAGTAGATGCCCGCCTTCAGGCCCATGCCGTGCAGGCGGTCGGTCAGCGGCCGGAAGCTGGTCGCGCCGTCCGGCGTCGCGGCCGACGGGAAGCGGGCGGCGCGGGCGATCATCCGGCCGTCCGACTCGCGGCGCTTCAGCCACCAGCCGTCGTCGAGGTTCACATAGCGGTAGCCCTTGGCCGCGAGGCCGGTGTCGACCAGGGCCTGGGCCGAGCCCATGACCTTGTCCTCGTCGAGGTCGCTGGTGAAGGCGTTCCAGCTGTTCCAGCCCATCGGCGGAGTCTGGGCCGCGACGCGGCTATAGGCGCTCCAGCGCCCGGTCGCCGCCAGCGGATCGTCAGCCGCGGCGACGCCAGAGGCCGAAGCCAGAAGCATGACCGCCAGGGCCGCGCCCATGTAGGAACGCCGTTTCATACGCATACTCCTCGAGACTTGGTCGTTACGCTCAGCGAGCCTGGAACGACAGGTTCTTGCCGAAGAACGGCAGGACATGATCCTGGAAACGGATCGCCACGTCGCTGGTGTGATCGCCGGGGTAGATCTCGAAGCTGTTGGCCAGGCCGTAGCGGTCGAAGACCTCGTGCAGCTTGGTCGCGTCGTCCTTCAGGCCATCGCGGTCGCCGACGTCCATCGAGATGGCCTTATAGCGACGCAGCGCGCCGATATACTGATCGACGAAGGCCAGCGGCGCGTTGGCCGCCCACTTGGCCAGCACGTCGGTCCGCACCGCGCCGTTCTCCACCGGCAGGTCCAGATAAAGCGGCGGACGCTTCGGGTTCGGCGACCAGGCCGCGGCCGTCGCCAGCTGGGCGCGGAGACCCCAGGGCAGCTTCGTGGTCTCTTCCGGCGTCTTGATCGCGGCCAGGGTCGCGGCGGCTTCCGGATCGACCTTGCCCGGCTCGCGCGGCGACAGGCAGCAGGGGCTCATCATGTAGAGCGCACCGAACACGTCGGTGTGGCGCATGCCGATGCGGCTGGCGCCCGTAGCCGCCCATCGAGTGGCCGACCAGGCCTCGGCTCTCGCGCTTGGCCAGGGTGCGGTAGTGCTGATCGACATAGGCCACCAGATCGCGCGACACGAACGTCTCGAAATCGCCCGTGGTCTGGGAGCTGGAATACATCGAGCCGTTGTGCAGCGTCTTGCTGTCGGGCAGCACGACGATCATCTCGGCGACGCCCTTGCCGAAGGCGCCCTCGACCGTCTGCGGCACGTGGATCTCGCGGCTCCACTGCTCGGCGCCGATCGAATAGCCGTGCAGGGCGTAGACGACCGGATAGCGCTTCTTCGGGTTGGCGGCGTAGCCGGGCGGCAGGACGACCAGCACGTCGCGATCGGCGCTCTCGCCCTCGAGATTGCCCTCGATGGCGACGGAATGGACCTTGATGCGCTGGATCGTCACCGGCTTGGCGCCCGCCACGACGGGCGGCGCCTTGGTGCCGACTTGGGCCAGGACCGCTGCAGGCGTCGCCAGCACGCAGGCCGCCATCATGAGAGCGCCGAGGCGACCGCGCCGCGTCGTCCGTTTTAGGTCGTGCTGGTTACCCGCCGTCATCCCGTCCTCCCTAGCCGCCGCCTGAGCCTTGCTCGGCGATCTCGATGTGAGCGTTACCTTTTGTCCGCTTAAACTAAGCCGCGTCAATCGGCTTTCTGTCGTTCGCATTGGAACGGAAATACCGACGAAGGTCGTAAAACGCGCGTTTTCACGCATAAAACGGACTCGCCCACCAAGCTTCAGCGACCTATGGTTGCTTAAAATAGACAGAGTAATAGGGAGGGTTTGATGCGTCATAGACTGATCGCCAGCGCCTGCATGGTTTGGGCCCTGGCGGGCTCGGCGAGCGCCGCGCCGACGGCTCCGATCAAGGTCGATATCGACGGGACTCGTCGCTCGGCGGCCGTCACCAAGTACGAATACGGCATGTTCATCGAGCCGATCGGCGGCCTCGTAGCCCGCACCCTGTGGGCCGAGCTCCTGGACGACCGCAAGTTCTATTACCCGGTGGTCCCGCAGGCGCGCGATACGCCGCCGCCGCTGAACGCCGAAGGGCGCCCGGGCGTCTCCTACCGGAAGTGGCGGCCCATCGGCGGCGACGACGTCGTCGTGATGGACACCAAGGCGCCTTATGTCGGGGCCCAGAGCCCGGTCGTGACGGTGGACGCCGCCAGCAAGCGAGGCTTCTCGCAGGCCGGCATCGGGCTGGCCAAGGGCAAGCGCTACGACGGCTATGTCCAGATCGCGGGCGATCCGGGCGCAAAGGTCGAGGTCACCCTGGTCTGGGGCCCCGCCCCTAGCGACCGCCAGACAGTCGCCCTCTCCGCGCCGAGCGCCGACTGGAAGCGCGCCGACTTCAGCTTCACCCCCACAGCCGACGCCACGGACGCGCGGCTGGAGATCACCGGCCAGGGCCAAGGCCAGTTCAAGATCGGCGCGGTCTCGCTGATGCCTTCGGACAACATCCGCGGCTGGCGCGCCGACACGACCGCCATCGCCAAGTCGCTGAACTCGGGCTTCTGGCGCCTGCCCGGCGGAAACTTCCTGTCCGATTGGGACTGGCACGGCGCGATCGGCCCGCGCGACAAGCGCGCCCCGATGTTCGACCACGCCTGGAGCGCCATGCAGCCCAACGACATCGGCATGGATGAGTGGCTGGACCTGACGAAGATCATCGACGTCGAGCCCTACATCACCGTCAACGCGGGCCTCGGCGACGCCAATTCCGCGGCCGAGGAAGTCGAGTACATCAACGGCCCGGCGACCAGCACCTGGGGCGCGAAACGCGCCGCCAACGGCCACCCCGAGCCCTATCGCGTGAAGTTCTGGAACATCGGCAACGAGCCCTACGGCTGGTGGCAGATCGGCAAGACCTCGCTCGACTACTACATGATCAAGCACAACCACTTCGCCGCGGCCATGCGGGCGGTGGATCCCAGCATCACCCTCATCGCCTCGGGCGCCATGCCCGACCAGTTGCACCCGCGCGACGTCAAGGAGAACCCTTCGCTGGAGAGCATCGCCCACAAGTTCGGGACCGAGGAGGACTGGACCGGCGGCTTCCTCGCCAAGGCCTGGGGCAATTTCGACGGCATCTCCGAGCACTGGTACGACCGGCCCGAGGAGCGCCCCAACGCGCCCGCCGACATACGAACTGATGGAATGGGCCCGCTCGCCCTCGAACCACGTCCGCATGAAGGCCGAAGAGTGGAAAATCTATCAGTCCCGCTTCCCGGCGATGAAGGACAAGAACATCTTCCTGTCGATGGACGAGTACGCCTATTTCGGCCAGGTCAATCTGAAGTCCTCGCTGGCCTACGCCATGGTGCTGCAGGAGATGCTGCGCCACACCGACTTCCTGACGATGTCAGCCTTCACGACCGGCGCCTCGACCATGGACATCACGCCGACGACCTCGGTGATGAACGCCACGGGCCTGGTGTTCAAGCTGTATGGCGAGCGGTTCGGGGCCGGCGTGACGCCGCTGGCGGTCGACGGCCAGTCGCCCCAGCCCGCGCCGCAATACGTGGTCGGCTCGGCCCATCCGCAGGTGCGCGCGGGCAGCTCCACCTATCCCCTGGACGTGATCGCGGGTGTCAGCCCCGACGGCAAGGCGCTGCGGATCGGGGTGGTCAACGCCACCTTCGACAGCCAGACGGTCGCCCTGAAACTGAAGGCGCTCAAGCCCAAGGCCGCCGGCCGCCAGTGGGTGCTGACGGGCGCTTCGCTGAAGGCCGAGAACAAGGTGGGCCAGCCCGCCGGCGTCACGATCGCCGAGCGCGCCGCCAAGCTCTCGGGCGGTCGCCTGACGGCCGCGCCGACCTCGGTCACGGTGTTCGAGTTCCCGCTCGACGGGCGGTAGACTCCGAGGGCGCCGGCTAGGCCGGCGCCCTACCCGCCTCTTAACGTCCGCATCACGAAGGCGCGGATCCGGCCATAGGCCTCGCCGGCCAGCGAACCCAACGCGCCGCGCTTGTCCTCCGGCAAGTGCGCCAGCGGATGGCCGTCGGGCCGGAAGACATAGTGGTCGAAGAACGCCCGCCACGCCTTGCGCTCGGCCTCGGGCCGCTCGGCCAGGGTGATCATCGCCAGCATCATCGCCGCGTAGGGCGCGTCGGGCCCTGCGGCGAACCCGTCCCACCAGTAGTTGACCAATAGGTTGCGCGGTTCCAGAGCCTCGACCTGGTGCCACCAGAGCTTGGGCAGGTAGAGCCCATCGCCGGGCGCGAGCTCGACGACTAGGGCGCGCGCCTTGGCCGCGGCGAAGCGCGGGTAGCGCGGATCGTCCGGCGCGGCGCCGGCGGCCAGGGCGACAGGCTGACCCGCCATGGTGTGGTCGATCGGACCGACATAGAGGTCGCCGATCGCGTCCGGCGGATAGAGCGTGAAGCGCCGGCGCCCCGCCACCACGCAGGCTAGGTTGTCGAAAGCGTCGTAGTGGCAGGCGACCCGACTGGCGTTGCCCAGCCACAGCCTCGGCCGCGCCGTGGGCGGCAGGAAGCCGACCGGGTTCTCGGCCGCGAAGGCAGGGAAATAGTCGTCTGCCGGCAACGAGCCCAGATAGACGCTGTCCAGGCTGGGATCGGCGGCGGCCGCGTCGATGCGCTGTAGCGCCAGCCCCACCGGCAGCGACTCGCGCTGGAAGTTGAAGCCTTCGAGGTCTTGGCCGTAGTCGTAGCGCCCGGCGATGGCCGGCGCGCCGACGAAGGCCTCGCCCGTCCGGCCAGCGTCCATCCGCGATAGATACGTCGAAAGGCTGGCCCAGCCCGCCGCCGCCTGACGGCTCACGGGCCAATCGCGGCAGACTCCGCGCAGCAGCACCGGCTGGCATGGCGCCATGATCTCGCGGTTGAACGCAGCCGGATCCAGGCCGGCCAGCGTCTCGGCCTCGACGACGCGCACGGGCGTCGCCCCATTCTCCGTCACGCGGCCAACCGGTCGTTGCGCAGCGCCGCCAGACGCGACAACTGTTTCAGCGAGCCGGCCATGGCGTAGGCTAGCTGCAGTTGGCCGGCGCGGAACAGCGCCAGGGCGGCCGCGTCCTCCAGCTCGCCGAGCGAGTCGAGGCTCACCGTGTAGAGCCCGCCGAGGCTGAGGCTTCGACCGTCGTCGAACGACAGGTCGATGTCGATCGGCTCGACAAGCTTGCTCGCCAGCAGCGATTGGATGAAGGCGTCGGTCTCGGCGACGCCGGCTTGCAGGCGGCCCAAGGCCTGCTGGACCCGGCGGGCGGCTTGGGTGGGTTGCCCATCGCCTTCGAACAGCGCCGCGCCCCGACCGCTCGAGAAGCGCGGGTGCGCGGGGTCGACCAGAACCTCGCCCTCGGGCCCGATGAAGAAGCCCTGACGCTCAAGATCCAGCGGTTGGAACAGGCGTGCGCCGCCCTCGGTGGCGTCCAGGAGGTTCTCGCCGGGCTCGAAGCCGAACATGGCGCCCGCGTAGAACTGACCCGTGTCGGCGTTCTTGGTCAGGAAGATCGGACAGACGGCCGCGGCGGCCGCGAACTCCGACGCCACGATCTGGACGAAGTGCGGTCGTCGGCCGGGCAAGTCGCCCAGACGCAGACCCGCGTGGTCGTTGGCATTCAGCTGTTCCAAGTCCGCCAAGGCTTCCTCCCCTCGCCCCTTGTTCCCGGGACGATACCTCAACCCACGATCACACGTGTCGAATTTCGGGGCAATAATAACACCGACAAAATATCCGTTGATACCGCTACCTTTGCGCGTTACCGTCCTCACATAACAACAATATTCAGGGAGGACTAAGATGCGCCAGGATCGCACAAGGCTGCCTAAACCCCCTCTCTGACAAGGAAATTCGAGACGCTAACGCGATCTCGGATCACCCGGCGCTGCATCGCCGGCAAAGAGCCATCCATAACCTCAGGAGGGGAAACATGAGAGGGACTAGTCTTAGTAACCTGAGTAAAATCAGGCGGAGCGGCGCATCCAAGGTTGCGCTGGCCAGCGCGTCCAGCTTGCTGGCGCTGACGGTCTTCGGCGTCGCGCACGCGGCCGATCGGGCGTCGGACGAAGCCATCGCCACGGCGTCGGCGCTTAGCGCTCCGGCGGATGCTGGCCAGACTTCCGAGCAAAAGCCGTCAGACTCGGCCGTCGTCGAGGAAGTCATCGTCACAGGTCTGCGCGGCTCCCTGCAGCGCAACCTCGACATCAAGCGCTCTTCCCCAGGCGTCGTCGACGCCATCTCGGCCGAGGACATCGGCAAGTTCCCGGACGCCAACGTCGCCGCCTCGCTGCAGCGCCTTCCGGGCGTCTCGATCCAGCGTTCCGGTTCACGCGGAGAGCCTCAGGGCATCACCGTCCGCGGCTTTGGCGGCGACTTCAACGAAACCCTCTATGACGGCCGCCGGATCTCGACGGCCACGGGCGGCCGCTCGGTGGACTTCAGCACCGTCGGCGCGGACTTCGTGGGCGGGCTCAGCGTCTACAAGACGCCGGACGTCACGCTGTCGAGCAGCTCGATCGGCGCGACGGTCAACGTCGCCTTCCCCAAGCCCTTCGACAAGCCGGGACGCCGAATCGCGGTCACCGCGTCGGGCTCGCTGCAGGATGACGCCGGAAAGATCGTGCCCACCGTCGGCGCGCTGTTCAGCGACACCTTCGCCGACAACAAGTTCGGCATCCTGGTCGATGGCATGTACACGCGCCACGACACCCAGACCAACCGCGTCTATGTCAGCGGTTGGCCGGGCGGCTACTACAGGCCTTGCCAGCTGACGGCCGCCTGCACGGCCCAGCAATTGGAGTCGCAGAGCAAGACGGTTCTGGGCTGGTTCGAGCAACAGGCCGGCGCCAGCCAAATCTATACCAAGGACGAACGCATCGACGGCCGCATCGCCCTCCAATGGGCGCCGGTCGACGGGGTCACCGTCACCCTGGATGACAACTATTCGCGCCAGAGCATCCGGGCCGACAACTTCGGCTACGGCATCTGGTTCAACCAGGACGGCCTGCGCAACGTCAAGCTTGACCCGAACGGCACCACGGTCGACTTCACCCAGGCCGGATCACAGACCGACTTCACGGCCGGCACGGACCGTTCGGTGCTGCGGACCAATCAGACGGGCCTGAACGTCAAATGGGAGGTGTCCGAGAACCTGAGCTTCGAGGGCGACGCCAGCTACGCCAAGAGCTGGCTCAACCCGGGGGGCGAGGTGACCAGCGACGGCGCCGACGTCGGCTACGGCTTCGGCATCGGCCCGTCCTTGGGCATCAGCATCAACGGCGGCAGCAAGAACACCCTGCCGGTCTTGCACGACTACGGCCCCAACGGCGATGGCTCGCGGTGGGCCGACACTTCGGTGATCGGTTCGCACGTGGTCGTGCGTCAGGCGCAGCAGAACACCGATGTCGTCAAGCAACTACGGTTCACCGGCGCCTGGGAGCAGGACGGCTTCAGGATCAAGGCCGGCGGCACCTATCTGGAGGATCGCTTCCAGTTCCAGCAGAAGAACACCTTCGTTAATAACTTCTGGCAGGCCTATCCGGGCTACGGCCCGGCGTCCGGTCCGAACGGCGGCGTCATGGTTCCGGCCAGCCTGTTCACCGAGCGTGTGAGCACCAAGAACTTCATCCCGGGCTTCGACGGCGCCCTGCCGCCGTACCTGCTGAAGTTCGACGCCCACGCCTATCAGGCGTTCCTGAGCGGCCTGGGCAATCCGCAGACCAAGAACATCCCCGGCTTCAACTATGGCGGGGGCGGCGTCGGAACCCAGTTCACCGGCGCTTTCGACATGGCGCTGGATAACGGCAGCATCCGGGACATCACCGAAAAGACCTGGGCGCTGTTCGTGAAAGCCAACTTCGACGTCGACGTGGCCGGCATGCCTTTCCACTTCAACGCCGGCGTGCGTGAGGAGAACACCCACGTCACCTCGGCGGGCTTCGGCCAGGTGCCAACGGCGATCACGCGCAGCACTGGCGACCCCACGCTGCTGACAGTGACGCTGAGCGATCCCCAGGCGGTCTCGACCAAGAGCAACTATTCGTACCTGCTCCCCAGCGTCGACATGAAGCTGGAGCTGACCGAGAGCATCCATCTGCGCCTGGACGCCTCGCGGACCCTGACCCGTCCTGGCCTGAACCTGCTGACGCCCGTCGCCAGCGTGGGCACGGGCCAGCGGGTCGGAGCCCTGACGGCCAGCGGCGGCAGCCCCTCGCTGAAGCCCTATCTGGCCGACAACTTCGACGCGGCGGTGGAGTGGTACTACAAGCCGAACTCGTACGCGGCGGTGAACGTCTTCATCAAGGACGTCAGCAACTTCATCGTCGGCGGCACCACGCGTCAGACCATCAACGGGGTCATCGACCCGAGCACCGGCCAGCCGGCGATCTTCGCCGTGACCCAGCAGGTGAACGGGCCGGAAGCCACCGTGCGCGGTGTCGAGTTTGCCTGGCAGCACGTGTTCGGCGACAGCGGCTTTGGTTTCAACGCCAACGCCACGTTCGTCGACACCAACAAGCCCTACGATCCGAAGGACATCTCCCAGAGCGGCTTCGCGATCACCGGCTTGGCCAACTCCGCCAACCTCGTGGCCTTCTATGACAAGAACGGCTTCGAGGCGCGGGTGGCGGTCAACTACCGCGAGGAGTACCTGCGCGGCTTCGGTCAGAACCAGAACACCGGCGCCTTCGGCTCGGAACCGACGTTCGAAAATCCGAACCTGCAGGTCGACTTCTCGACCAGCTACGCCCTGACCAAGCAGATCAACCTGTTCTTCGAGGCGCTCAATCTCACCAACGAGACGCAGAGCACCCACGGACGGTTCGACAACCAACTGCTGGACGTCTTCGCGTACGGACGCCGTTACACGGCGGGCGCGCGCTTCCGCTTCTAGTTGCACTCCCCCTGGCTGGGAGCGTCAATGGCGCTCCCAGCCGTTCTTTTTCAGCGTTTGATCCATGGTCAGTCCGGTCAAGAACATCGTCATCGTCGGCGGCGGCACCGCCGGCTGGCTCACCGCGGGCGTGATCGCCGCCAAGCACAAGGCGAGACAGGCCTCTGGCTTCACCGTCACCCTGGTGGAGTCGCCCAACACCCCGATCATCGGCGTCGGCGAAGGCACCTGGCCGACCCTGCGCACGACCCTGGCCAAGATCGGCGTCTCCGAAACCGACTTCTTCCGCGAGTGCGACGCGGCCTTCAAGCAAGGCGCCAAGTTCGCCCGCTGGACCACCGGCGCCGAGGACGACGCCTATTACCACCCGCTGGTTCTGCCGCAGGGCTTCTCGCAGGTGAACCTGGCCCCGCACTGGCTGGCGAGCGGCGGCGATGTCAGCTTCTGCGACGCGGTCTGCCCGCAAGGCGTGCTCTGCGATGAAGGCCTGGCCCCCAAGACCATCACCGCCGCCCCGTACCAGGGCGCGGCCAACTACGCCTACCACCTGGACGCGGGTAAGTTCGCGCCGTTCCTGCAGCGCCACTGCACCGAGAAACTGGGCGTCCGCCATGTGCTGGCAGACGTGCGCAGCGTATCCCTGGCCGAGGACGGCGACATTCGCGCCATCGTCACCGAGCAGGCCGGCGAGATCGAGGGCGACCTCTTCGTCGACTGCACCGGCTTTCGCTCGCTGCTGCTGGGCGAGGCCCTCGGCGTGCCCTTCAAGGACTGCGGCGACGTCCTGTTCTGCGACACCGCCCTGGCCATCCAGATCCCCTACGAGAACGAGAACAGCCCGATCTCGACCCACACCATCTCGACGGCCCAGTCGGCCGGCTGGATCTGGGACATCGGCCTGCCCACCCGGCGCGGCGTCGGCCACGTCTTCTCCAGCCGCCACATCTCCGACGACGACGCCGAGCGCGAGTTGCGCGCCTATATCGGTCCGGCGTGTCGCGACCTGCCGGTGCGCAAGATCGCCATCCGCTCGGGCCACCGCGAGATCTTCTGGAAGCGCAACTGCGTCGCTGTGGGCCTGGCCGCCGGCTTCCTGGAGCCGCTCGAGGCCTCGGCTATCGTCCTGATCGAACTTTCGGCCAAGCTGATCGCCGAGCAGATGCCCGCCTGCCGCGAGGTGATGGACGTCATCGCCGGCCGTTTCAACGCCACCACCCAATACCGCTGGGGCCGGATCATCGACTTTCTGAAGCTGCACTATGTGCTGAGCCAACGCAGCGACACCGCCTTTTGGCGCGACAACCGCGACCCGGACACCATTCCCGAGCGCCTCGCCGATCTGCTGCGCCTCTGGCGTCACCAGCCGCCGTGGCTCCACGAGGAGTTCGACCGCGTCGAGGAGGTCTTCCCGGCCGCCAGCTACCAGTACGTGCTCTATGGCATGGGGTTCAGGACCGAGGTCGAGCGCGAGGCGCTGGCCGACGAAGCGGCGCTGGCCCAGCGCGCCCTCCGCGAGAACGCGCTGCAGACCGAGCGCCTGCGCGCCACCCTGCCCCGGCATCGCGACCTGATCCGCAAGATCGTCGAACACGGCCTCCAGCCAGTCTGAGCGCCTTCGGTCGCTATCCGTTCAAGTTTTCAGTTCGAGGGAAAATTCATGTCTAGGTCTTCGCGGCGCCGTTTGGGCGCGAGCACGGCGCTGTGCCTCAGCCTGGTCCTGGGTCTGGCGCCGGTCGCGCAGGCCCAGACAACCTCGCCGACCCGCCAGATGGCCGACCAGATGGCCGCCGACCTAGTCGCCAAGATGACGACCGAGGAGAAGCTGGACCAGCTGCTCAACACCGCTCCGGCGATCCCGCGACTGGGCGTCCCCGCCTACAACTGGTGGACGGAGTCGCTGCACGGCGCGCTGGGCTCGCTGCCGACGACCAACTTCCCCGAGCCGGTCGGCCTGGCGGCCACCTTCGACACAGACCTGGTCAAGGACGTCGGTGGCGCGATCGGCGCAGAGGTGCGTGGGCTGCACACCCTGGCGCGCGCGACCGGCCGCATGGGCCGCATCGGCACGGCGCTCAACACCTGGTCCCCCAATATCAACATCTTCCGCGATCCGCGCTGGGGCCGAGGTCAGGAAACCTATGGCGAGGACCCGCATCTGGCCGCCCGCATGGGCGTGGCGTTCGTCGAGGGCGTCCAGGGGCCTGACCCCGACCTTCCGCAGGTGATCGCGACGCCCAAGCATTACGCCGTGCACAGCGGGCCGGAATCGACGCGTCACCACGCCAATGTCTACGTCTCGCGCCGCGATCTCGAGGACACCTACCTGCCGGCCTTCCGCGCCGCGATCGTCGAGGCCAAGGCCGGCTCGATCATGTGCGCCTACAACCGCATCGACGGCCAGCCGGCCTGCGCCAGTGACATGCTGCTGAAGGACTACTTGCGGACGGCGTGGAAGTTCGACGGTTACGTCGTCTCCGACTGCGACGCGGTCAAGGACATCAACGACAATCACAAATACGCGCCAGACGCCGCCACCGCCGTGGCGGCCGCCGTGCGCGCGGGTGTCGACAACGAGTGCAACGGCGCGACCCTGACCGACACGGCGGGTCTCTCGAACCGCTATCGTGACGCGCTCCAGCAGGGCCTGATCACGATCGGAGACGTCGACCAGGCCCTGGTGCGGCTCTATTCCGCCCGACTGCGCGTCGGCGACCTGCCGGGCGTGCGCCCCGTCGACACCGCGCCCAAGGCGCCGAGCGCCGTGATGACGCCAGAGCACGAAGCCCTGGCCCTGGCCGCCAGCGAGAAGAGCCTCGTTCTGCTGAAGAACGACGGCCTGCTGCCGCTGAAGCCTGGCCTGCGCGTCGCGGTGATCGGTCCGCTGGGCGACGCCACCCGCGTGCTGCGCGGCAACTATTCCTCGGCCCTGTCGGCGCCGCCGATCTCGGTGGTCGAGGGCCTGCGCCGCGCCCTGCCCGGCGCCAAGGTGGCCTACGCGCCGTTCGGCCCGTCCTACACCGACGGCGACAAGGTCCCGACGACGGCCCTGCGAACGTCGGACGGCAAGCCGGGCCTGCTGGCGCGCTACTACAACCCGACCGAGACGCCGCCCAAGCGCTTCGAGCCGGGGACCTTCGGCGACATTGTCTCCAAGATGCGCTTCGCCGACCAGCCGGTCGTGACGCGCGTCGAGGCCAATGTCGCCGCCCGCAGCCTCGATTTGCCGGCCGTGCTCGACCACCATCGCGTGGTCTGGACCGGCTTCCTGGTCCCGCCGGAAACCGGGACCTATCGCCTGGGTCTGACCGGCTTCAACGGCGAGATGAAACTGGACGGCAAGCCGTTCGCGGACCTCAAGAAATCGGGCTGGGGCAGCCTGCCGACGATGAAGACCATCAAGCTGGAGAAGGGACGCCGCTACGCGATCGAGGTGATGTCAGAGGCCCACGCGCTCTCCGGCGTCGATCTCGTCTGGAAGCGCGTCGCGACGGACCCGACCGCCGAGCTGAAGGCGGCCGCGGCCCAGGCCGACGTGCTGGTCGCCGTGGTCGGCCTGACCTCCGACCTCGAGGCCGAGGAGTCGCCGGTCGAGATCCCGGGCTTCAAGGGCGGCGACAAGACCACGCTCGACATTCCCGCCGACCAGCAGGCGCTGCTGGAGCAGGCCAAGGCGCTGGGCAAGCCGCTGGTCGTGGTGGCCATGAACGGTAGTCCGCTGAACCTCTCCTGGGCCAAGGACAACGCCGCGGCGATCCTGGAGGCCTGGTATCCGGGCCAGTCCGGGGGCCTGGCCATCGCCAACGTCCTGACCGGCAAGACCAACCCCTCGGGCCGCCTGCCGCTGACCTTCTACAAGTCGGTGGAAGACCTGCCGCCGTTCGGCGACTACCGCATGGATGGAAGGACCTATCGCTACTTCACCGGCCAGCCGGTCTATCCGTTCGGCTACGGCCTCAGCTACACGCGGTTCGACTACGCGCCGCTGAAGGTCGAACCGATCAAGGGCGACGCCGGCCAGGGCCTGCGCGTGACGACCACGGTCCGCAACGTTGGTCAGCGCGCCGGCGACGAGGTGGCTCAGCTCTATCTGAACTTCCCCAATTCACCCGGCGCGCCGCGCGTCGCCCTGCGTGGCTTCCAGCGCGTCAGCCTCAAGCCCGGCGAGGCCAAGTCGGTGACCTTCTCGCTGTCGTCGCGCGACTTGAGCTCGGTCGATCCGGACGGCGTGCGCCAGGTCATGACCGGGCGCTATAAGGTCAGCGTCGGCGCCGGCCAGCCCGACACCGGCGTCCCCGGCCGCTCGGCCGAGTTCGCGGTCGCCAAGGCCGTGGCCCTGCCGAAGTAGGAGAACGACTTGAAGATCCATGCTCTTCTCGCGAGCGCCACCGTCCTGGCGCTCGCGGCCTCGGCCTCGGCCTCCGCCGCGCCGATCGTCGACGGCGCCCTGGGCGACCACGCCGTTCTCCAGCGCGGCCGGCCGATCATCCTGACCGGCAAGGCGCTGCCGGGCGAGACGGTGTCGGCCAACCTCGCGGGCAAGACCGTCAGCGCCCAAGCCGATAAGGCCGGTCGCTTCCGTCTCACGCTTCCGGCCCTGGAAGCCGGCGGTCCCTATCGGCTGCTGCTCGACGCGCCCAGCGGCCAGCAGGTGATCGACGACCTGCTGATCGGCGACGTCTTCCTGTGCTCGGGCCAGAGCAACATGGAGATGACGACGGAGCAGTCGCAGAACAGCTTCCAGGTCTACGGCGCCAGCGATCCGCAGATCCGCCTGATGACGGTCCCCAAGCGCCTGGCCTTCGCGCCCCAGGACAAGCTGGACGCCCCGCCCGCCTGGGCGGCCGCGACGCCGGCGACGATCGGCAAGTTCTCGGCGGTCTGCTTCTACATGGGTCAGTCCCTGCGGGAGACGACCAAGGCCCCGATCGGCCTGATCCACGCCAGCTGGGGCGGCTCGCGCCAGTCGGCCTGGCTGTCGCCCGACGGCCTCGAGCAAGCCGGCCTGGGCGAGCCGGCCAAGACCCTGGCCCTCTACACGCGCGACACCGCGGCGGCCGAGAAGGCCGCGGCGAGCCAGTGGGAAACCTGGTGGCGGGACACCTCCGGGCTCGCCCAGGGGCGCGAGCCCTGGCGCGACGACGCGGGCCTGGCCTGGAAGCCCGTCCCCGTGGTCGGCGCCTTCAGCCGCTGGGGCCTGCCCGAGATGAAGGGCTATCTCGGCATGGTCTGGTTCAAGACCGAGGTCACTCTGACCGCCGAACAGGCTCGCCAAGCCTCGGTGCTGAATCTCGGCGCGATCGATGACGCCGACCGCACCTGGGTCAACGGCCAGCCGGTCGGCGGGACCAGCCTGGGCCGCGCGCGTCAGTATCGCCTGAAGCCCGGCGTCTTGCGTGAGGGCCGCAACGTCATCCTGGTCAACGCCGACAACGTCTATGCCGACGGGGGCATGCTGGGCCCCGCCAGCGCGATGCAACTGCGGTTCGACGATGGGAGCAGCCCGCCGCTGGACCAGGGCTGGCGCTACGCCCCGGCCGGACGCTCCCAGTCCAACGCTCCACGCTCGCCATGGGACGACATCAACGGCGCGGGCACGCTCTACAACGGCATGATCGCGCCGCTGGGACCGGTCAGCCTAGCCGGCGTGGCCTGGTACCAGGGCGAGTCCGACACCGGCCTGCCCGGCTATGACCGTCGCCTCTCGGCCATGCTGAAGGACTGGCGCGCGCGGTTCGAGACGCCGGCCCTGCCGTTCGCCATCGTGCAGCTGTCGGCCTATGGCGACATGGCCCAGCGACCCGTGGAGAGTGGCTGGGCTAAGGTGCGCGACACTCAGCGCCGCGTCGCCGAGGCGGACGGCCACGCCGCCGTCGTGGTGACGATCGACCACGGCGATCCGGTGGACATCCACCCCGGCCAGAAGCAGGAGGTCGGCCGCCGCGCCGCCCGCGCCATGCGCGCCACGGCCTATGGCGAAGCGATCGCGCCGTCGGGCCCGCGCATCGCCTCAGCCGCCCGCGACACCGGCGGCGGCGTGACCCTGACCTTCAAGGATGTGTCGGGCGCCCTCGCCGCCCGCAGCGGCGCCATGGCGATCGGCTTCGAGCTCTGCGGCGCGGGAGCCTGCCGCTTCGCGACCGGGCGCGCGGAGGGCGACAAGGTGACGCTGAGCGGCGACGGCCAGCCGGTGGACCGCGTTCGCTACGCCTGGGCCGACAGCCCGGTGGTCAATCTGTTCGACGATGCGAACCTGCCGGTCGGTCCGTTCGAGATCCCCGTGCCCTAAGGCCGGAAGCGGCCGCCGCCCAAACGAGCGGCGGCCGCAAGAGCGCTACTTCTTGCTCATATAGCCGTGCATGGCCATCCAGCTTGCGTAGGCGTCGAACCAGCCGGTGCTGGTGGTCTTCTTCTTGTACATGCCAAAGCCGTGGCCGCCCTGTTCGTAGAGGTGGAACTCCACGGGACGCTTAGCCGCGCGCCAGCTCTCGATCAGGCCAAAGCCGCTGTTTCCGAACAGAGGATCGTCGGCCGCCAGGGCGAAGAACATCGGCGGCGCGTCGGCCGGGACCGTCGCCGGCGCCAGCGAGCCGTAGATCAGGCCGATGAAGGCCGGCTTGGCGTCCTCGACGGCCAGGGTCGTGGTCAGGGTCAGCATGGCGCCGGCCGAGAAGCCGACCATGCCGATGCGGTCGGGATCGACATGCCACTCGGCCGCGCGCGAGCGGATCAGGGCGAAGGCCGCGCGGGAGTCGGCGAGTTGCGGCTCCAGCGCCTTTACAGCGGACTGCGGGTCCATGCGCGGCGCGCGCGCGACGCCCGAGAACATCGCCTTCATCGAGGCTTCGAAGCCGGGCATGTCGGCCGGCGTCTGGTTCAGACGGTACTTCAGGACGAAGGCGGCGACGCCCTTGTCGGCCAAGGCCTTGGCGACATCCCAGCCCTCGTTTTCCATCGACAGGGTGCGGAAGCCGCCACCAGGGGCGACGATCACGGCCACGCCGGTGGCCTTGGCCGGATCGGGCAGGAACGGCGTCAGGGTCGCGACGGTCACGTTGCGGGCGAAGACGCTGCCGTACTGGCTGTGCCAGCTCTCGGCGTTCGTTCCGCCGGGCAACGGTCCGGTGTTCAGCGTGATCGCGTTCGGCTGGGCCGGGATGGCGATCGGCGTCATCTTGTCGTTCTGCGCCGACGCCGGCGTCGCCAGCAGCCAGGCCATCGCCAGGCCCGTCGCCACGGCTCCCGCGCGGCCAACTTTTTTATCGAAGAACCCCATATCGTTTCTCGCTCCCACTATTTGTTATCGACCGCTTGTGGCGCGGCTCTGGATTACTCCTACAAATTCTGAGGCGCGTGTCACGACCATTGTTAGCGCTCCCATCAATTTCTGGGTCGCATGGTCGGCCGGACGAACCTAGGGGCGAGCGACGGCGTCCAGCGTCCAATCGATCACGTCTCCTTCGTACGCGTCCGCGCCCCGCCCGATCGCCGCGATGGCCGCGCTCATGGCGCCGCCGCGCCCCAGCATGTCGTCGGCCAGGGAGACTATCAGGGGGTTGGGCGTGGCCTTGGGCGAGGCCTCGCGCAGGCGTGTCGCGATCGCGACCTCCTCGCCGGGGCCGCCCGCGGCGCACGCCAGGATGTAGGCCGCCGCTGGAGAGCGACTGACGCCGGCGAAGCAGTGGACAAGAAGCGTGGCCTCGGCGGGCAGGTCGTGGCCTAGGCCAATGATCTCGCGGACCAACTCAGAGCTCGGCGCGATCAGATCAGGCCGGGGCGCGGCGATGTCGTTGAAGCGCAGGATGGTCGCCGGAACCGCGCGCGGCTCGACCTCGGCGTCGGGCGACACCAGGGCCAGCACGTGGTCTACGCGCGTGCGCGCCAGCAGCGCGTCGACAGCCGACCCCGGGCACACGATCAGCCTCACGCCAGCGCCGCCACGCCGAGCAGGAAGCCGACCTCGAAAACCTGCTCGACCGCGCCAAGCACGTCACCCGTGTGGCCGCCGATCAACCGGACGGCCGTTCTCGCCAGGATCACCGCGGCGACGCCGCCCAAGGCTAGACCCAATCCGGCGGCCGGCGCGGGTAGAAGCAGCAACGGCCAGGCCGCGATGACAAGAGCGACGATCACCTCGCCAGTGCGCACGCCGATCGGCGTAGGCTTCCACTTCCCCGCCTCACCCGAAGGCGCGTACGGCGTGACCCGCATGGCGACGACAGCCGCCGCGCGCCCCGCGCCATGCGCCGCCAGCAAAACCAAGCCTCCGGCCTGCGCCGTTAGGGTCGCCAAAACAGCCGCTTTCAGGCCGAGCGCGACGAGCAGCGCGCAGACGCCATAGGTCCCTATGCGGCTGTCCTTCATGATCTCCAGGCGGCGCTGAGCCGTCTGGCCGCCACCCAGCCCGTCGGCCGTATCGGCCAGGCCGTCTTCGTGAAAGGCGCCAGTGACCAACAAGCCCGCGCCAATCGCCAGAACGGCCGCGACACCCGCGCCCCACATCTGGAAGCCCACAAAGAAGACGCCCGCGGAGATCGCCCCAACACCCTGACCTACCAGAGGAAAATAGCGCGCGGCTCGTGTGATCCAATCGCTCTCGAAGCGGTTCAGGGCCGGCGTCGGAATCCGCGTCAGGAACTGGACGGCGCAGAGCAGAAGCCGCGCCTGATGCGCGAGCCAGCCCACGGTCAGAGCCTTCCGTTCAAGACGTCGTCCAGGCTGGCGACGTCGCTCAGCAGGCGCGAGGCGGCCCGTACCATGGGCAAGGCGAGCAGCGCACCTGTCCCCTCGCCCAGCCGCAAGTCCAGCGCCAGCAGCGGCTCGACCTCCAAGGCGGCGAGCAGCCGGCCGTGCCCCTGCTCGGCCGAGCGATGGCAGAAGACACAGTAGTCCTTGGCCGCCGGAACCAGGCGGATCGCGACCAGCGCCGCCGCCGAGACAATGAAGCCGTCCACGAGCACCGGAATCTTGGCCGAGGCCGCGCCGATGATCGCGCCGGCCATCATGGCGATCTCCAAGCCGCCAAACTCCGCCAGGACCTCCAAGGGCTCCGTGGCGGCGCTGCGCGCGGCGGCTCGCTCGAGGATGGCGATCTTGCGCGCCAGGCCCGCCTCGTCATGCCCCGCGCCCCGGCCGATGCAGCCGGCGAGCGGCGCGGGCGCCAGGCGATGCATGAGCAGCGCCGCCGAGGCGGTGTTGCCGATGCCCATCTCACCCAGGGCGAGGATCTCGAAACCCTCTTCGGCCGCTTGGAGGGCGATGCCGGCCCCGCGTTCCAGCGCGGATTCGACTTCGGCCTGGGTCAAGGCGGGTTCGACCGCGGCGTTGCGGCTGCCCCGTCGGACCTTGGCGTCGATCAGCACCGAATGGGACGGGAGTTCGGCGTCGACACCAGCGTCCACGACCCGCAACTCCGCCCCCACGGCGCGGGCGAAGGCGTTGGCGCTGGCCTTGCCGGCCAGGAAGGTCGCGACCATCGCCTGGGTGACAGCCGACGGATAGGCCGAGACGCCCTCGGCGTTCATGCCGTGGTCGCCGGCGAAGACCAGAAGCAACGCGCGATCGAACGACGGCGGCGATCCACCCGCGATCAGGCCTAGCCGCACGGCCAGATCCTCGATCCGCCCCAGCGCGCCCAGCGGCTTGGCCTTGGCGTCGAGCTGAGCGCGGAGCGCTTCGGCGCCCGAGAGATCGACCGGGGAAACGGCGGGCAGGGTCATCAAGAGGTCTCCAGGCCGGCGATGGCCGCGAGCGCGGGAATGTCGAACGCCGCCTCCAGAGCGGCCGCGATCTCGTCGAGCGCCCGGTCGACGCGCGCGGATTGATCGAGGTGATCCGAGACCGCGCCGAGCTCGGCCAGCAGTTCGGCCCTCGCCTCGCCGCTGTCGAACAGGCCGTGGACGTAGCAGCCGCGCACCCGGCCATCGGCCGAGATGGCGCCGTCCTGGCCGCCATCGTCGAACCGCAGCATCGGACGCTCGCCGCCCTCGGTGCGGCCCACATGCATCTCGTAGCCGGAGAAGGCCGCGCCGCCGGGCAGTCGCCCCGTCACCTGGCGCAGGGTCTTACGATCGGTCATCACCGTCTCGACGTCGAGCAGGGCAAGGCCCTCCACGGAGGCTGGCGCGCCCTCGATCCCGTCTGGATCAGAGAGACGACGGCCCAGCATCTGGAAGCCGCCGCAGACGCCCAGCACGCGCCCGCCGCGCCGAACGTGGGCGGCCAGATCGATGTCCCAGCCTTGCGCGCGAAAGAAGGCCAGGTCCGCCGGCGTCGCCTTGGTCCCCGGCAGAATGACAAGGTCGGCGTCGCCGGGCAGCGGCTGGCCGGGCGGCACGAAGGCGAAGGCCACATCCGGCTCGGAGCGCAGGGCGTCGAACTCGTCGAAATTGGCGATGCGTGAGAGCATCGGCACGACGATGCGGATCTTCCTTTCGCCCAGCGGCGACGGGTCTTCGAGCACGACGGCGTCCTCGGCCGGCAGTCGTCGCGCCGCCGCCAGCCAGGGCGCCATGCCAAGGTCGGGCCAGCCCGTCGCCTCGACGATCATCCGCCTTCCGTCCTGGAAGAGCGTCGGATCGCCCCGAAACTTGTTGATCAGGAAGCCGCGCACCATGGCGCGGTCGGCCTCGTCCAGCACCGCGTGGGCGCCGACCAGGGCGGCGATCACATGGCCACGATCGATGTCCCCGACCAGCACGACCGGCACATCGGCCGCGCGCGCGAAGCCCATGTTGGCGATGTCGCCGGCGCGGAGATTGACCTCGGCCGGGCTCCCCGCCCCCTCGACGATGACGAGGTCGCTTTCGGCCTCCAGGCGCCGGAAGCTCTCGACCACGAGACCCAGCAGTTCGCCCTTCCGCGCCTGGTAGCCGCTGGCCTTCCAGGTCCCGGCCATCTGGCCCCGCACCACCAGCTGAGCGCCGACGTCGCTCTGGGGCTTCAGCAGCACCGGGTTCATGTCGACGGTCGGCGGCGTGCGGCAGGCGACGGCTTGCAGGGCCTGAGCCCGCCCGATCTCCCCGCCCTCCGCAGTGACCGCGGCGTTGTTCGACATATTCTGCGGCTTGAACGGACGGACCGTCAGGCCTCGGTTGGCGAACAGCCGGCAAAGGCCCGCGACCAGCACCGACTTGCCGACGTCGGACCCGCAGCCCTGGATCATCAACGCGGCCATGCCAGTCCTCCCAACGCCAACAGCAGCCACAGGATCGCGCAGGCCGCCAGGTAGATGCGCAGCGCGCGCTGCAGGTCTTCGGTCTGGACTTCCCGGCCGCTTCCGAACATGGGGCGATCGGACCGCTCGCCGTCATACCAGGCCGCGCCGCCCAGGCGCACGCCCAGGGCGCCGGCCATCGCAGCCTCAGGCCAGCCGGCGTTCGGCGAGGCGTGTTTGCCCGCGTCGCGGATCATGACCGACCAGCCGCCGCGCCCGGCCAAGGCGATCAGCGCGCCGGCCAGCCGCGCGGGGGCCAGGTTCAGCAGGTCGTCGAACCGCGCCGAGGCCCAGCCGAACGCGCGCCAACGCGGCTCGCGGTGGCCGATCAAGCTGTCGGCCGTATTGACCGCCTTGTAGACGAAGAGGCCCGGCAGGCCCGCGACCACGAACCAGAAGATCGGCGCGACGACGCCGTCATTGAAGCTCTCGGCCAGGCTCTCGATCGCCGCCGCGGCGACCCCGCCGGCGTCGAGGCCAGCCACGTCGCGGCCGACGATCATGCCGACCGCCTCTCGCGCCGCGACGAGATCACCGCTTTGCAACGGACGCAGAACGGCGGTGACATGCTGGTGAAGGCTACGCTGCGCCAGGCCCAGCGTCCCAACGACCGCCATGACGTAGGGCCCGCCGAACTTGGCCAGCAGCCAGCCAACAAGTCCGCTGACCAGCACGATGATCGCCAGCGTCGCGACGCCCGCCGCGCGACGCGTCGCGTCGCTCCAGGTTGGGCGATTGAGCCCAGCTTCCAGACGCGAGATCAGGGCGCCGATCCAGACCACGGGATGCGGGATGCGGCGGTGGAGCGCCTCCGGATAGCCCAGCACGGCTTCCAGAGCCGCCGCGGCCAGGACGATCCACGGGCTAGTCCACACGGCGCAGGATCTCGATCAGCGGCCCCGCCTCGCCGGCGTGGGTGCGGGTTGCGACGCCATAGGCCATCGCCAAGGCCTGCGGCGTCAGCGCTTTCCCTGGCGCGCCGTCGGCGACCAGGCAGCCTCGATCCAGCAACAGCACGCGATCGGCGAAGCGGGCGGCCAGGGTCAGATCGTGCAGCGTGACGATCACGCCCTTGCCCTGCTCGTGGGCGAGGCGGCGGAACAGGCCCACCGTATCCAAGGCGTGTCCCGGATCGAGTCCCGTCAGCGGCTCGTCCGCCAGCAGCCAGTCAGTTTGGCCCGCCAAGGCGCGGGCGATCAGGGCCCTGGCCCGCTCGCCCCCCGACAGGCGGGTGATCGGCCGCTCGACGAAATCGTCCAGCCCCGTCGTCGCGATCGCCTGGTCCATGGCGGCGGCGTCTTCGGCGCTGGGACCGAACGCGCCCAGGTGCGGAGTGCGCCCCAAGCCCACAAAGGTGCGTACATCGACATCCCAGGCGATCTCGGGCGTCTGGGCCAGGAACGCCATCACTCGCGCCCGACGTCGCGCGGGGATCTGCGTCACGATCGCGCCGTCCAGAGAGACCTGGCCTGTGTCGGGGCGCCTCAGGCCCGCCAGGCAAGACAGCAGGCTCGACTTGCCCGCGCCGTTGGGACCGACGATCGCAACCAGCTCGCCCCGGCTGAACTGGGCGGTGACGCGGTTGAGCACCGCCTTGCCGCCCAGGCTCAGGCTCACCGTCTCGGCGAACAGTCCCTCGCTCACGCCAGCCTCCTGCGCATCGCCACCAGCATCCAGAGGAAGAAAGGCCCGCCCAGCGCGGCCATGGCGACGCCGAGCTTGATCTCTTCGGCGGCCGGGGTCAGGCGGACCAGGATGTCGGCGCCAAGCGTCAGCGCCGCCCCGCCCAGCAGCGAGGGCCAGAGGAGAGCGCCGGGCCTCGAACCAACCCAGGGCCGCAGCAGATGCGGGACGATCAGCCCCACGAAACCGATGACGCCCGTGACCGCCACGCTGGATCCGACCGTCAGGGCCACGCCGATCGCCAGCAGGAGCCGCGTTCGCGTCAGGCTGACGCCCAGCGACCGCGCGCCCTGCTCGCCCAGGGTCAGGGCGTCCAGCGCCCGGCCCTGCGTAAGCAAGACCAAAGATCCGACGATCACGCCCGGCGCGGCGATGCGGACCTCCTCGACGCTACG